>NZ_JBWKDK010000091.1:0-16207 GCF_056436005.1 Streptomyces sp. NPDC043854
CGCAGCCCCATCGCTTACGAGACAGCGTCCGAGACAACATCAACTACGCTGGCACCAGCCGCATAACCCGTGCCCAGGATTCGGGGTCAAGGCCCACCTGTCAGTCACCGCTGACCGGACGCTCCACGGGCGGCCCTACCCCGTTGGGCGCGTCGGTTGTCAAGGTCGGCCGCTTGTTTCGATGAAGCTGATCACACGGTCCGCGTAGTCGTCCGGGTGAGTGACGTGGGGGATGTGTCCGGCCCCGTCGAAGGTGTGCGTGTGCGCTTGGGGCAGTGCACCGGAGAGTCGGTCGGTGATCGTGGCGAACCACGGCGGGCTCTCGGTGCCCTTGGTCAGGACGGCGGGGCCGGTGTAGCCGGAGAGGCGGGCGAGGTCGAGGTTGGCCCAACCAGGGTCGGCCTGCTCGTCCGCGAAGGTGGGGGCGTTGGTGAGGAACGTCTCGCGGAGCTGATCCGGCAGTTGCTCCCAGGCCCCGGGCCCCAGTGCAACCTCGTCCACGAACTGGCGTGCTGCTGCGAGGGTCTCGTCCGCCCTCAGGTGGTCGAGGACGGATTCGATCTTCTCGCCGTTGGCCGCCATCAGAGGCTGAAGCTCGGGGTCGTCGGCCACGATGCCCATGAGGGGAGGTTCGTGGGCGATGAGGCCCCGGAAGAGCTCCGGATGTCGGGCGGCCAGGCCGAGTGCGATCGAGGCGCCGTAGGAGTTGCCCGCGACGTACGCCGGCGCGAACCCGAGAGTCTTCATCAGAGCGGCCAGGTCTTCCTCGTCCTCGAACCGGGACCCAGGCCCCGGCGGACGTTCGCTCTGGCTGTGCCCCCGCCGGTCGTAGACGAGCACTCGGTATCTCAGCGCGAGGGCGTGCAGGACCGGAGCCCAGTGGTTGTGGTCGCTCCAGGAGCCATGCACCAGGATCAGCGGATCACCGTCCCCGCCCGCCTCGTAGAAGAGCTCGACGCCGTTCACTTCGACCCGTGACATGCCCCATCTCCTTACCTGCAGGCGGCGGCCGCTGCCGGAGCCATTGAGTCACCACCCGCCCGGCGCGTACAACCGCCGAGGTCTTCGATGGGCCCAACATCACGCGTCCGGCCCAGCGGCACCGGAGCGGATCACGGCGTATCACGCAGGTCAGCGAAAATGGGTCCCGGGGATGCTGGATGCCGGTGAGGTGTGCGAGTGGTGCGCCAACACCCTCCGGCCAGAACATTCCTACAAGTTGAGGTACGTGGAGGGCGCACCGAAAATCGCGAGGTCCAGACAACGAAGAAGGCCCGGGTCGTTGACCTGATCTCAGAAGCCGCCGAGCCGGTGGCCGATCCCGGCACGGTGGAGTTCGGCAGCCGTCGAGGTGACCGCCGCAGCGTGGTCGCTGTAGCCGGTGGCGAGCAGTTCCCCGGTGACCGGGTCGTACTCCTGCTTGCACAGTGCGGAGATCCGTATGCCCTTCGGCTCCAGGAGCTTCTTCGCTTCGCGGTGTCCTCGGGCGGTGAGCACTGGAACTGCCCGAGGCCGCTGGACGAAGATCCGCGCGCCCCGCATCGGGCCGGGCCAGCCACGCGTCCACCCCAAGCGGGTCCGCGCGGACAAAGCGTACGCATCCCGCAAGAACCGCGCCTACCTCCGCCGCAGAATCCGCTGCACCATCGCCGGACAAGGCCGACCAAGCGCGCAAACATCAGAAGATCGGCTGCCGCGGCGGCCGACCGCAGCATTTCGACCCGGTGGACTACCGCGAGCGCCACCCGGTTGAGTGCGGGATCAACCGCCTCAAGAGACACCGCGCCGTCACCACGCGATATGCCAAGATCGCGGTCCGCTACGAGGTGACCGTCCTCGTAGCTGCCATCAACGAGTGGTTGTGACCCTCGGCCGTCACGCGGTGGGATCCACGTTCCACGTCTCGGGCAGGTCGCTGCCGCAGAAGACGCAGACGAAGTCGTCCTCGCGCACAATGTTGTGCTCCTGACAGCCAGGACACCGCCGGAACACCACCTCATGGGTGAAGCCGGAGGGCCGCCCGAGCCCTACATCGTCCAGAGCACGCGCGACTTCCGACCAGGAGGTGACGTCCGGGCAGTACCCGGTGGACTGGTTGCTGACCTCGCTCACGGCCCACCAGTCCGCCTCACGCACGAACCCAATCTCGCCAGCACCCAGAACCATGGCTCCGCCGGCACAGGCCACATGCTCGCTTCGCCGCGGCGCCAGCCGAAGCACACCGTCCGTGCCGACCACGAAGGTGAACGGTTCGGCCAGCTCCGCCCCCGATCGCTCAGAGATCCAGTCGCCGAACTCAGCCGCCGAGCTGATCCGGCACCCACCGCTGCCAGGCCGGACCGCAGCCTTCAGTTCGACCGGTCCGACATATTGGTAACTCCGCCCCCGCGCACTCATGTGAGCCAACCTAAAGCACTCCCGACCACGCCCCAGGGACAGCGGTCGTCGCCAGTGGCGGCGCGCCGCGTCGCCCGCAGCGTCAGCCTCCATGTGAGCGGCCCGGCAGCCACCGGTGGCCACGGCCGGCGCAGGGGCGTCACAGCGCCGGGGCATGCAGCTGCAGGCGCAGGGGGCCGGCGCAGCGTGATCGGCAGTCCGCCCGGGCTGCGGGTGGTGGCTCTCCGGGGACGGCGTGGGGTTGGCGGTGGTCATCGAGTCCTCTTCACTGCAGCCGTGCGGCCGGGTCGGCGGTGTGCCAGGCCCGCGCGCACCTGGCACGCGAGCCGGAGGCCACCGTGAAGAGGCACCCCTTGACCAACGTATGTTCTGACTCGCTCGTCCACAGCCACCGGCGCCCCGTATGCCATGCTTCCCCCCTTGCCGGCCCGATCTGTCCGTGACCAGCCACACACCCGCCCACGGAGCGTGCGCCGCCAGCCGAGGAGGGAATGGCTTTGTAGGTGTGGGAGCCCGGCGAAGAGCGTGGGAGGCCAAGCTCGCCGCGCTGCGGTCCTACCGGCGGGCAAACGGGCACTCGCCCCGCGCCAGGACGCGGTCTGGGGCGAAGGCGAGGCGATGATGCCCATCGGACAGCACATGGCCAACCTCCGACGGAACGGCCTGGGCAAGGAGCCGCAGCGGGCGGCGGAACGCGCGGCCCAGCCGACGGCAATCGACCCGGACTGGAACTGCCCGTGGCCGCTGGACTGGCAACGGCACCACCGCGTCCTCGCCGACCTGGTCGACGACGACGGCCACCTGCCCGACATCGCACCCGACATCGCACCCGGCGTCCTGATGGACGGCGACGACCTCGGCAAGTGGCTCCAGCAACAGAAGCAGCCGGCCACCTGGCACGGCTCCTGCCCAAACAGCAGGAGCGGCTGACCAAGCTGGGCGTCCAGCCGCTCCGGGCGCCCTCTGTGGCCCCGGCGGCGGGGCCCGCGGTGAAGGGCACAAACAAGGCGCAGCAGGCGTTCCAGCGGGGTCTGACGGCGCTCGCGCAGTGGGTGGAACGTGAGGGCGCGGACCGGCTGGTGCCGCGCGGCCACAGCGAAGAGATCGCGATCGACAGCGAGGCAGAGCCGGTGATCGTCAAGCTGGGCGTGTGGGTCTCGAACACCAAGACCCGCCGGAACAAGCTCACCGCGGAGCAGCGGGCGGCGCTCATCGAGCTGGGGTGGAGTGGGGCGTGACGTCACCGCCGCCCGGTGGGCTGGTCGAGAGCCCCGGGCGTCATCGCCCGGGGCTCTTGTCTTGCCGCCGTCTGTGCCCCCGGACGGGTGAGTTTCTCCCTCGCGCACGCGTGCGCAGTTCTAGGCGCGTACGTCCAACTTGCCTGAATTTTCCTGGTTGAGGTTGTGGTTGGTCAGGTCGGTGCGGTTGCCGATGCCGTCGAACTCATACGACTGCCAGTAGCCGCCACCGTCCGGTCCGGACGGACGAGGATCGCATCCAAGACGTCGCGGCTCCCCCCATGCCGCGGGGCCCGCTCGGCTATCCGGGTTGTGGGGTAGAGCGCACAAGTCCCGCTGGCGGTGCCAGCGGGACTTGGGGTTACTGCGGGTCTGTGTAGACGTACTGGTCGATGTCCAGGGAGGCATGGGACGTAGCCAGCCAGGACACGAGGGCCGGGCTGAGGAAGATGCCCTTTTGCGCAGGGTCGTCGGGGTCTCTGATCTCTTGGACGATTTCCAGGCAGACGGCGGCGTCACCGGAGACGGCGAGGCGGCCCAGGGACTCGGCGAAGTCCTGCCCCCACGCGAGGATCACCGACTCCAGGTCCTCCGGTCGGGCGTGGCCGGCGCGGCGGATCCAGGTGGAGTGGGAGCGCGGGGGCGACTGAGAACGTCGGCGGCTGCCGATCGACGTCGACTCGTCGGGCTCCACTCCCAGACGCCGGGAGATGGCCTCCGGCTGCAGGGTCTCGCTGACCACCCTCAGGTAGATGCGGAAGGCGCTCACGGGCGATACCTGTAGTTCGTCGGGACCAGGATCCTGCCGTCCTTGCTCACGAGGACGATCCGGCTGTCGCCGTCGCGCATCGCGTCGAACCTGGAGACCATGTTCTTACCAACCCAGTCAGCCTTGAAGCCGTGCGGGTCCTCTCCCATGCTCTTGAGAGCCTTCTCGAGCTGCTTTTCCTTCAGCTTCACCAGCGAACCGCGGTCGATGGCCGCGGCGTCGGGGATCTCGCCGGGGATGATGTCGCACGATACGTTGTGGACGAGTACCGGGGTCTTGCCAGCCAGTACATAGTAGGTATGCAGGTCATTGACGGTCAGGTTGTAAGCCGGCTGGAGGGTCTTCCAGTGCGTGACCTGCTGGATCTGCGCGGTGGAGCCGTCCGGGGTACGCAGAGTGTCCCCCGCGTTCAGGTCCACGGCGTGGGTCCACTGCCCCCGGTTCTGTGTCCAGAACGGGTGGTGGTCGGTGGCGGTGAGGGAGCCTCCGCCCAGGGCGGCGTCCAGGGTGATGCCGGTGAAGTCCCGGTCGTCGGGTGTGCGGATCGTGTCGTCGACGCGGCGGGCTCCGGTAGTGCCCGAGGCGGGGTCGGAGGCGAGGACCGCGTCACCCACCTGTACGCCCTCGATCGGCTTCGTGGAACCGTTGGCCATCAGCACCTGCGTACCAGCCGGGAAGCTGTCGCACTTCATGCGCCGCTGAGCCTTGCGGATGTCGTCGGGGATGAGTTTGCCGCCGGTCTTGAGCCAGCGCATCACGGCGAGTGCGCCGAGGGCGCGGTCGGTGCGGCTGAGCTTGTCACCGGCTGCCATGTCCTTGCCGGTGATTGCGTCGACGATGCCCTTGCCGTCTCCGATGCCGGGCAGGACGTTGAGGAGCGCGCCCATGCGTGCGTCGCGGGCTGCGTTCTCCTCGGGCGTGGTGTTGGTCGTGCCGACTGCCTCTCCGACGTGGGAGAAGTCGAAGTTGACGTCGGAGACTTTGAGGATGCCGTCGGCTGCCTTGTTGAACCCGGTGACGGCCTTGTTCACCTGGGCGATGCCCTCGTTCATCTCGGCCACGCCCTGGTTGGCCTTGTCCATGCCCCTGGCGGCCCCTTGGAGGGCCGTGTTCATTTCGTCGAAGGTCTCGTTGATGCCGTCCAGGGCGGCGTTCATCTCATCGAGAGCCTCGACCGACATGTTCATGCCGGCGATTGCCTGGTCGAAGGCGGCGTTCAACTCATCGAACCACTGTCCGATCGGGTTACCGTCAATGACGATCTCCGGCCGGCCTTCGCCTGGGGGGACGTAGTTTGCGGCGACGAGCATGGCCAGGACTTCGGCCGACTCGTTCTCGGCGCCGACGAGGCGGGAGATGGTGACCAGGTTGGTCCGAAGGTTGTCCAGGTGCGGTTTGGCGGCCTTGAACGTCTTCAGCGCCTGCTGGAGGGCCTGCCGCTTCTTCTCCGGGTCAGCCTGCTGCTTGGGATCCAGTGTGAGGAGCGGCCGGAGCTTGGTGAGCTCGCCGAGCTCCTTGTTGAGCGCGTCGAAGGAGGTGCCGCCGCCCTCTGTCGGATCCCCCAAGAGGTAGACGAAAACCCCGACGCCGAGACCGAGCTTGACGGACTTGAGAGCGAACTCCTTGTGGCACCTGGGCCGCTCCAGCAGGGGCCGTTCCCGGCACTTGGAGTACTGCGAAACCCGCGCAGCGATCTCCAGAAGCGTGGGCTCACCCTCGGCAGGCTCCGCAGCCGCAGCCGTCCCCACACCCGTCCCGATGGTCAGGCACAGGACGGTGAGGAGTGTGACGATCTTCTGTTTGAGATGGTGGTACATGCATTCCCTACGGGCGCGGACCAGTCCGGACCGCGCTCCCCCTGGCAGCAGAAACTGCCCTTTTTACTCGCGCATAGCGCGTTGGTCGCGGCCCACCGTAAGCCGTTACCCCAAGTCATGATCAATCCCCTTTCAGGCGATCTCTGCCACACGCGCGTCAGCCAGGGCGGCACCCGGTGCGAGACCGACGGGCAGCTGCTGACGAGCACACGTGACAACCCCGACCGACTCCGCTCAGAAGCATCCTTCGCCCACCTCTGCGGGACCGCCCCGCTCCCGGCCTCCTTCGGCCGCACCAACCGCCACCGCCTCAGCCGCGCCAGCAGCCGCCGTCAGCCGGTCCGCCGCCAACCCGGCACCGATCGGGCCCAGAGGTCGCACCAGGAAGTCTCGTCGAGTACGACGCCTGAGCCTGCTGTTGTCGGTGCCGCCTGGCACTATCCCGGAGGACCCCCACCGCAAGGAGACCCATGGGCACCTGGGACGTCGGCCCCTTCGACAACGACACCGCCGCAGACTTCTGCGCCTTCCTCGACGAGGCCGCCGACGCCGACCGGCCCGGCCTCGTTCGGGACGCGCTCGTCCGCGTCCTCAGCGCCGACGACCCCCTCGACCAGCACTTGGCGGCCAAAGCGGTGGCGGCGGCTGCCCTCGTCGCCGCCCAGTGCCCCGGCGGCCGTCCCGTCACCAGCACGTACGGGCCGAACCTGCCCGTCCCCGCACTTCCGGCCGACCTGCAGGGCATCGCCGACCGCGCCCTGGACCGGGTCCAAGCCGAACCCGAGCTGCGGGAACTCTGGGCCGAGACGGACAAGTACCCCTATTGGCTTCGCAGCCTGCAGCTCCTGCGCAGGGTGCTCACCTTCCCCGCACCCCAGCCGGTAGCCCGCTCCTGGGCCAGGATCGACACGTGGATGCAGCAGCACGCCCCTGCCTCCTACGTGCTGCTCGCGCCGCCGGCCGACCCCGCCGAAGTCGAAGCTGCACAGGAAGCAATGGGGATGCGCTTCCCCACCGACCTCCTGGAGTCACTGGCCTGCCACAACGGGATCACCCAGTGGGCCACCCTGGTCCCCGACCGACCTCCCGTGTCCGTCGCAGAAATCCTCGACCACTGGCAGATGTGCGTGGAGATCGCCGGGGACGACCCCGACCTCACCGAGCCCCCTGAATGGGCCGATGAACCCTGGTGGCACCCGCTGTGGATCCCCTGGGCACAGAGCGACGGCGACTCCCAGATCATCGACATGCGCGAGGGGCCCGGCCAGGGCCGCCTGGGCAATGCGACACACGACGACACCGGCCACTTCGAGGACGGATGGCCCTCACTGGCCGTCTACCTGACAGCGGTCGCCGACGCCCTCGACCACGGCTCCGACGTCGACCGACAGGTACCGTTCCTGACCTCAGAAGGCGACCTGTGGTGGGACCGGCCCGGCGCGACCGAGCTGAACGGGAAGCCCCTCACCCCCGCCCCCAGAACCGAAGCCCAGGTCACCCCACCCCACCCCTAACGCTCCGCTGGCAGCAGGGACGCGCACAAACCGCCCCACCCTCCCGACCACGGGCAGCGCGGACTTCTGGGGGATGGGAACCGGGCCGCTGGGCAAGCCGCTCGCCCACTGGGGGCTTTCCCAGGGTCTCCTTGGGCTTGCCCGCGCCACTGGCCGGAGGCTTGTCCAGGTCAGGAGCGCCAGTGCGAGAGCCAGCCGTCGGCCTTCTGCTCGGGCACCTCCGGCACCTGGTACTGCTCCTTGTGCTCGTCGTCGTCCCACTCCTCCGCCTCGATGGCCTTCGCCTGGCAGTCGCCGCTTGGAACACGCTTCCGGAGATCGTAATTCCGAAGGGCAATCCCAACGCCCCCGAGGTTGAGTTCACCGACAACGACATGCAGAAGCAGCCCAGCCCGCTAGTACTCCAGCCGGACTTCTCCATTACCGCTGGTCAACGGCTTGAGTGTGGGGAGTCTAGCGGGCTGGTGATGGGTGCGGGACGGTCTTGGCGGACCGTCCCGCGAACGTGTGCCCACGCCGCATGTAGTGACGGCGGGCTGAGCAGTCCACGAGTGTGATCAATGACGTGCCCACGCGTGCCTGGGGCCATGAACTCGAGACCCGGCTGCTGGGGCCGGTGGGCCGCAAGAACGGCCCCAGGCCGGCGCCCCCACGGTCATCCGGACGGCGGTGAACGGCGCCTCGACGGGCCACAAGCTGGACGTCCTCCTCTCCGACCACCAGGGCACCGTCAACACGGTCATCGCCCTGGGCGTCGGCATCGACGACGCCTCGGGCCTGACCCACATCGGCGCACGCGAGTACGACCAGGCCGCCGACCACGGCGACACCCGGGCCCTGTACTGGCTGGCGCGGATGCGGGAGAATGCCGGGGACCATCACGAGGCCGAACGCCTGGCCCTGCAAGCCGCCGACCACGGAGCCGGTGCGGCGCGCTTCTTCAGCAGCCTGTGGCCGCACGGACTCGAGGCTGATGGCACACGCTCCCTGCCCCTTCGCTATGCGAGTTGGGCCAGGACTCCTGAGAGACGATCCCAGGCCGCCAACGCGCCCCAGCGATGACCAGGTCATCTCGATCCGGAACCCGTCGTGCTCACCCCGGTAGCGGGAACCTGCCCTGCGAGGCCGGGTGAGCAGCAGGCAAGCCGCCGGTCAGGCCGTCGCAGCGTATCCACCGCAAGGAAGCGCGTGGTCGTCGTCGTGGTAGCGTGCCGCTCCAGCCGGCCGGTCATGTCCGGGACAAAATCTGAGCTCGCGCCCTGCTCGGGTGGGAACCAACAACATTGTCGCAGTGCGCCCTTGGGGGCAGCGGTGCGCAAACCGGGGGAAGAACGAGGGCGATGGGCGTGGGAGAGAGCGAGCTCGAGTTCACGGGAGCGGCAGTCGGTCAGGGACGCTACGTACTCCAGGCTCCGCTTGGAGAAGGCGGGATGGCCTCTGTCTACCGTGCCCACGACTCGGTGCTGGGCCGAACCGTTGCGGTGAAGATGCTGCATTCCGAACTGGCTCATGATCCGTCTTTCCGTGAGCGGTTCCGCCGTGAGGCCCAGGCTGTCGCCGCGCTCAACCACGCCAATATCGTGGCGGTCCACGACAGCGGGGAGGACATCGGCGACGGAGGCGTCGTGCAGTACATCGTCATGGAGTACGTGCAAGGCCGCTCTCTGCGTCAGCTGATCCAGGACAGCGCCGCCTCACCCTCACCAGACAATGCGATGGCACTTGAGCGGGCACTGGCGATAACCGCAGGCGTGCTGGATGCGCTCACATGCAGCCACCGGCATGGTTTGGTCCACCGGGACATCAAACCCGCCAACGTGATGGTGACCGACGACGGCGCAGTCAAAGTCATGGACTTCGGTATCGCCCGTGCTCTGCAGTCCGACGCCACCGCCATGACCCGAACAGGCACCATTCTCGGCACACCGCAGTACCTCTCCCCTGAGCAAGCGCTGGGAAAGCCCGCCGACGCCCGCTCCGATCTCTACTCCGTCGGCTGCATGCTCTTCGAACTGATCACAGGCAAGCGGGCATTCGATGGCGAATCCACGATGAGCGTGCTCTACCAGCACGTACAGCAACCCGCACCGACCCCATCGTCGGTCAATCCCTCGCTTCCGCCGGTCATCGACGAGATCGTCGCACGCGCCCTCAGCAAGGACCCCGCACAGCGGTACCAGACCGCTCAGGCCATGGCGGAGGCCATCCGCCAGCCCGTCACCAGCCGGACGTCCACCCGGCAGATACCCTCGCACGACGCCCTCACAATCGCCGCCCCCGCCAGGGCCAGGGCCACGCCCAGTACCCATGCGGGTGCCGCGCCCGACCGCCCGAGGCGACCGGGGCGTCTCGACGCGCTACGGCGGGACCCGCATTTCCGACAGTTCGTCTTCATCGCGGCTCCTATCGTCCTCACGGCCTTGGTGTTCTACGCCAAGATGAACGCAGGATCCCTGTCCTCGTCCTCGTTGGGCACCCCGGATCCACGGGCCACCGGAGATCTCACCCTCTGCGACCGGGAAAAGCAAGACGGTAAGACGAGAGTTCCCATGTTCGGGCGCATGTCGCCCGAGAAAGCAAAGACCTGCGCTGAGATCGCCGGACTGAAACTGGTGCAGAAGACCAGGACCGGAGATAAGCATGACAAGAATACGGTGACCAAGCAGGAGCCCGAATCGGACAATTATGTCGAGCCGGGCAGCACCGTCACCGTCTGGGTCTCCACCGGTGAGGACCCCCGGGCCGTTGGCGACCTCAGCACCTGCGGCTCCGCCGAGATAGACGGAAAAGTCGACATTCCGGTACTTATGGGAATGACCCCGGCCAGGGCGCGCATATGCGCGGACATCGGGCAACTGAAGGTGGAAGAAGCCGGATCCATTCAGGACGCTCTCACGCCGGCTGGTCGGATCGTCAGACAAGAACCCCATTTCACGGGTGATCGCATCCCTCCGGGCAGCACCGTCAGATACTGGATCAGTACGGGAAGGCCGTGAGAGCCCGCAGCGAAAGCACTCGCTCCGGACAGCCACTCTTCACGCCCGCCTCTCCCCCGGCCGCTAAAGGGTAGGGCTTCGGCGTCCAGGGGTTCAGCGTTGTCGTGTGGGGCCCGGTTCATGGCGGTCTGTCAGCTCGATGGTGTCCGGAACGTGGCAGGCACGGGCTTCCAGGATCATGGAGTTCTCTACGCCCCGTGATCCGAGTGGAAGACCGTGCCTGTCGACGCATCATCGCTGATCCCGCGTGGCCTTGACCAGCTCCGCAAGCATCCCGAGGTCGTATCCGACGAGGTCCCGCGCCTGCTGGAGCGGCTGGCCGAGGTGCCCGACCCGCGAGACCCACGCGGCGTACGGCACGCTCTGGTTGCCGTGCTCGCGCTGACCGCGTGCGCAGTTCTGGCGGGGCGACCTCTGTGCTGGCAGTCGGCGAGTGGATCGCCGACGCCCCGCCACACATCCTGGAACGCCTCGGCATACGCCTCGACCCACTGTTCCCGAAGCGGTTCCTGCCTACGGAAACGACGGTCCGGCGGCTGCTGGCCCGCCTCGACGGCGATGCGCTGGACCGGGCGGTCGGACGATGGCTCGCCGACCGCCGCCCGAAGGCGACCGGGCTGCGCGGCCTCGCAGTGGACGGCAAAAGCCTGCGCGGCGCGGCCAGAGCGAAGGGCCGCAAGATCCACCTGCTCGCCGCACTGGAGCACACCCCGGCCTGGTCCTGGCCCAGTTGGACGTCCGCGAGAAGACGAGCGAGATCACCTGCTTCCAGCCGCTGCTGGACACCGTCGCCGACCTGGCAGGAACCGTCGTCACCAGCGATGCCATGCACACCCAGCGCGAGCACTCCTCGGCCGCGGCGCCCACTACATCGTGATCGTCAAGGGCAACCAGAAGAAGCTGCGCCAGCAGCTCAAGCCCCTTCCCTGGAAAGACATCCCGCTTCAGGGACGCACCCGGGGCATCGGCCACGGCCGCTCGGAGATCCGCCGGATCAAGGTTGCCACCGTGAACAGCCTCCTCTTCCCCGGAGCCCGCCAGGCCGTCCAGATCAAGCGCCGCCGCACCGACCGCAAGACCGGCAAGACCACCGTCAAGACGGTCTGCGCCGTCACCAGCCTGACCGCCGAGCAGGCCACCGCGGCCCAGCTCGCCGAACTCGTCCGCGACCACTGGAAGATCGAGGCTCTGCACCATGTCCGCGACACCACGTTCGCCGAGGACGCCTCCCAGCTGCAGACCGGCAACGCGCCCCGCGTGATGGCCACCTGGCGCAACCTCGCCATCGGAGCCCTCCGCACGGCCGGAGTAAAGAACATCGCGGCCGGCCTTCGCCGCAACGCCCGCGACCCGCGCCGCCCCCTCGCACTCCTCGGCCTCGGATGATCACGAACCGGACGTCATCCGACTACGCCGAAGCCCTGGGTCCGTGGCCGGTGCGGATCTTCGAGGCGTCCTCGGCAGCGGCGGATTCCGGCTCTGGTGTTTCAAGCGCTGCTGGCGAGTTCAGCAGGTGCGAATGCGCTCCAGCATCGCTCCGTGTTCGACCATCGTCTGCGGCTGCTCATGGAACTGCCGCGCTCGGAGGCGGGAGACAAGCTGCTGATCGGTCGTGTGCCGCTGAGGACCCTGCTGACTCAGGGGTTGTCCGACGTGGTGCGCTTCGGTTCGCAGTTCACACATTTTTCCAGGAACGAGGACGGTACCGTCACTGCGTACTTTGCCGACGGCCAAACTGAGCGGGCGGACTTGCTGGTGGGAGCCGACGGTGCGCGGTCACGGGTGAGCGCCGCTCTGGCCGGTGAGCCGACCGCGCGTCCGTTGCCGGTGTCGGGCCTGGCCGGCCGGACACCACTCGACGAACGCACGCGCCGATGGTTGCCGCCCTCGCTGGCCACGGGGATGGCGTTCGTGATCGGCCCGCACGGCACGGGCATGTTCCTGTCGATGTTCGATCCGGCCGATGTCACTGTTGATCCTGATTCATGCCGACAGGTACCGGCGATTGTTGAGCCCGGATACGTGTTGTGGGGGATCACCAGCGGCACGGACACCGACGCGAGCGCCCCGCCTGCGGTGCTGCACGACCACGCGAACCGGCTGGTATCGGCCTGGTCACCGCGGATCCGGGATCTGGTTCGAGCCGCCGACGTCAGCTCGGTGAGCAGCTTCGGATATCTCGCCGTAGATCCGGCACAGAGGTTCACGCCGTGGGCGGCGGGGGTGGTGACCGCGATCGGTGACGCAGTCCACGCAATGCCCCCAACCTCCGGCCAAGGGGCGGCGACCGCGATCCGGGACGCCGACCTGCTGGCAACCTGCCTGCAGCCGGTGCTTGACGGCACCTCGACGATTCCGCTGGCGGTGCACGCCTACCAGCGGGACATGCCGGCCTATGCCCGTACCGCGGTGCGCCAGTCGCTGCAGAACATTGCCTGGCAGCGCCGCATCACCCACCGGTCCTCCTACGCCGTGGCCCGTGCCGCACTGCCCGTGGTGAACACCCTCGCCCGCGGAATCCGACGGCTTTCTCCTTGATGTGTGCCACCGCGGGCCCACTGCTGCCGGCTTCCGGTCGTTCTCAGGGACCAGCCACACGTTCGGGCCATCGCGCCTGAGGCGCCGTACGGCGATCTGCCCGACGAGCACGACGGCAACGAGGTCGCCATGGCTGGGAATGGTCCGCCTTACGGCCCACCTGGTCGCCGCGCAGGATGGCCGCGCCGGACATGGCGTCGTCAGCGACCGTGAGCATGATGAGTTCACCGGCGACTTCGAGTGAGCTGGGCGGCAATTTGTCCGGCGTGTCCGTCGCGGAGACGGTTGCCCGGGCGATGGCGCTGTCCGGCGCGGTCGCGATCGTAGGGCTGCCATTCACCGGCTTGGCCTGGAAGGTCGGGAGCTGATCCGGGCCGTCTGCGGGCGCGGTCTGCACGGGGAGTGCGGGCGCGAGACCCAAGAGCTGATCTTCGCCGAAAGCGGTGAGCGCGTATGAGCGGGGCCGGCGGAAGTCCCTGGGCACCAGGCCCTTCTTCTCCAGCCTCTTCAGCTGATGCTCCGCCGAGGCCGTGCTGGAGAGCCCCCGCCGTGTCGCCGTTCTCTCGCATCGAGGGCGGGTAGCCCCTCCGCTGCGGCGAGCCGGCGATGCAGGACAGAGCGGCCCGCTGCCGATCGGTCAGGCCGTCCTTCCCAGGCTGGATGCCGGGCGCCCAGCGAACGGTGTGGTGTTGATCTTCACCATCCCCTCCACAATGTGAGCGAACGGTAACCCAGCGCACCGCCTGGTCGCGCGCACATTCGATCATGGATGCGCGACGGGTCCATCTGGCGGACTGGTCGGGGGCGTGGGCGCTGCTCGGTGCACAGCGTGCGCGAAGGGGAGTCGTGTGACGGAGAGTAGGCGTTCGCCGCTCCGGGTAGGTAGGCCGCAGTCCCTTCAGCGGGAGCGGCAATGACGGACGAGCGTGATCTAACTTGATCTTTAACGTCTGGGTCGTTGGTCAGCCGCTGCATAGGGGCGAGGTGACCGCCGACTCCGTGGGACCATCTCGGCATGCGTCTGATAGCTGACGGAGCCACGCCGACTTCGCGGTTGGTACTGGTGAAGGATCTCGAGACCGACGACGGATACGCCTTCGAGCTGGCGCGCCCGCTCTTCCTGGCTGCTGGTGATCGAATCGCTTTCGAAGACGACAGGCTTGTTGTCGTGCGGGCTGGAGGAGTGCGGCTGTCACCGGCCGGCGACTGGTCCACTCGTTGCGGCCCCGGATCCCTGCAGCGCCGGTAGGAACCGCTCCTCGAACGGTGCTCGTACTTGATCACTCGGTTCGGTGTCCGCCGTACACGGAAGCGACCTTCGTCTGAACATGTGCTCCGACCAAGGAACACACATGTCCAGCACGAAGGCCGCGAGGATGAGTCTGCTGCATCACGATGGCCGGCGAGAGCCGCCGGCGGAGCTGTCACGCTTCCGGGGTGAGTTCTACTCCTGTCTCACCGCTCGTTCGGACGCTCTGTTCGAGCTGGCCGACGCGCTCTTGTGCGGTGACGGGCCGGTGAGGTCGCTGGCAGAGCTGTCGCTGGTGGGCGAACACCGCCGTGGGCACGGAGGACTTTACGCTGCCGTCTCAAAGGGCCGAATCGACGCGGACCGGATGCGCCAGGCCCTGGCCTCCGTGCCGCTGCCACGGGCAGTCGACGGGCGGCTGGTCCTGGCCGTCGATGTCACGTGCTGGCTGCGGCCGAACGCCCACACCTCACCAGAGCGGATCCTGTGCCACACCTACGGCCGGGGCAAAGACCAGCACATCCCCGTTCCCGGGTGGCCGTACTCGATCGTCTGCGCGCTGGAGCCGGGCCGCAGCTCGTGGACCGCCCCGCTGGACGCTCTGCGCCTGGCACCCGGGGACGACACCGCCACCGTCACCGCCCGACAACTGCGCGAACTTGTCGAGCGCCTCATCACCGCAGGCCAGTGGCAGGCCGGCGACCCTGACGTCCTCGTCATAGCGGACGCCGGATACGACGCGCCACGCCTGGCCCACCTCCTACGGGACCTGCCGGTCCAGGTCCTGGCCCGGATGCGTTCGGACCGAGTACTACGTCGGGCCGTCCCGCCGCGGCAGCCCCACACCATGGGCCGTCCGCCGCGGCACGGCGGCGAGTTCGTCTTCGGCCAGCCCGACACCTGGGGCACCCCGGACACCGAAACCGTCACCGACACCCGCCTCTACGGAACCGCCCGAGCACGCTCGTGGGACCGGCTCCACCCCAAGCTCACCCACCGTTCTTCCTGGGCCGCGGCCGACGGCACCCTTCCGATCGTCGAGGGGACCGTGATCCGCCTGGACATCGATCACCTGCCCAGCGGAGCCACCCCGAAGCCAGTCTGGCTGTGGTGGTCGGGCACCGGCGCCGGCGAAGCGGACACAGACCGGCTCTGGCAGGCGTATCTGCGTCGTTTCGACATCGAGCACACCTTCCGTCTGTTCAAGCAGACTCTCGGCTGGACCTGTCCGAAGATCCGCACCCCTGAGGCCGCGGACCGCTGGACCTGGCTGATCCTCGCGGCCTACACCCAACTGCGACTGGCCCGGCCACTGGCAGCCGACCGGCGCCGCCCATGGGAGAGGCCCGTCTCCTCGGACAGGCTGACCCCGGCACGTGTCCGCCGCGACTTCCGGCACATCCGCCCGAGGGTCGTCTGCCCGGCCCGAGCACCGAAACCCACCCGCCCCGGACCGGGACGACCACCTGGCCGAAAAAACACCGGCCCACCCCGCGCCACGACGTCCACACGCCGAGCAGAACGGGCACTGCAGCGTCCAGGAAGGCGAAGTTGACTACCCCACGACCCCGCCGCACAGGTTAAAGATCAAGCTAGGGCTGTCCCGTAACTGCTATGGGAGGGCTGGTGCCATGCCCTACGGCTGAACGCACCGCGCCAGCTGGCCGTACTTCATGCCGCTGGAGTAGA
>NZ_JBWKDK010000092.1:0-15684 GCF_056436005.1 Streptomyces sp. NPDC043854
TGCACAACCTCGCCCTCGCCGGATAGCCGAGCCACCCACACGGCGACCAACCATGCCCGAGGCAACAGGAAGATCATTTACGGGACAGCCCTTAGCGGCGTGGTGCGATCGGTGCCTCGGGCAGATCGCGGATGGCGATGGCCGGGTGGAGGTGAATGCTGCAGCCGCTCAGCGTGCGCTGGAGCGGTGGTGGGCACGGGCTGGCGGCCCCGAGGCGTTCTCCGGAACGCGGATCCGGTGGATCACGCGGCACCACCGATGTGGGCGTGCGCCCGTTCACGCTTACTCGATCCCGGTGGAACGGATTCGCTCGTGGACAGCGATGCTGGAGTGGACGACGCACCTGGCTGGCAAGCCGTTCGTGCAGGCTACTGAACTGGGGTGCGGTCATCACGCGAGCGCTGCATCCCCAGCTGGCCGCTGTCAGCGGCATCCTGCCCCGTACACCGCGGCCGCTGGCTCGTGGGCCGGTGGGCAGCGCAGGCCCACCCGACGCGCGGGAATGAGCCGGGAGGGCCATCGCGCTCGTCCGGGATCATCCACTCCAGGGGCCACGCTTCGAGGCCTGCGCGGATGCGTCCAGATCCGACGTGGCCGCGCTCAGGCAGCCGGGTGCATCGACCGCAGACGGTCGGCGACGTCGTGCACGGTCAGCCGCAGCGCGCGGATGTCGCGGATGAGGATCTCCCATGGGGCGAATGAGTCGTCGACATCCTGCCCGGAGGCGCGGATGTACGCCACGGCCACGCCGTACGCGAAGTACGCGTTGCGAGCCGGCAGCGGGCGCAGCAGCACGAGTGCGTCCAGCAGCGCGGCCGCACGCCAGAACGCGTCGGGTTCCTGGGCACCGAACTGCGAGGTGTTCACACGATGCCGGGCGACAGCTGCCTGGAGACCCGAGTAGTCCACAACCCCGAGATCCTTGCCGAGCAGCTCTTCCTGCCGATCAAGGAGCCACCGGATGTCGATGTGCAGTTCCAAGGTCAGGCCGCCCGCCCTGCAGTGTCCCGCGGAGCCGGGGCCTCGTCAGGGAAGGCCGCATCGAACGCCTCGGCAACGCCGGGCTTCCCGGTG
The DNA here is from genome assembly GCF_056436005.1 of Streptomyces sp. NPDC043854. NCBI lineage: Bacteria > Bacillati > Actinomycetota > Actinomycetes > Kitasatosporales > Streptomycetaceae > Streptomyces > Streptomyces sp. NPDC043854. Next base: position 1,075 of record NZ_JBWKDK010000092.1, read on the forward strand.
ACCTCTCGGAACACGATGGTCGCCTGCTGCAGCTTCAGGTGATTCTCCTCCTGGACTGCTACGTTCGCCAGGAACGCGCGCAAGCTCATGCCGCGCGCGGCGGCAACGGCAGCGAGCCGGTTCCGGGTCTCGGAGTCCACTTTCACGGTGGTGTCAGCCATGCCCCGAGTATGCACCCATAGGTACCTCCGTGAATACCGATTGCTGAGAAGGCCGCCATCCCGAGCGGCCCGTTGACATCCCTCAGCACAGTGACCTGCAACGTTCTCAAGAGCAGGAGCTGACGTCTCTCATACTGTGCCCTGCCCCTCGTCAGACAGGAGCGGCCTGCGCTGCCATGCGGGCGAGGTTCTGGACGAGCTGCCAGGCCTCCATCCGGGTGTTGAACGGGGTCTCCAACACCAGGTCGAGGCGGGACAAGCTCGCCGCCGATCAGCTCGCCGCCCTCGCGAAGCTCGGCGTGGACTGGGCGTGACCGCTCACTGAGAAGCTGTGTCGCATCCCCACTTTGAGTACGGTTACAGCGGCGCCGGTCCGTCCCTCCCGTCCTGTGCGGGATGCTCAGTCTGATCGCGGTGGAGCCCGCGCAACCGGTCGCGCGCTGCGCGGGGCAGGCCGTCCACTACGCACTGCCAGGAGTGACTGATCATCTCGGCGATTTCCTCGTCCGGGACCGTGCCGTCCAGGTGAACGGTGATCCAGTGCCACCGGGGGCCCTGGTACCCGTACCCGGGGCGTACCGCCGGGTACTGCTCGTACAGGTGCAGGGCGAGGGCGGATTCGCACTTCACGCTCAGCCGGTCGGGCTGGGAGGTGTTGGCCGCCGCCAGAGTGGCGAATATCTTGCCGCCGGCCTTGTAGACGGGCCGGTGCGGGCCCCATGGCTCTTCCTCACTGACCTCGGGCAGGCCCAGGGCGTATGCCGCGACGTCGTCGGGATTCATCCGGTGCTGTCTTTCATGCGGGGGTGACGACGGGGCAGGCCGCCCCCGGGACACGGCCGGGCGTTCCCGCGGGCGAAGCCCCCGGACGGGTGCGGCCGGTGGTGTAGCGGACCGTCGCCGGACCACGCTTCGAGCCAGGGGAATCCTGAAGGTGCCGGGTCATGGCCCGTTTCCCGGCCCCCAGCCGCGGTGATGACGGCCGGGGCTACGGGTCGGCGGGCACCCGGAACTGCGTCTGTGCCTTCAGAGGAGGTCACTGTCCGCCGAGGTAGTCGGTCTGCGAGGCGATCCGGTCCCCGCGCAGTTGCAGGACCGAGCAGAAGCTGACGGTGACAGGCTCTCCCGCCGGAGGCAGGCCCGGGTGTACCCCGGAGCTGGTTCCCGCGAAGTCGAATTCGACGGCGATGGCGTCCCCGTCGGCGATGATCCGCTTGATGGTGAACTTCCGGTCGGGAACGGCACCGGCGTACTCCTGCAAGTGGCGCACGAAGGCGTCCCGGCCGGTGAAGGCGAGCCCGAAGGGCCCGCACTCGTAGACGGTGTCGTCGGTGTACAGGTTCCCGAACCGGTCGAAGTCCTGGTCGTTGTAGGCGTTGGCCCACTCGTGCACGAGCGTGTCGCTGTTCATGGCTTTGGTCTTTCTGTTGTCCGGAGCCTGGGTCAGGCGTATTTGCCGAGTTCGCTGGCCTGGAGGGCGGCTTGGTCGTTGATGCCGATGACGTAGCCGTCCGGGTCGCGGAAGTAGAAGATGCGCTGGCCGGTGTGGTCGGTGTCGGTGTCCTTGATGATCTCGGCGTGCCGGGAGATGCGGTCGTGGACGCCGTCGAAGTCGTCCACGCCGAGGTAGAACATGCCGGCGAAGCCGATGGGGGTGTCGGCCAGGCTGGGCAGCCAGTTCTTCAGGTCGGCGTTGCTGTAGAGCATGGCGCAGAATCCGCCCTGGTAGAGCAGCATGTGGATGTCGTCGCCGGGCTTGGCGGTACTGGAGTCGACGTCGAAGCCGAGTTGTTTGTAGAACGCGACGCTGGCCGCGGTGTCCTTGACACTCAGGCAGGGAGCGAACGGCATGAATCCTCCATGATCGGATGGTGTGCGGTCTTCACCGGTGTGCGAGCGCGAGGCCGGCATGCGCCCGGCGCTCCGCGGTTTCTTTCTCCGCCGGTCGGGGCGGGCGTGCACTCCGGGGGCCGCCGTCTTGGTGAGAGCAGCCGCTGTGAGCGGCTGGGGCCGTCAGCGGGTGCTGCTGATGCAGAAGGGCTGGCCGGAGGGGTCGAGCAGGACGGTCCAGTGGCCCCCGCCCGGCTGGTGGGCGGGCTTGGTGGCACCCAGCCCGAGGAGCCGCTCCTCCGCCGCGGCGACGTCGTCGAACCTGATGTCCATGTGGAAGGCGAGTTCGTCCCTCGGCCAGATCGGGGCCTTGAACGACGTGGCGGACCAGAAGACGTACATCATGTCGCCGACCCACACGGGGAAGGCCGCCGGGTTGCCGTCCTCGTCCCGGTACGGCTCGGAGACCTGCGCGCCGAGGGCGGCGGCGTAGAATTCCGCGAGCTCGCCTCCGTCCTCGGCCCAGATCGCGTGCGACAGGACCTTGCCGCTCACGGCGCTGCCGGCATGTGTGTCGACCATGGTCTTCTCCTGTGGGTGGGGGTCGGCTGGGGCGGTTTCGCCCCCTGAGGCGACCGTAATGGCCATATAGGACAGTGAATGTCCTATATGGCTCGTGGTGGGGGTTGCGCGGGTATCTGCCGTGGCGTGTGGGTAGCGTGAGGGCCATGGCGTATGACGAGGTGCTGGCGGAGCGGGTCCGGGGGCTGCTGGAGGAGGGCGACGAGGTCGCCGCGAAGAAGATGTTCGGCGGGCTCGTCTTCACGGTGCAGGGGAACACGGCGGTCGGCGTGGTCGGCGACGAATTGCTGGTGCGAGTGACCCAGGACGACACCCCACAGGCTCTCGCCCAGCCCGGCGCGCGGCCCTTCGAGGTCCGCGGCCGGATCTCGAAGGGCTGGGTCATCGTGGCAGGAGAAGTCCTCGACGACGACGTCCTGGACGACTGGTTGGAACTGGGCCGGGAAGCCGCTGCCGGACTTCCGCCGAAGTAGCCCCTCCACGATCACCAGGTGCCCCGACCGGGAGGTGACCCCAGCGGTCGGCGGTGTACGCCCGGAGCGACGCGGGTGGCCCCTCGGCGGTTTTTCGTGGTGGGGGGCTCGTCCGGCTCGCCGGCGGTGAGCGCGCGGGCCACGTCCTGCAGGAGCTGGGCGACCTGCTCCAGGTGCGGGGCGAGTTCGGGGCTGCCTTGGAAAGTGCTGCCGGGGCCGGGGGCGAGGTCGAAGAGCTGGAGGGCGATGCGGCGGGGGCTGTCGGCGGCCAGTTCGACGGTGCTGGTGTGCGCGCCGGTGCTCCGTACGCGCCCGGGCAGGACCTGGGTGCGCTCCAGGACGGTGGCGGCGTCGGCGGGGACGGTGACGCTCAGGGTGTAGCGGGCGGGGGCGGCGGCGACGCGGGCGGCGAGGAAGGCGACGGGGTCGGTGGCGGGCAGCTCGCGGGGGGTGACGCGGTGGCCGGTGGGGGCGGATTCGGTGAGCCGGTCCACGCGGAAGGTGCGCCAGTCGTTGTGGCCGGTGTCGTAGGCGATCAGGTACCAGCGGCTGCCCGCGACGACCAGGCTGTGCGGCTCGACTCGCCGCCGCGCGCTGCCGCCGCTCCTGGAGACGTAGGTGAAGGTGACGATCTCGTGGTCGCGGCAGGCCGCGGCCAGGACGGCCAGCGCGGAGGGGTCGGCCCCCGGTCCTTGGTCCCAGGGGACGGTGGCGGTGGCGGCGTGGATCGCGGCGACCTGGTGGCGCAGCCGGGCGGGCAGCACCTGTTCCAGTTTGGCCAGGGCGCGCACCGCGCTCTCGGCGATGCCGCTGACGCCGCTGGTGGCGGTGCGCAGGGCGGTGGCGATGGCGACGGCTTCCTCGTCGTCCAAGAGCAGCGGCGGTAGGTCGGCCCCGGCGGCCAGGCGGTAGCCGCCGGTGCGGCCGGTGGTGCTCTGGACGGGGTAGCCGAGCTCACGCAGCCGGTCGATGTCGCGGCGGACGGTGCGCAGGGTGACACCGAGGCGGTCGGCGAGCTCGCCGCCCGTCCAGGCGCGGCGCATCTGCAGCAGGGCCAGCAGGCGCAGCATGCGGGCGGGCAGGTCCAAGGTCATGGCACCGAGACTGCCAGGAAAGGGTGACACGAGCTGTCCTGATAGGGACCTACCGTCGAAGACGTCCAAGCGGTCGAGGGACCGCCTCGCGGACGTTCGGATGTACCTCACACAACGGGAGAAATCATGATCACTGGAGTGAACACGGTCGTGGTCTGGGTGCTGGACCAGGACTCGGCCAAGGCGTTCTTCACCGAGAAGCTCGGCCTGGAGGTACGCATGGACGTGCCGGCCGGCGAGGACCCTCGCTGGCTTACCGTGGGCCCGGAGAACCAGCCGGAGCTGCAGCTCAGCCTGATGGTTCCGGGAGCACCGCTGCAGGATGCGCAGTCCGCCGAGCAGCTGAAGTCGCTGCTCGCCAAGGGTGCGCTGTTCGGCTGCACATTCACCGTCGAGGACTGCCACGCAGCCGTCAAGGAACTGTCGGCGCGCGAGGTGACCGTCCTTCAGGAACCGCAGCAGAAGCCCTGGGGCATCTCCGCGCTCATCCGCGACGACTCCGGGACCTGCCACGAACTCCTGCAGCCCCAGCACGGCATGCCGGCGGACAGCACCTCCTGACCATCCTCCTGGGTAGCAGCCCCTCCCATCCGAAGCCACAGTGACGAGCGCCGAGCTCCACCCTCAAGATCCCGCCGCCGGATCACGACGGTCGCCGAGCGGTCGCCGGGGGCAGGTCCAAATCTGCGGCCCAGCCGAGGACGGCCCCGGGACGTCGTGACCCCCCTGGGGCCTTCGTCTTGCCTTCCGGCACCGGACGGCGATGCAACACGGAGCTGCAACGCGGGTACCCAGAGCGACCGTTGGCCTGTGTTCGCGCAGTTCAGAGAACGCAACGCGCTGGCCCTCGGCGCCTTCTGCGTGCGGGCGATCTGCTGCGCGAGGACGTCGCGGTCGATGTGCGGGTCGACGGCGGCGAGGACCAGGCGCCGGAGTTCGTCCGGCTCCAGCGCCTCCACCTCCCACTGCACCGGGCGGCGGACGTCGAAGCCGTAGCGGCGGGCGAAGGCCGGCCACCTGGGGTCGCCGCTCTTGCCCTCGGTGGCCGGGAGCCCGTACGCGCGTACCTGCGTAGGTGAGCAGCACCCGGGCCACCGGGGTCCAGCAGCCCGTGCGCTCCACCCAGTCCCGCTCGATGTCCTCGCCGGAGCAGTCGAAGTCACCGACCACGACAAGCACCCCGTCGCGCTGCCCGCGGGTGACTCGGTCGCGGACGACGTCGGCGTACGACTGGGAGCTGAAGCCGCGGACCACCAGGACCGGGACGCCCGCCTCGGCGAGCCAGCCGGTGAGCTGCTGGCGCAGGGTGCCCTTCCCCGCGGCGACGTACAGGGCGTGCTCCTGGCCCTCGGTGCGGTCGAGGCGGAACCAGTCGGGCATCTCCCGCATGAGTCCGCGCTCGGCCAGGCCGGTGGGACGTGGACTTCACCGGTCCCCCCGCCTAGTACAACCGTGCAGACAACTCTCCAGCCCCCCTCTCGGTGCAACCCGTGCAGGACCGTGCCCGCTCCAGGCTTGCCCGCCTGTGCCTGCCTCGCAGCGATAGTTGTCACCTCGCAGCCCAAACTGTCACCGCACCGCCGTTCAGCCGGCCCGTGCGCGTAGCCCGGGTGTCCTGTCGCAGTGAAGCTGTCGGATTCTCACTCGGTCCCATCCGAGCTGCCAGATTCTCACTGCGTCGCGGTTGGCCGCCGGTTCGTCTGCCGAACATTGGGCGTACCGCTTCTCCTATCATGGGGACATGAGTTCGAATACGGGCGCTGAGGTGCGACCGGGGCTGAGTGCCGCGTTGAGCGGTGACGAGTTGGCCCGCTGGTATTGGACGCTGGCCGAGCTGACCGCGCTTGCCCGGGAGCTCGGGGTGCCGCGGGGCGGTGGGAAAGTGGCGCTGACGGAGCGTCTACGGGCGGCATTGGACGGTGTCGCCCCGCCGGCCGCGCCGCCCCGGACGCGCAGCGCCGGCCGTCAGCTCACCGCGCCAGTGAGCGGGTCCACCGTGATTCCTGAGGGCCAGCGGTGCAGTCAGGTGCTGCGCGAGTACTTCCGCCGCGAGATCGGCCCGGGCTTTCACTTCGACGCCCACATGCGGGCGTTCGTCAGCGAAGGCGCAGGGCGCACCCTGGCCGACGCCGTCGCCCACTGGCACGCCACACGCCAGGCCGCTGCCCAGCTTCAGGAGATCGGATCGCAGTTCGAACTCAACCGTTTCCTGCGTGACTGGCATGCCGAGCATCCGGCCGGCCGCAGGACCGAAGCGCTCGCTGCCTGGCGCGCTCACCGCGACCGCCCTCGTGGTCCGGCCACGGGGTGACCTACCCACAGCCATGCCAGGACGCCGAGTGCCTGGGAGCCGGAACCCAGTCGCGCGATTCCTTCCGTGAAGGCCAACTCGTCTGAGAATGTCACCGGACCGCATCTCCAGGTCATCTGGCAGCCCTGCATGTCAGAACCGCACCACCTGACAACTGGAATGCGACAGCACAATTCAGCTTCCGTCATCCCTGAGCCGCGACTCGCTAGTTGGAAGCTGGTCAGAAGAATTGGGACCAGTGCGGCCGCGCCGACTAGGCTCACCTCCATGTCCGAGCCAGCCCGTGACCCTCGCATGCAGTCCCTGATCAACCAGCTCCGGCCGGGGGCAGTGAGAACGGTGAGGGTCACCGGATTCGACGGGGCGGACGTCCTGGTGCAGCTCGTGGATGCCGGAGGAGAGAAAGGCGAGATCGCTCGGATTCCCCGACATGAGGCATCGATGCGGCGGATGGAACATCCATCCGAGCTGTTTGAGGTCGGCCAGGAGATCAATGCCGAAGAGATCGGACGTTGGCAGGAAGGTCAGCTTCACCTCTCCGCCAGGGCGTGCGAGATTCCGGCCTTGCGGACCTTTCTCCTCGCCTTTGAACGAGGGCAGGTCGTGGCTGGGACGGTCGCCGCAGTTCACAACTTCGGGGTCTTCGTTCACGTCGATGGCGAACCGGACGGCCTCTGCACCGGCTTCGTCCGGGTGCCGGACCTCACGTGGGGCTGGATCAGCCACCCCTCCGAGGCAGTCGAAGCCGGCCAACGAATCACCGCCGAGGTGATCATTGCCGAGACACGCTCCGGACAGGTCACGCTCTCGCTGAAGGCTCTGCGGGAAGATCCGCTCATTCGGTTTGCAGATCAGGTCGGCAGGATCCTTACCGGGCCGATCACCAAGATCGTGCCCTTTGGTGTGTTCGTGCAGCTTGCTCCCGACGTTGCGGGGTTCCTGCACCTCTCAGAGCTGACTGACGAGCCGGTCGAGACCCCGGATCAGCTTGTCGATGAAGGCGAGCTGATCACGGTGAAAGTCGCCGAGGTCGACCTCCAACGTCACCGGGTGCGGCTGGGCACCGCTGGCGGAGCGGACAGCACCTACCGTAACAAGGACGACACGAGGCAGACCATCAGGGCCGGAGACGCCACCATCGACGTCAAGGGCCGGTGGGAGTGACGAGCGCACCACCTCCTGGACGGTTTGTGCCCTGTTCATCCCTGGGTGGCCGCACCAGCCGGCGGGCACCGGCCCGGCCCGCCGGCTGGTGCCGGTGGACCGGGCCCGCGCCGTCGCTGCTTCGCGACCGGGCGGCCGCGGGACTCAGATGATGTTCTTGTAGAGGTTCCAACCGGTACCGAACTTCACCCGGGCGGCGAAGGTCTCGGTGCCGGCCTTGCCCGTCGAGGAGTACCGGTACACGACGCCGTTCGGGAGACGGCAGAGCAGGTCGCCCTTGCTGTCGCCGTCGATGTCACCCGGGACGAACAGCTTGTCGTACTGGTCGAAGCCGCTGCCGACCTGCTCCCGGGCGGCGAACGGCGCGGTGGCCGTGCCCGTCCCCTTGAAGAGGAACAGGCGGCCGGAGGTGTCCCGGGCGAGCAGGTCGGGCCGCCCGTCGCCGGAGTAGTCGCCCGCGCCGACGAGCGCGTCGTAGCCGTTCCAGCCGGTGCCGACCTTGATACGCGCGCCGAACTTGGTCACCAGCGCGCCGTCGCCGGGATGGAGCCACAGGGTGCCGCCGGAGTCGCGGCTGAGCAGGTCGCCCTTGCCGTCGCCGGTGAGGTCACCGGGGCCGACCATGAGGTTGTAGTTCCACGTCGTGCTGACCCGCTCGCCCTGGATGTACAGGTCGCTGCCGATGTTCTGCACGAAGGTCGCGTGGTTGCGGCTGTTGAGCCCGGTGGCGTACGTGTTGCGGGAGCCGGGCGTCTCCTTGCCGGCCCAGACCGGCGGCATCCGGTAGTCGCCGTTGGCCAGGGCGCTGTACTTGGCGAGGTCGTTGTCCGCTTCGGTGCCGAGGTTCTGTGCCTTGCCGTAGAGCGGCGTGGTGCCCGCGCCGACGATGAACTTGTTGAGTTCATAGCCACTGCCGAAGTACGCGGGTGCGGCGAACCGGCCGCCACCGACCGACTTGAACCAGTACTCCACGCCGTCGCGGTCGCGGGCGAGCAGGTCGCTCAGGCCGTCGCCGTCGCCGTCATCCGAGCCGGTGATCACGTTGTACGTGTTCCAGCCGGTGCCGACCTTGACGCGGGCCTTGAGCGGGGCGGTGGCGCTGCCGGCCCCCTTGTGGAACCACAACTCACCGCTCAGCGTACGGGTGAGGACGTCGCCGAGGCCGTCGCCGTCCACGTCGCTGGCCCCGACCAGCTGGTCGTACATCCCCCAGCCGGAGCCGACCTTGACCCGCGTGTTGAAGGGTTTGCTGACGCTTCCGGTGCCGGTGTACAGCCACAGGTCTCCGGTGTGGTCGCGGGCCAGCAGGTCGGGGTGGCGGTCCCCGGTGACGTCGCCGGTGGCCATGACGCGGTTGTATATCTGCCAGCCGCGGCCCGACCAGAGGGGCGCCGACGTGCTCGTCAGACCGGTCTCGTAGAGCGTGAGCACACCGTCGAAGGAGAGCGAGAGCAGCTCGGCCTGGCTGGTGCCGCCTACGTCGCCCACCGGCAGCAGGTCCTTGAACGAGGCGTCGGGGTCGGGGTCGGTCTTGTAGATCGCGTATTCGCTCCAGGACGAGATCGACGACAGGTAGACGGCCGTGGTCTGGTCGTACTCCATGACGATCATGTCGCTGATGCCGTCGCCGTCGACGTCGTGCCGCGGCTTGGCGGCGGCCAGCGGCGCTGGCCGTGTGGCGCGGCCGGGCAGGACGACGCTCGGGTACTCGCGATCGCTGCCCGGTGCGGCCTCGGAGACCGAGTCCGCCGCCGGGCCGACCAATGGCCGGGCGGGGGCGGAGTCGGGTATGCCGGGCTGCGGGGCGGCGCTGCTCGGGGCGGCAGCCAGGGCGCTGACGACCAGGCCCAGTACGCCGCCGGCGGCCAGTGCACGCAGTCTTCCGCGGTGCGATGAAGTCAAGATCCCCCCTGAGGATCGAGCCGGGACCCGCCCGGACACGTCTCGCTGTGTGCTCGGAGACACACATCCACGCGTGAACGGTTCCCGCTTCCAGCCGTGCCGCGTATGCCGCGCCATTGACCACGCCGGTGCAAGTGCTGCACCAATTCCTTTTTCCATAGGCGCAGTTGAGGGGCCGAGGGCTTCGACCGGCGGGCCAGCCACTACCGCAGCGGCGGGTTCGCCGACGAGATCTCCCTGTGGGGTGGACCATCGCCGTGGGCTGTCCAAGGAGGTCTCCCGGCACGCGGTGCCCGCGCCCGTGGAGGCCGACGTCCGCAAGCTGGCCGCCACGGCCCCGCCGGCCACCTGGCTCAAGCTCTTCGCCCCGGACGAGGTGGTGCGGCACTGGGCGGGGGACGACTGGGAGACGGACATCACCAGCGACCCTCGTCCGCCCCGGCCCGCCGCGAGCGCTCTTCCCGCCTGGGCGGAACCCCTGCTCGCCCAGGCGGAGCGGGCCGACCGCTGACGGCACCGTCCGACGCACGCGGGAAGCGAAAACCTGCTGCCCCCGCCAGAGCCCGACCGCAGGTCGCAGCGGCGGTCGTGCAGTTGGCCACGGGCACCGGGGGGTCTGACACGAAAATAGAGTGGACGATGCAGGTCAGCCCACCGTGATGGGTTCAAAGCGGACGGTCAGTCCGAGGCTGTTGGCCTCCTTGGTCATGCGGCGCATGGCGCGTTCGGGGTCGCGTTTGGCGAAGTACTCGGCGCCGAGGTCGCGATAGGGGGCCTTGCTGCGTAGGACGTGCCAGATGGCGATGGCGAGTTTGTGCATGACGGCGACGAGGGCTCGTTTGCCGCCTCTGCGGGCGGAGATGCGGCGGAAGAACGTGGCGATGTAGGAGGTCTTGTCCCTGATCGCGGCCATGGCGGCTGTTCCGAGCAGGCGTTTGATGTTGCTGTTGCCCGGGCGGGTCCGTCCGGATCTTGCCGCCCAGGCCGCCAGGCTCGCCGACCGGGCCGTCTTCACCACGGGCGACGCCGAGCACCTGCCCTACGACGACGGGGTGTTCGACGCGGTGGTGTGCGAGTGCGCGCTGTGCGCCTTCCCCGACAAGACCCGAGCCGCCGCCGAGTTCGCCCGGGTCCTCAAGCCTGGCGGACGCCTCGGCATCACCGACGTGACCGCCGACACCGTCCGTCTGCCGCCCGAGCTTCGCGGGCTGGGCGCCCGGATCGCCTGCATCGCCGACGCCCGCCCGCTGGACGCGTACACCGAGATCCTGGCCGCGGCCGGGCTGCGCATCCTCACCACCGAGCGGCATGACGAGGCGATGATCCGCATGATCGACCAGGTCCAGGCCCGGCTGAGCCTGCTGCGCATCACCGCCGCGGACCGCCTCGCCGACGCGGGCGTGGATCTGGAGGCGGCCCCGGCCGTCCTGGAGGCGGCCCGCGCCGCCGTCGCCGACGATGTCTTCGGCTATGCCTTGCTGACCGCGGTGAAGGTACCCCGACAGGACGGCGAGCTACTCCCGGGTACGTAAGCGCCCTCACATACCCGCACCCACCCGAGCCCTAGGGTCGGCGACGAGAACGGAAGGACAACCGCACAAGGAGGCCGATCACCATGGCTACCACCGTGCAGGCATCCCCGAGAACGGCCGCGATCCCGGTGTACGCGGTGTGGGGTGCCGCGGCCGGACTGGTCGGCGGCATCGGGATGGGCATCTGGATGTCGGTGTCCCGGCCGATGATGGACACCGCCATGATCACCATCATCGCAGGGCTCCTCGGCTCCACCAACGCCTTCGCCGGATGGCTGATCCACCTGGCCATCGCCACCTTCGCCGGCATCACCTTCGGCGTCGTGCTGGGGCAGTTCGCCCAGCGCCTCGCCCCCGCCATCGCCCTCGGCCTCGCCTACGGCGCGGTGTGGTGGACCGTCGGCGCACTGTGGATCATGCCCGCCAACATGGGCATGCCCGTCTTCGAATGGAACGACGTGTCCGCCTCCAGCCTCGGCGCCCACCTCGTCTACGGGCTCCTCGCCGGAGCGACGTTCGCGTCCATCGCCCAGGAGACCGGCAAGCGCACCGGCCCCGCCCGATGAACCGCGAGGCTCCCGCGTCACCCCCCGGACCCACCGCCCCGCCGCCCGGCGCGGCACCGCGCCGCATCCGCGTCGACGGCGGTGCGGTGCCCTACTGTCTGGCCGGTAGCGCCGAGGCGCTGGCCAGCCCGGCATGGGGCGCCGCCCCGCCACCGTGGGCCCCGGGACGACGCGAGGGAACGCACCACATGAACCACGCCACATCGGACGCCTCCGAGCGGACCTGGTGCCTGGCCGAGGTCGACATCTTCTGCGACCTCTCCGAGCAGGAGATGGAAGCCATCGCCCAGGCGGCACCGATGAAGAGCTTCCACGCGGGCGAGATCCTGTACACGCCCACCCAGCCCTCCGAGGTGCTGTTCATCCTCAAGAAGGGCCGGGTACGCGTCTTCCGCGTCTCCGCCGACGGCCGCGCGCTCACGACCGCGATCATCTCCCCGGGCACCATCTTCGGCGAGATGGTCCTGCTCGGACAGCACATGTACGACAACTACGCCGAAGCCCTCGACGACACCGTCGTCTGCGTCATGAGCCGCACGGACGTGAACCGGCTGCTGCTGACCGACGCCCGCATCGCCGCCCGCATCACGACCATCCTCGGCCGCCGGCTGTCCGACCTCGAGCAGCGGCTGTCCGACAGCGTGTTCAAGACCGTCGCCCAGCGGGTGGCAACCACCCTGGTCACCCTGAGCACCGCCCAGCCGTCGGGCAGCCCCCTGCGACCGGGCGGACGCCACCCGCAGATCGCCCTCACCCACGAACAGCTCGCCGCGCTCGCCGGCACCTCCCGCGAAACCTGCACCAAAGTGCTGCGCGACCTCGAGGACCGAGGACTCCTCCGGCTCACCCGCGGGCGCATCACCGTACTCGACCGCGAGCGCCTCCAGGACGCGGCGGGCTGACCCCGTGAGCGTCGCCGAACCGTAAGGCCACCAGCCACCCCACAACCCGAGGAGGCGATCTACGCTCCCCTCCGGTCCCCGACACTCAGGAGTCATTCATGCGCGCCCGCATCCTTCTTCCGGCCGCCGTCGCCGCCGCCATGCTTGCCCTCACCGGGTGCGGTGCGAGCGGCGGCTCGGATTCCGCCCGTGCTGCGGGAGCGGTCTCCCCGTCGAACGCATCGTCCCCCGCCCGGCCGCTCGCCAGCTCCGACGGGAGCGGCACCGGGGCGGACGGGGCCACGGTGCCCGCGGCGCTGGACTTCACCGCCACCACGGTGGACGGCAAGCCCTTCGACGCGAAGACCCTCGCGGGCAAGCCGACCGTGCTGTGGTTCTGGGCGCCCTGGTGCCCCAAGTGCAAGGCCCAGGCCACTGAAACCGCCAAGGTTGCCGCCGACTACCAGGGCATGGCCAACGTCGTCGGCGTCGCCGGCCTCGACAAGAACGCCGCCATGCGCGACTTCGTCTCCGACACCGGCACCGGCTCCTTCCCGCACCTGTCCGACGAGAACGGCGAGGTGTGGAAGCGCTTCAAGGTCACCGAGCAGAGCCGCTACGTCATCCTCGACAAGGACGGCAAGACCGTCTACGAAGGCGTACTCCCCGGCGGCAAGGGCCTGGCCGAGAAGGTCGCCGGACTCACCGGCTGAACCCCCATGACCGATCTCCCCCTCGCCCTCGCACTCGGCGCCGGCATGCTCGCCGCCGTCAACCCGTGCGGCTTCGCCCTGCTCCCCGCCTACCTGTCCCTGCTCGTCCTCGGCGACGACACCCCGAGCCGTGCCGTGGCCGTCGGCCGGGCCCTGACCGCCACCGTCGCGATGACCGCCGGATTCGCGGCCCTTTTCGGGATCTTCGGCCTGGCCATCCAGCCCGTGGCGGGGCAGGTCCAGCAGCACCTGCCCTGGTTCACCATCGCCTTCGGCCTGCTCATAGCCGCCGCCGGAACCTGGCTCCTGGCCGGCCGGCAACTCCCCACCCTCACCCCGAAACTCCGGCGCGCACCGAAGGTGACCCGCTCCCTGCCCTCGATGGCGCTGTTCGGCATGGCGTACGCCACCGCCTCCCTCGGCTGCACCATCGCCCCCTTCCTCGCCATCGTCGTCTCCGCCTTCCGCACCGGCTCCACGGTCGAGGGCATCGCGCTCTTCGCCGCCTACGGCGCCGGGATGGGCCTGATCGTCGGCGCCGCCTCGCTGACCGTCGCCCTCACCCGCACCACCGCCGTCACCCGCCTACGCCGCCTCGGCGCCCTCGCCCCCCGCCTCGGCGGCGCCCTGCTCCTCCTCGTCGGCGCCTACGTCGCCTACTACGGCTGGTACGAAATCCGTATCCAGCACGACCCCGCCACCACAGACCCCGTCATCGACGCGGCCGGAACCCTCCAGCGCACCATCGCAGGCGCCCTCGACACCATCGGGCCGACCGTGACCGCCGCACTCTTCGCAGTGCTGCTCCTCGCGGCCCTGCTGATCCGGCGGCACAGGCGTAAGCGCCAGCCCGCACGCACGACCCTCCAACCGTGAGCCTTCGCCACCTACGAACGTGCTGACCGCGTGCGCGACTGCCTGCAAAGCCTTGGGGCGCGCCTGCGGACCGCCGGCAGGATCAGGCGGCGCGGCCCACCGGACGGCGGGCGGGATCTGCTGCTCCGGGTCTGTATCGCGAGGACGTGACCGGCACCGCCGACGCCCCGGCCACCGGCCGGGACTCGGCCGGCGCCCTCCACGTTTCCCGCGCGCGTCACTGTGCGGTGCGCCCACCCGGAAAGACCTCTCAAATGTCCGCTCTCACTCGTTTCACCGTCCGGCGCCGTGCTCTCGCGGCGACCGCCACCGCCGCTGCTCTGGCCCTGACGCTGACCGCCTGCGGTTCGTCCAACGACTCCTCGTCCATGCCGGGCATGGACCACGCCGCCGCAGGCACCGGCCTGTCCGACAGCCAGGACGGCTACCACCGGGCCTTGACCCCGAATCCTGGGCACGGGTTATGCGGCTGGTGCCAGCGTAGTTGATGTTGTCTCGGACGCTGTCTCGTAAGCGATGGGGCTG
>NZ_JBWKDK010000093.1:0-15012 GCF_056436005.1 Streptomyces sp. NPDC043854
GCGATGCCGAGGATGGTACACAGCCGCTTCACGCCGTAGCGGCGCTGGTGGTCGGCGACGAACCGGAAGCGGTTCACCAGCGCGTCTCCCCGGCGAAATGCGCTCGACCAGGGGGCGACCGTACGGCGAGGCCGGGGCTACACCTGGTGCGTCAGCACCACCCCGGCCTTCCGCCGCCAGCCGCTCGACGGCGGCAGGACGCCGCAGCGGTCCCGGCTCAACGCAAAGCCCGCCGCCAGTACCACAACCGGGTCGACGTCCTCACACCGACCGAACATGATCGTTCTGAGCGCCAACAGCTGTACTGATGGTCCCGAGGCCGATGGATGCCGGAATCGTGGAGTGGTTGAGGCTCGTGGACGGAGGTGGCGGTGCGATCGGAAGCGCGAGCGCCTCGGGCGGACATGAGCAGACCGGGTCGCCGGGCGGTCGGGCGCTCCCGGGAACCGGGCCTCCTCCTCGAAGGACTTCAGCAACAGGGCGCTCCCCACGGGCCTCGGGGATCAAAACACTGCCAAGCGCACCCCAGATTCGCTACAGAGCCCACCGGTGGCTTCCGTCAGAGATTCAGGCTGACAAGCCAGTACTCGTATTCCTCTGCGGTGACACCGCAGATGTGATGGCCGGACTGGGAGCGTGCGATGAATTCGATACGTCCTTGGTCATCGACGAGGCGAGAGACGTCGGCGGTGTCGGTGAGGCGCACACGAACCCAGCCGACCTCGGCGGCTCCGGTCACGACTGCCGTGAGGAGGAACGTACCGTCCTCGCCGATGACCTCCGTCTGACGTGCACGTTGGAGCCAAAGCTGGTGGACTCCCTCGAGGTCTCCCTTTAGGGGAAGGGATGCGACGGGCTCCACACCGAATCCGGCCATGGCGCGCCAGGCCATGTCGACCGACGGGCCAGGTTCATTGCCCTGGACCGTGTCCACCTCGAGACCGCTGCTCCGGATGAGCGCGATGAGATTGTCCTCGCTCGTTCGCATTTCAGTTTTCCTCGTAGAAGAAGTGGTGGTCTCCGCCGGGCTTGTCGATGGCCCGGTAGCGTTCCATGGTCCCGTAGCCCTCGACGGAGTTGTCCCAGCCGAAATTCACTCCGGAGCGTGACTGGTCTTCGAGTGTCCTGCCCTTTGGCCCGCCTGCGTGAAAGTGCGGTCCAGCAGGATCGTCAGTGTGCTCGACAACGACCCGGGAGCACATCGAACGCGACCAGGCCAGACCATAAAGAACAAGCTGAACGCTGCAACACCAGCGGCGGAAGTAAGCCGACTCCCCACGGGCGGCGCCGCGGCCACCTGGTCCCCCTGCGCGGCGCCGCCGGGATCGATGCAGGCTCGCATCAGTTCGACGATCCACGTCGCTCGCAGGCGGCCCACCGACACCGTAGGCAGGCCGTCCGGCGGCCGGTCTGGTGGTTCAGGGCACCTCACCACCCAGGATTCATTGGGCCGCGCGGTCCAGCAGGGGGGCCGCCCAGGCAGGTAGCGCGGACCGTGAGGGTCGGGCCGGGCGGGGGTCCGTGGTGATGCCGATGCCGCCCGCCGGGTCACCGTACGTGAAGTGGGCCGACCACCACAGCCAGGAGCGGACGAACACGTTGGCGCTCCATGCCAGCGCGAGCGCGCCGCGCTGGGCCGGTGTCTCGTACCAGTAGCTGGTGAGCACGACGGCGCGGGATACCGCCTCGTCGGTGTCCGCCGGGTGGGAGTCGGCGGTGAGCCCAGCGGCCAGTGCGGACGCCGCGAACCGGTTGTCCGCGAGCAGCCTGCCGCCATCGCTGACGACCGCGTCGACGATGTCCGGGGGGAGGGTCAGGGCATACCGCTCCAGCCGCTCCAGGAGTTCGGGCAGCGCCGGATCGCCGGCCGTCTCCTGCCCTGGGATCACCCGTAGGTCGCTCTGCAGCCGCGCATCCGCAGTCCGGGCGGCCAGTACGTGTACGTAGGCCAGCGCACGCAGGGTCTGCCAGTGACACAGGGTGTCCAGCAGCGCGATCCTCGAGCTGCGGAAGGCCAGCCGCACCGGCCAGTCGGCCGCCCGGACCTCCTGTCCGAGCGCCCACAGGTCCGCAGGCACCGGGGCCGGGAACACCAGGCTCTGGCCAGGGTCGTAGGACGGCTTCGCGCGGTAGCCCGGCCACTGCTGCGACCTGGGGTCCTCGCTACTCATTCACTTCCTCCGGTTTCGGGGTTCGCCACTTCGCCGCATCTTTGCCGTCTCGCGGAGTGATGTAGTTCGAGATGTCCTTCTCTTCGACGTGGTAAGCGTGGATCATATGGTCCTGGCGAATGACCACCACCGGGCTGCCGGCGGCGTCCCTGAGGCTGCGGTCGATGATGATCCGCGCCCCTGACGCGTCATCCACGTAGTTGGCCGGTGCGCGCAGCTGGCTGATCAGGTACTTGTCCAGCTTCACATCGTCGCCCCCGATGCCTGCCAGGTAGTGGTTCGCCTTGCCGCTCTCCGCCTCGTTGAGCTGGTGGTCGACGCCCTGCGCCGCCCGGGTGCCGTCCGAGTGCGGAGCCAGCCCGAACGGGTCGCACCACTGGTGCGGGTTCGCGACGTACGCCGACGGGTTGGGGGCCGGCGCGAGGCCCATCGGGTCCGGGCTCAGGTAGCGGGCGGTCTCCGGGTCGTATGTGCGGAAGTAGTTGTAGTGCAGGCCCGATTCGGGGTCGAAGTACTGGCCGGGGAAACGCAGCGGGGTGTAGGCGGTGGCGTCCCGGTTCCAGGCCGTGGACCCCCACAGGGTCGACCGGCTGCGCCAGACGATCCCTTCGACAGAACCCCGGCCTCACCGCGCTCGCGCCACTGCCGGCGCCACCGACCGCTCGCTGACCGCAACGCGGCAGCGTTCTCCCCGTTCCTCTGCCCGCCCTCGAAGCGTTCCACGGCCTGCAGCCGGACCCGCTCCCGCGCGGCCCTCCCAGCGTCGATCAACCGCCGCCCTGTGCGTATCTCACGGTCGACAGTTATTGAAGCAGACCGGCCACCGTCAGGCGAACCGCCCCGACATCACCCAATCAAGTTCAGTAGTGCCCCGTCATCTCCTCCTTCGTCTTTCAGTTCCGTCGATAGGCACTTACCTCGTGGATCCGGGCACTGTCGGCGTTTACCCTCGCCCGAAAACGTTCGGCTTCCAATGACACGCCCAAGGGCGTGACAGCCCCTGCGCTGAGCGTGATGCGGCCGACTGGATCGCAATCGCGAGTCGCCTCCAGTGCAGTGGCCGCGCCAATGAACCGCAGCTGGACCTGGACCGTGTCGAAGCCGCTCTCGACCCACGGCCGCGGGGGCTCCTCCGGATAGACCGGGAGGTCGAATCGGATCAGCAGTTCCGGCCCGTCCTGGACATGCCACAGGACCTCACGCACTGTGACGCTGTCCAGCTCGGGTACCGTCTGCGCTCCGTACACGTCACGCACCTTCTCCGGGCCATCGACGAAGTCGAGCCAGCTCGGCACCCGGTCGGAGACATCCTGCTCCGGCGACGGAAGCTCTTCGGAGAGCGGCAGCCTGACCCGGCCGACACGCCGCCGCTCACTGGCACCGAACGCCTGGTAGTTCTCGCGGGCCTCGCGGAGTGTGACGTGGTTGGGGCCGCCCACATACCGATCGGGATCCCGGTAGTCCCCGCCGTCGTCCTCCCATCCGCAGACGGGGCAGATCTCGTAGTACCCGCGTACCTCGATGGTCAGGTTCCCGCAGACGATGCATGGGAGTGCGCCCGTGGTCACTACTGCTCCAGTCCCTGTGTGCCTGCCCAATACCGCTCGGCATTGGCGTTCGTTGACGACCCGTCCCTACGAAGGGAACTGTCAAAATAGGTGATTATCTTACCCGTACTGCGGTCTTTCACTCCGAATTCATTGGTGGTCGGATTCCAACGGTAGATCTTTCCTTCGATCATGGAATCCTTCTCCTTCACGCCGGGCGGCTTCGGGCCGGACATGAGGTCGTGAGCCGCCATGGCGTAGTCGTCCTCGTCGTAGTAGCCGAGGTCCCTACCGTGGTCACCGTAGTGCCGAGTGAGGGACTTGGGGCTGGTCCAGGTGTCCTGTGCCTGCTGGATCTGGGCATCGATATCCTCGCAATCCGGGTCTGGTGCCAACCCAAGCAGGTCGAACCAAGTGAGCGGATTGTGAACGTAAGCAAGGGGGTTGGGTGCGGGCCGCAGGCCCAGAGGATCCGGGGAGAGGTAGCGTGCGGTCTCCGGATCGTAGGTCCGGAAGTAGTTGTGGTGAAGGCCGGATTCCGTATCGAAGTACTGGCCAGGAAAGCGCAGAGGCGTGTACGCCGTCGCGTCACGGTTCCACGCGGTGACACCCCACAGCGTCCGCCAGATGCGCCACGCGACCGTTCCGTCCTCGGCTACCAGCTCTCCCGGGCTGCCGATCAGGTCGGTGACGATCGCGAAGAACCGCTCGTCCACGACCTCCTGAGAAGCATTGATCACACGCTCGGTCTGTGCCAGCGGGTGGTGGTGCCCGTCGTGGTCCCAGGTAAGTGTCACCGCTGCGGGGGAGTTCGGATCGGCCGACGTGCTTTGTTCGCAAAGTGTCGTGCCGTCCCAGGTGAAGACTGTCTCTTCCACGACTTCCGGCCCGCCGGACGTTGCCAGGCGCTGCTTGGCAACACGCCGCCCAAGGGCGTCGTACCGGTAGCGCCAGCGAGCCCCGTCCGGGGTCACAATCATTGAGAGACGGTCCTCTGCGTCCCACTCGTAACGCCATGTGTCGGGCTTCCGTGAGATCCGGGTCTTCTGTCGCAGGACGGTGCGGCCCCGTTAGTCGTGCTCGTCGCGTATGGACCCTGCACGCGCTAAGGGCTTGCAGATCATCAAGGTGTTGCTTCCCGTGCTGGCGCTCGTTGGTGTGGTATGCGCATCCCGGACGAGACTCGTGACCAACTCTCTGTGAAGTGCGCGGTGTTGTTCCCGCATCTGGACGAGCGGCAGCGGCGGCTGCTGATGGCTGCGGAGGTTCGTGTCCTGGGGCATGGCGGCATCCGTGCCGTCGCTCGGGCGGCTGAGGTGAGTGAGACGACGGTCCGCAAGGGCGTGTTCGAGCTCGAGGCGGGTGAGGAGCCCCTGGGGCGGGTGCGGCGGCCGGGCGGTGGCCGCAAACGGGTCGCGGATCTCGACCCTGGGCTGCGGCCCGCGCTGCTGGCGCTGGTGGAACCGGACGAGCGCGGGGATCCGATGTCGCCGCTGCGGTGGACGGTGAAATCCACCCGCACCCTCGCGCGGGAGCTGACCCGGGCCGGCCACAAGGTCAGCGCGGACACCGTCGCCGGCCTGCTGCGGGAGGAGGGTTTCAGCCTGCAGGCCAACGCCAAGACCCTGGAGGGCGGCCGGCACCCGGACCGGGATGCTCAGTTCCGCCTGCACCCCCATCCGGCCCCCCTCATCCCGGCGGCCCGGACTCCGGAACCATGCGAGCCGGAATGGACACCGGCCCTGCTGACAGACCCCGCGCTGACCGGCATGTCTCCCGACCAGCTGCACGACCTGGTCCAGGCACTGGCACCGGACGGAGACACCCGGCGCGGCCGCCCGCCCCACCTCGCCTTTCACGACCAAGTCCCGGCCACTGTGCTCCACCTGCACGTCAATCTGGCCGCGAAACCACTCGCCGTGCTGTTCGCCAGCAGCCGCACCGCCATGCACCGCACCCTCCTGAAGATCAGGAAACTGCTCAAGGCCCACGGCATCGTCATCCCACCCGCCGCTACTCCGCCAGCCGCCCTCACCGTCCTCCACGCGCAAATTCTCGTTCAGAGCAGCGAGGCCAGCAGCAAGATCAAGACAACGTGTTAATGATCTGCAAGCCCAAAGGGCCTGTCTGATGGGTCGGTGACGAACCGAGAGGAGAACTCGTTCCCAGGCATGTGGGACGGGGATATCTCAGTGACGCGGAGTGGGCCAGGCTGAAGCCGTACTTGCCAAAAAGCGTTGGGCGGGGCGGCCGTTGGAAGTGTCACCGCAGGGTGATCAACGGGATTCTGTTCTGGTTGCGGACCGTATCCCGTGGCGCGATCTGCCATCCCGGTTTGGTAAGTGGCAGACGATATACGACCGGCATCGCCGCTGGTCGCCGGACGGCACATGGGAAATGCTCCTGCGAGCCGTGCAAGCCGATGCCGATACGCAGGGGCGAACCGACTGGTCAATGGCGAGCGTGGACTCGACGATCTGCAGGGCCCACCAACACGCTGCGGGTGCCCGTCACCGGCCCCCGACGGTACCGGGCAGACGAGCCCGGCCAGCCCACCACCGGGACGATGAAGGTCTTGGCCGCTCCCGCGGCGGCCTCACCACAAAGATCCACTTAGTTGGTGAGGGCGGTCTGCGGCTCCTGGCCCTACTGATCACACTCGGACAATGGGACGACGCGCCTCAGATGATTCCGGTCCTGGAGCGCATCCGCGTCCCGCGGCCGAATGGCGGGCACCCGCGCACCCGCCCGGACCACCTCAGCGGCGATCGTGCCTACAGCTCTCGGCGCAACCGCCGCTACCTGCGGCGCCGACAGATCAAGCACACCATCCCTGAGCCGAGGAATCAGCAGGCCAATCGCTTGCACCGTGGAAGCCGAGGCGGCCGGCCCACCAGCTTCGAGAAGGCCCGCTACGTTCGCAGGAGCGAAGTGGAGCGGCTGATCGGAAAGTTGAAGACCAACCGGGCGGTTGCCCCGAGGTTCGACAAGCGGGCCTATGTCTTCTACGGCACTGTGACCGTTGCGGCCATATGCCTGTGGCTTCGTGCATGACCCGTCAGACGGAACCTGGCTGGCCCCTGGTCTGCCTCCCCGGGCACCCGGGGAGGCAGATCCGTCGCCTACGCGTCGATGATGACCTCGAACGCCTCGCCCTCCATGATGCGGTCGGACGTCACCGCGCTCCCGAACTCGCTACCCGCATTGGAGTTGTCCTTGGCGTCGACATGGGCCCGGATACAGGGCGCGTTGGGCGGGGTGCCTCGATCGACCTGGACATTCGCGACATCCCAGACGCCGTTGACCTCGCGCGGGGTGATGTCGATACACAGGGCACCGTCGTTCCCGCCCTGCACCGACCTGGCGAACGGGTACTCGTCGCACGAGTCGTTGGGGACACCGGTGGCACCATGGGGGAAGGCGTACGGCCCACGGTCACAGGTCAGGGCACGCCTCTTCTTGGCCAGCGGGTCAAGGGGGTCGACATGCCACCGGTTCAGCAGGTGGCCGGGGGTGCCGAACTTGCCCGTGAGGTTCTTCTGCGCCCACTCGTAGGCGACGGCCGCCCCCCGGTATTTCGACCTGTGGAAGGTCACGTTGGCCGTGTGCCCGTCCACGATGCATCCGGGCCAGCTCCCGACCTTGTCGTCACAGCGTACCTTGGGGCCGGGCCAGTCCAGGCGGGTGTTCACGGGCCGCCCGCCGCCCGTGACGGTCTTGATGGTCCCGATCACGTGGTAGGAGGGCTGGACGATCGTGTCGAAGCCCTTGCCGACCGACGAGCTGTAGGAGAGGGTTCCGTCCTCCCTGCTCTGGCCGTTCTTCAGGAGCACGGGCGCGCCGCCCCAGGCCGGTGCCCCCGCCGTGCACTGGCCGCTGCACGTGGCGCTCAGAGCCATCGTCACAGCGGCGATATTGGGCGTCATGTCGGTGACATAGATCCTGATGTCCTCCACCCACTGTGCCTGGGGCAGGGAGTTCATGGCCGCTGCGGCGAAGACCATGACATGGGCCTGGCCGTTCACCTTGTTGTCCGCGCCAAGGGTCACGTACTCGGCCAGGTACCGCGTGCAGTACGCCTTGCGGTTCGAGGGGATGGGGTCGAAGGGCTTGTTCGGGTCGTCCTTGAGGCAGAGGTCCGCCCCCGGGTTGGCACGGGTCACCCGGGGGGCTGCGCCGGGCACGGCGGCGAGGGCGGAGGCGGTGGCCGGTCCCGTCTTGATGCAGGTCCAGGCCATGCCCTCGCGCCGGAGGTCGGGCCCAGTTTTCGTACAGTCGCCGTGGCCCTGGGGGACTGTACGGCTCGTGGGCGGTTGGGCGGCGGCCGGTTGGGCGCCCACGGCGCACAGGGCTGCGGTGAGGGCGAGCGAGGCTATCGCTGCCAGGCCGCGTCTGACGTGTTTCAAAAAGTGGTCCCTTCCTCCGGCGGCCCCGTTGCGGGCACACCGAAGGTATGGAACCGGGCAACTCCCGTTCATGCCAACCGAGAACGGGACAGTCCTTGACCGCATTTGGCCAGTTGTGTCATCGCCCTGCCGCCCCCGGCGGCGCTAGTTTCACTCACACTCACCTCACAGATCACACACAGGGGGAACCTGACGATGCGCCGCACAAAAACCTGCCTGGGCAGGGGGCTCGGAGCGCTCTTAGCCACCGCGACAGCCGCCGTGGGCCTGGTCGCCACCCCGGCCGCCGCCGCCCCAGCCGCCTCCGGGCAGACGGTCCAGCCCGGCCAGACCTGTGCCGCAGCCGATCTCGGCACACGCCACCCGGTCATCAAGACGACCGAAGTCACCCCGACGATCACCCACTTCAAGGGCTGGTACGTCACCCAGGGCTCCACCGGCAGCCATACCGTCACCACCAGCACCCAGACCACCATCTCGGTCTCTGTCGGCCTCAACGGCACCGTTCAGGGAAGCTTCGCCGTCGAGGCCCTCGGCAGCGTCGGCGCGAGCCTGGGCCTGAACGTGCAGGTCAACTACTCCTCCACCAGCAGCGAGTCGAACTCCGTCTCCTGGAACTTCTTCGAGCCCGGCTACTACGGCCTCTACAAGGGCACCAAGAAGGTCACCGGCACCTACGGCAGCCTCAACTGCAACCGCATCCAACAGGGCGACGGCAGTTGGGCACTGAAGTGGACCGAGGGCCCCGACAGCGGCAGCTACACCACCTACACCGCCCTCGAAGAAGGCGCGGTGCGCTGCGAGGACAAGGTCCCCGCCAACAGCATCATGGCCAAGGCCCAGGACCTGTTGGACTGCGGCTCCCCCGCCGCCACCGCGAAGCACCCGGCAGGTCCCGTCCCCTCGGCCAAGGCCGACCAGGCCAAGCACGACGCCGACAACGCCGCAACAGCCGCCAAGGCCGCCCAGAACATGAAGGCCGCCAAGCCCGCCCCGCGCGCCGCCCTGAACTGCCAACCCGGCGCCTACAAGATCGACGTCCCCGGCAAGCCCCTGAACTGGAGCGCACCCCTCCTGGCCAACGACGGCATCCGCCTGCGCGTATCCACATTCTTCAGCGCCCACCTGGACAACTGGCGGTTGTGCAACGTGACGGAGAACAACGGGGTCATCGAGGCGTCCCTGTGGAACTGGGGCAACGGCGGATGCGCGACCATCCCGGCGAACATCGCCAACCAGGAGCAGGCCTACCTGACGACGGCCACCTGCGGGGAGGACGACCTCCAGCGGTTCTACATCTACCGCGACGTACCTGGCAGCTCGAAGATCGGCCTGCAGAACAAGTACACCGGCTCCATGATGGGCCACGACCGGTACGCGGACGGGGAACTCATCCGCCAGTACTCCAGCGGCAGGCAGGACGGAACGGGTACATACACCCTGACCGGAGTCTGACGGCCCCCACCCCGTGAGCGCGGCCCCGCACGTGAACCCCCGGCCTCCCGGTTCCGTGCGGGGGGCTGCTCCTGATCGTGGTCCTGCTCGCGCTCTTCGGCGGCGGTGGCGAGGCGCCGGCGGGGACCTCTCCCTCTCCAGCGGTCAGCGTCACCGGGGCGCTTCGGTAGCGGACGGCACAGAGCAGGCCCCGGACGACTTCCGTCCGGGGCCTGCTCGTTTCGTGGGTGCGCCGGCTATGTCGCGGCCGGCGGCGCCGTCAGTCGTGCGACGGTCTCGGCGAACTTGCGGCGGTCGGTGTGGAAGTGCCGCGCCCGGGTCCACCAGAAGCCGAAGAACTGGCGCTGGACGGGGAGGGTCAGGTCACCCAGCAGTTCCAGCTTGGTCGCCTCCTCGCGCTCGGACAGCATGAGCATCCGGGCGTGGCCGGAGTAGGCAACGGCGAAGTCGATCAGGCCCTGGGATGGCCAGCCGCCGGCGAACGTGGCGACGTGGTCGTTCATCCACTGGGTGGCCTCGTCGATCTGCTGCAGCCAGCGTTCCCGCTCGGCGGTCAGCCGCTCCCGGACGACCGGCGTGCAGGCCGGATCGTCGGCCGCCGGGAGCTGGAAGTTCCGGAGCCTGGCGGACGCCATGAGCACGGTGGTGAGGTGGGTGTTGAAGGCGTCGCGGGCGGCGTGGGCATCCCCGATGCGCTTCTTGCGGGCGTCCAGCCTGGGGGTGACGGTCAGCCCGGTCGCGGTGGCGGTCACCACGGCGGTGACGGCGGCGACGGCGATGGTCTACGCGGTGTTCGGCATGGCCGACATGGTGGCGCACCCCGCACGCCCGGGTAGCGGGTTCGGCTGATCCCGCCCCGGGCCTCGCGCGGGACCGTCTACAGCACGCCGTTCATCGCGTTGTCCTCCCAGCCTTCTCCGTCGTCGAAGTAGACCTCAAGGGCTTTGGAGTTCGCGGCCCACCCGCTGTGCACGGCGATGGCCTTGCGGTCGGCCCCCGCCCGGCGGGCTGCGTCGACGCCGCCGCGCCGGGTGGAGTGCCCGGTGTGCCGCACGCCCAGGTCGGCGCCGTCCGGCGACACCCCTTGACCCTTGGTATGGCGACGGGCCGTACGGAGGTTCCGTACGGCCCGTCGCCGCCTGTAGCGGCTCCTACCTCGTGCACCTCGCGGTGAGCACGGCCACCGCAGTGACGATCACGCCCGTCACGCCCAGCGCATCCCGACCTTGGACAGCTGTCGACCTGCTCCGGCGACAGGGCCGCGGCCCGGCGGCGCTGGTTGCCGACCCACGTCCCCAGCTTCAGCGCCACGCCCTGCTGCGCCTGGCCGTCGTCGGTGGTGATCGTCTCGACGTGCTCGCGAGGCACCGTCAGGTGACCCTCGCGCGCGACGTACTGGTGGCGGCGGCGTAGTGCATGGCCCACTTGTCTGCCTGGCTGGTGCGGGCCTTGGGCTTCTCGTCCTCGTCGGCAGGCTTGATGCCGAGGACTTGCTCGCACGTCCACTGCTACACGGCGGTGAGCGTGTCCCACCCGTGCCGGACCGAGGTGACCCACCATCCGAGGTCCTCGCCCTGGCGCACGATCTGGCCCGCCGTGGTCGCAGCGCCTGGCCGCTGTCCAGGCGTTGGCGGACGAGGTGGAAGCAGCGCTGCCAGGTCACCGGCCACACCGGGCACCACGAGGGGTCGATCTCCTCGAGCTGCTCGCGCCGCGCCCGTGTCATCGCCCCGGCCGACGACTCCACCGGCAGGCCCTCGGCCCTCCGCTGCTCGATCTCCTGCGCCTTCCGCGCGGCCGCCCGCGCGTTCTTCAGCCAGATGCCCACCTTCGCGCCTTGGAAGGCGGCGTTCAGCGGCGCCAGGAGGTGCCCGTTCTGTTCGGCCCACCCGCGGGCGGCGGCCAGGCCCTGCTCCCACGCGACGTCGTAGTGCGACCAGACCATGCCCAGCTTCTCGAGCTGCTTCACACGGTCGGCGTCCATGTCCCGCGGGCGTAGAACCGCCTCGCGTCGGCGATCCGCTGCCCCAGCGGGAACGCGGCCAGCGAGGCCGGCCACCCCTCGGCGGCGGCCTCCTGGTCGTCGCCGCCGGGTGCGCGGTAGGTGAAGGGG
This sequence comes from Streptomyces sp. NPDC043854, assembly GCF_056436005.1. Taxonomy (NCBI): domain Bacteria; kingdom Bacillati; phylum Actinomycetota; class Actinomycetes; order Kitasatosporales; family Streptomycetaceae; genus Streptomyces; species Streptomyces sp. NPDC043854. The sequence goes on from NZ_JBWKDK010000093.1 coordinate 11,693, forward strand.
ACCTTGAGATCGCCGTGCTCGCGGGCGTAGATGACGGCGGCCTCCACGCCGCGCCGCCAGTGCGCGTGCTCGGGGTTGAGGACCTGCAGGTTGATGAACGTGGCCAGCTGCGCCGGGTCGCGAGGCGTGGAGAACTTCAGCAGCTGCCGGGCAGGCTTCGACGGACGCCGCCGAACGCCCGGCTCGTCAGTATGTTGTCCGCGGTCTCGCCCGGCCCCAGCAGAACCGGTACCACGAGGGATGCGAGCTTGCCTTCACCGGGTTGCATCCGCAGGGCTCGGCCGACGGCCTGGACGAGGTCGGGCATGGAGCCGCGCCCGGCTGGCCTGCCAGTTCAGGCGCGCAGCTGCTGCTGAAGTGGATCGCCCCGCTGATCAGCTACTTGAACTCCAGCAGCAGTGCTTGCTGTGTCGGCTTATCTGGCGATCTTCCAGAGTGTCAGTGTGGTGACGTAGTCGGGCATGTCCGAGGACAGGCCTCCCTTGGTGGGGGGTAGGACGTCGGTGATCCGCAGCATTGCCAGGTTGTTGTCGCTGGTGATGGTGCACAGCACCATGTCCTTGGCCAGGGTCTTGCCCAGGTTCAGGTTCTTTTCGGGGACCGCGGCCGGCAGGGTGTCGGTGTCCACGCCGGTCCTGCATGCCTCGGGTGTGGTGCCGGTGCTTCTGCCCATGGGGGTGAGGAAGCGCAGGTCCGCGTCGCTCCAGTCCTGGTATGTGAGCTCCATGCCTGCGTTTTGGCCGATCTTGCCGTCGGGGACGGCTTTCGGTGCGTCCAGGTCCACGTGCGTGCCGGAGTTGAAGCCCGGTGCGCGCAGGGTGAAGGGCTTGTCCTTGAAGACGAGCGTGTACGCGGCCTGCTGGGGCGAGGGGGATGGCGAGGCGGTAGGAGCGGAGGTGCCGGTGTGCTGCTGGCGATCCGCCCGGGTGTCGTCGGTGCCGCCCGTGCCGGCGTCCGGGCGCACGATCACCCAGGTCAAGACCGCGGCGAGTGCCACGGCGGCCGCGCCGACGGTGAGCAGCGCGGGGCGGCTGCGCTGGGGGGACTGGGGAGAGGGCGTTGCCGTCGGCCACGCTGTGCCGGCCGGGCGGGGAGGCGGGGTGCCGGGCCGTGGCGGGGCCGACACGGTGGGCTGCCCGGACACGTGCGCGCCGACGTCCGGCCGGGTGGGCGTGGCCGTAGGCGTGGCGGTGGGCGTGGGCTCCGAGAGGGGTGCGGCAGCCGCCTCCCGGCGCGTGATCCGCTCCATGAGCGGTGCCGGCAGCCAGCCGTCGAACGCGCGCAGCGGCCGCCCCGCCGCCTGCTCGCACAGCCCCGCGAGTTCGTCCGTCGTGATGCGCGCCGCCGGATCGGCGGCGAGGCAGCGTTCCAGCAGCGTCCGCAGCGGCGCCGGGTAGCCGCTCAATTCCGGCGACGTTCGCTCGGTGTTGGCGATCCGTACGGCGAGGGCGGTTGCGCCGCCCTCGCCGTACGGATGCCGGCCGGTCGCCGCGACCGCCGCGATCAGGCCGAGCGAGAACACATCGGTGGCCGCGGTGACGGGCTCGCCCAGCGCTTGTTCGGGCGACATGTACTGCGGGGTTCCGATGACTCCGCCGCTGTGCGTCAGCTGCGTGACGTCGGCCGCCCGCGCGATGCCGAAGTCGATGACATACGGCCCGGTCGAACCGAGCAGGATGTTGGCGGGCTTCAGGTCACGGTGGACGACCTCCGCCGCGTGGATGGAGCCCAGGGCCCGGGCCGTGCAGCCGACCAGCTGGAAGACGGCGGGCAGGGGCAACGGCCCGTGGGCGCCGAGTGCGTCGGCGAGCGAAAGGCCGGGCACGAACGCCGAGGCGATCCAGGGAAGCGCCCCGGCGGTGTCGTGGTCGACGACCGGTACCAGGTGGTAGCCCTGCACCCGGCGGGCGGCCCGTACTTCTTGCTCGAAGCGGCGCCGGAAGTCCGGGTCCTGGCCGTACTCGCGGCGGATCACCTTGAACGCCACGGGCTGCCCAACTCGCGTGTGCGAGAGGTACACGGTGCCCATGCCGCCCTCGCCGAGCCGGGCCACCAGCCGGTAGCCGGCCGTCTCGCGCGGATCGAGGGGGCCGAGCGGGGTCAGTATGTCGTCGCTGCCGTTGGTCACAGCAGCCCAGCGTACGTGACGTGACAGCACGTCAAAGTGCCGTGGGGAAAGCATGGATTTGGCCGGCTGCGCGACTACAGAAGGCAACACAGGGGACGCAGCGGCTGGCGGGTGCGAGTCGTGCCGGTTGGCCCCGGAGGAGACCAGACCGAGCGGGACGCCCTTGCTCAGGCCGACACGGGCGAGGGCGGAAGCGGAGGGGTGAGGGGGACGCGCTGCGGGTGCTGGGTGGTTCTACAGGCTGGGGCGTGAGTCCGCGGGGTCGTGCGTCGAGCTGTCGTACATAGACCCGTACGCGGGCGGGTACGACGTCCGATGCTGGATTGCGTGACAGCCCGGTTCGAAGACGGCTGGCGAGGGGCGAACGGGCCCGGCCGAAATCAGCCTCCGTGAATTCAAGTCGACTTCGGAAGCTGCGCGAGAGACCCGCGACGCGAAGCGAACCGAGGAGACAGGTTGATCACGGAATACCAGCAGCGGCTACGGGAGCGCTACCTTGCCGCCCCCGTCATGTCAGCCCCCACGCCCTGGCAACCAGTCCCGGACCGCGGGATCCCCATCGGGGGCCTGCTCGGCATCGGCTTCGCAGTCCACCCGGACACCGGACACGACCTCGTCATGGTCGTTTCCTCCAGCGGCCACGGACTCTTCGATGCGGTTACCGGTGAGAAGATCGCACGCGACCGGGATCCCGATCCCGCCACCAGCACCCCCGACGCACACCCGGACCTCACCTGCCCCGGGCTTGGTCCCATCGCAGGCACTCCGGTCCGCATCGCCGGCCTCTTCGGCGGCGGTCTGCACAGCACCTCCCCGGACGGTTGGACACTGGACATCGTCAGCCCCGAATGGCCCCACGACCGCGTCATCCTGTCCGCCGATGGCGGAGCACACAACGGACCGGCAGGAGGCACCTGGTGGCACGTCTTCCACTCCGAGTACTCGGAACTGCGCGCCGCTGGCTTCTCCCCGTCCGGTCGCACCCTGGCAGTCGCCACCAGCAGCGACCTCGCCCTCTGGACCCGCCCGGAGCTCCACATCGAGGACTGAGCGTGCCCCGGGACGTCCCGGGGCACGCTCGGGCACATTGACATCCAACCTAAGGGCTGTCCCGTAACTGCTATGGGAGGGCTGGTGCCATGCCCTACGGCTGAACGCACCGCGCCAGCTGGCCGTACTTCATGCCGCTGGA
>NZ_JBWKDK010000094.1:0-14929 GCF_056436005.1 Streptomyces sp. NPDC043854
GGTGCCTCCCCCCCGCTCGCCGGGGGGAGAAGCCACCCCCCCCTCTCCTCTTGCGGGTTCTCTCCTCCACCCCCCCAGGGCCGGCCCCTTTGGGGCCGGAGTCCTCCGCTTCGCTTCGGACTGTTCGAGTTCTGGCCTGACCTCCCCTGCTTCGCAGGGGAGGTGACCCCGTTTCACGGGGTCAAGGCCTTCGGCCTGTTGGGTGTCCGCTTCGCTCCCACCCCTCGGGGGAGGATCTGGTCATGCGATCTTCTGGCATCGGCCGTTCTCGATGGCGGGCCAGTACATCGCACGCCGCGTCTGGGGGCCGTAGACACCGTCTGCAGGGATCCCGACGCGCACCTGGAAGTCCCGCACGGCCTGAGTCGTGAGGGGGCCGAACTGGCCATCATTGGCCAACCCGTTGGCGCCGTTGCAGACCCTGAGCGCGTACTGCAGCGTGCTCACTGCACTACGGTCCATACCGGCCATGCCCTGACGCATGACACAGTTGGTGGTGAGGGTGAGCCAAGGGGCCTCGTTCGTGGGAGCCCACACGTTGTAGGAACCGGTCGCGACCCGCATCTGGCCGTTGCAGACAGGGGTTGCGGCGCTTGCGGTCGGAGCGAAGCCGATCATCGCGCCAATCGACAGGGCAGCCACGCCCAGGGAGTAAGCCGACGCCTCACTGACTCTCCTCATGCGGGGTGCACAACGAAAGCCCGAGACACCCCCGCAGCATCCTGGGCCGAGCTGTCCAATCTCGGCCAGATCGAAGATCATCATACGGGCCCGCTCATGCGACCTCGGCTTGTGTCGTGTGCGGTTGGGGAGTTGGGGAGGGCTGCGCCCTCCCGTGAGCGGGTCCGCTCCGCTTCCCCGCCCGGAGCCTTCCGGCTCCGCCTACAGGGGGTGTGACGCAGAGATCGTTGCACTCTCCTACACGGGACTCAGACCCAGTATCCGCCACAGCCGCATTCTCAGGGCTGGGGCTGAGTTTGGTCTTAATCCGTGTCCCTCCGAAAGCAGCTGGAAGAGGCGAACTTAGGGAGGTCGTCGCGGAAGAAGCGGATCGTCTGATCGGGTGGCTGTGGATTTGTCAGCTCATTGACTGCTGCCTCGGAAATGATCAGACAGAACTTCTTGGTCAAGGGATTGCGATCACCTGAACGGATGAGCTCCAGAGAACCTTCGTACTGACCCGCCTGGTACATCCAATTGTTGGCCCGGAACTCGAATGACGGCTGTTGAGGTTTGTCCTGGCTGACAATAAATGGGGCTGGATCGCCACTCCAGCGGGTATTGACCGTATCCGTGGATGGGTCGTAATACCATACGACGCTCTCTCTCCAGTAGAAGACCGGATGCTTCGAACGAGAGATAGAGGCAGTTGGGGTGAGCTGTAGACGCGCGTCACGGATTACTTCGACATCCTCACTCTTAAACCTGGTGGATACCGTCGGCTGCACGTAGAACCGCACGTCATTTCCGAGCTTTTCGAGACGAAAGAGGTGAGGAAGCGCCAGATCGACGTCCGGCTGGCGCTGCAGCTCGGCGAAATTGAAGAACGAAATAGCCAGGGCGACGACAGCTGTAACCGTAGCGGACCACTTGTGCACGGCCTCGAATCGTTTCCTCCTACGAGACCTCGTCGGCCTCCCCGCAGCGTCTTCCATTCCCTCACTCTGCCCGGAGGGCACAGAATTTAGTCTGCTACGTTACTCCGGATGGTCGGCGAAGCCTACGTCCGACCGTCGGTCTAACTTGTCCGGTGGCGGCGTCCTCGCCGCCACCTCTGCCGCTGGGATTCCGCCTTGCCGCCCCCGCAGGCACTGGGCGTGCCGTCCTCCCAATAGAGGTGTCAGCCACCGGGTGGACTTGTGGCGACCACCGCCGGATGACGCCACACCGGCACAGCGCCCCGACGGCAGCGGGTCGCATGAAGGGCGCCCGGCCGGAGCTGCCTCGGACCCCTGCTTGCGAGGGCGGTTCCATCTCTATACCTTGCTTCATTCTCAATACCAGATCGCCTCTGGGATCGAGGCACCTCTGGCAGGCTCACCGTTGTCAGCGATCGCTGACACTGCGCAGTGCTCAACCAACCTGCGCAGCCAGGCCGCGGGCTAGGAACTATGCAGGTCAGCGAACCAGCGCACCTTCGTTGCGCGCCTGGGGCGTGGTAAATGCCGTGGCGCGCCGGGGTGCTTCTGCCCGCCCTGACGGGAGGCGACGCCGGTTCGGGATCGTGGTGGGGTTCGTTCCGGCCGAAACCGATGATGCGTCTGTGATGCCCGCGAGCTCGCAGGTCAGCGTGGTGCTGGGGGCCGTCCACGGGAACCGTGGAGTGTTGCTGTGAAGCACGTGCGTCAGAATTCCTGATTCACCCTGGCCCTCCCGGAACGGCATTCGACGGGTCCGTCCACCAGGGAGGAAGCAAGGGCCATGGACGTCCTGCACGAACGCTGCGCCGGCCTGGATATCAGCAAGAAGGACGCCAAGGCGTGCGTCCGCACGCCGAGTACGAAGCGGCGGGGCTCCTTCACGACCGAGACCACGACGTGGGGATCGACAACGAATGCGGTCCTCGACTTGCGGGACCATCTCCTCGCCGAGCGGGTGACGCTGGTGGTGATCGAGGCGACCTCGGACTACTGGAAGCCGTTCTACTACGTGCTGGCCGAGGGCCTGAACGTGATCCTCGTCAACGCCCGGCAGGTCAAGAACCTGCCCGGCCGCAAGACGGACGTCTCGGACGTGGGCCTGGCTGGCCCAGCTCGGCGCCCACGGCCTGGTCCGGCCCTCCTTCGCGCCGCCCGAGCCGGTCCGTGAACTACGGGACCTGACCCGGGCCCGGACCACCGCCACCCGCGAACGCAGCCGCGTGGTCCAGCGACTGGAGAAACTCCTGGAGGACACCGGCATCAAACTCTCCGCGGTCGCCTCCGACATCATGGGCGTCTCCGGACGGGCCATGCTCGAAGCCCTCATCCGCGGCGAAGCCGACCCCGTCGTTCTCGCGGGCCTGGCCAAACGCAAGCTCCACAACAAGATCCCCGAGCTCACCGAGGCCCTGACCGGGCGGTTCCGCGAGCACCACGCGTTCCTGGCCCGGCTCCATCTGGACCAGTACGGCCCGGCAACCCCTACCTCAAAGGGGCCCTCGGACTCGCCGCGTTCGGCGCGGCCAGAACCAAGGGCACCTACCTCGCCGCCCGCTACAAGCGGCTCACCGCCCGCCGTGGCCCCCTCAAGGCCCTGGTCGCCGTCGAGCACTCGATCATCACCGCGATCTGGCACATGCTGAGCGACAACGTCGCCTACCGGGAACTCGGCGGAACCTACTTCACCCAGCGCAACCCCGAACGCGCCACCCGCCGGGCCATCACCCAGCTCAACCAGCTCGGCTACACGGTCACCCTCAACCCGAGGGCGACCACAGCCTGAACGACAGCCCTGGACACCCGGCGGCCTCAACAGCCACCGGGCACCCAGCCCTGCCCACACCCACCCTGACCTGCCGCTATTTACGCGTCAGAAGCGTGACGACTGCTCAGATTCACTGACCGGCGACAGATGCACTACGGGAGCTGGGCGTGGAATGGGCGTAGGTGCGCACTCGGGCGCGGAAGGAGCAGGCTCCGCTGCTCATCTAGGGTTCCTCGGCACTTCGCGCAGCTCAGGCGACTGGTAGACGACGTAGGCACGAGACATGTGGAGAAGGGTGCTTCAGTCGCTCGTACGGTCGGCAGGTGGTCCTGGCAGCATGAGTGTCAGCCCCCTTTGGCAGCATGACCCCATGAGCAAGGTAGTGAATTACAGCATGGCAAACCGTGGCTCGGTCGCACGTTTCTTGCCCGCCCGGGATCTCAACGCCGAGGAGTCGCGCCTCCTGGGCTTGATGCGGGAGAAGGCCCGGAAACGTCAGGACAGTCTCGATGCCCAGGGCGTGGACTGGGGCTTGTCGGTACACGACGCGCTGGAGGAGCTGATCGACGGCCGAGCGGACTCCACCGCCGAGTACGCCGGCAGCGCCTACTACGCAGCCCTCCAGATCGTCATCGACCACAATGCGAGCGACGCCGACACCCTGGCGAGCTACCGGAGCCCTGTCACCCTGTTCTCCGCCCTGGATGACGCGCTGAGCGCAGCAGGCGTTCCAGCGGACCTGCTGCCCTTCCAGTACATCTACAGCGGCCCGCCCTCGGAGATCGGGTTCCGCATTCCCCGCCCCCCGGAAGGTTCGCCGGAAATCGGGTGTTGGCCACTGGCCATCGCCGGGCAGGCGGTGGATGCCTACCGTGCGGTGCTGGACCGGATCGACCCCGACCTGCGGTACGACCTGGAGGAGCTGATCAAGGCTCTTGACAGCTGGTCCTCCGACTGGAACGAAGGTCGGGGAGCCTGGTGGTGGGCCGAAGACGGCTCGCTCTTCTTCTCGATCGTCGGCTAACTGACTGAACCGATATCCCAGGGCCTCCCCACCACCCGGATCGACAACCAGCCCACCCCCGAGACCACACCACATACCAGGTATCACTGAAACTGCGCAGCACTCAACCAACCTGCACAACCACAACCAGACCGCAAAACACCGCAGGCCAGACAGCTGACGCACCCAGACACTGCGCAGATTCAGTGAGCCACCACAGCACCAAGACGCTCAACCAACCTGCACAACACCAGGTCAGAAGACTAACGACTATTCAGATCCACTGACCGACGACAGACCGCTGCGCTTGACAGCGAATCCAGTCGTTCAGGCTTCCTTGTCAGCGAATCTGATCGCTCTTCGGCCCAATGCCTTTGATCCTGGTCGGAGTTCCGTCCGGGGCGAACGAGTCATGGAAGGTGAAGGCGTGCGGCACGGCGCCGTGGTCGTGGAGGTGCTCCAGCCTGGAAACCCCGTCCCGCCAGGTGGGTATCACGCCGTCGGAGACCCACCAGAGCACGTAATTTGGGTGCCCTGTCCTCTCGAACCAGTCGTAACGCCTGCTCAGCGCCTCACGGTGCAGACCGGTGTAGACGGCGTCGAAGGCGGGGCACAGGTCCGTCCAGAGCGAGAGGCTCGCGGCCAGGGCGGTGGATTCCACCGTATGGCCCTTGCCGTACCAAGTCGGTACGGCGAACTCGCCCCATGCACCCCAGTCTGCCTCGAAGAGCTCGCCCCGGTCACCGTCTGCCGCTTCAGCACGCGCAAGGTATCCGGGGTACTGACTGATCTTCCGGTAGACGGCCTCACCAATATCGTAGAACTCACGCGTGAGAGCTGCGGGATCGGTGAGAGGTGACTTCAGGACGCCGAATGTGTACAGAGCAAGATGGGGCATGCGTCTCTCCCTGGTTGGGACTGCCTGGCGTGGACCCGGTTCGGTGGCTTACGCACGGGGGCGAGGGCTCGTGGGGCCTGACCGACTCATCCCGTCGCGGCCGGCCCAGCCTGAAGAAACCCCTGCGCGACCGTGGGCGACCACCGAAGACCAGATGAAGGTAGCTGCCTCCGCGAGCCATGTCGAAATTGCAATTTCCCTGCCCAAGTGGCCTCTTACGCAGGTCCTTGCAAGAACTGGCGGTGGCGCTGCCTGCCTCCGTGAAAGTCCGCATCGGCCCATCAAATACCGAGAAGCAGCATCGACAACCCCGCTCAAGCCGGAGTGCCGGAACGACGCCATCGGCGTAGTCGGCATCGACCGGGTTGGATGACCCAGCGACCGGGTCCACTGCCAAGGGACAGGTGGATTCACCTGTCAGTCGCCGCTGACCGGACGCTCCACGGGCAGCCCTACCCCTTTGGGCGCGTCAGTTGTCACGGTCGGCCGCTTGCTTCGATAGAGCTGATCACACGGTCCGCGTAGTCGTCCGGTGGGTGACGTGGGGAATGTGTCCGGCCCCGTCGGAGGTGTGCGTATGCGCCTGGGGCAATGCACCGGAGAGTCGGTCGGTGATCGTGGCGAACCACGGCGGGCTCTCGGTGCCCTTGGGCGAGGTCGAGGCGGGGCTTGCCCGGCTCCTGGTCGCGATTCTCCTCCGGCTCAAGCGGCTCGACGGTCCGAAAGCAGGCCGCTTCGGCGGCGGCTTCCTTCGGGCGACGTCGTCGGCGTGGCAAGCTGCCGCACACGGACAGGTCGCCGGCCTTCCAGACAACCCGCGCGGTGGTCTCCATCCACCGTTCGTCGGTGAACTTCACCCCGCACCGCTTGCACACCGACCGCCGCGCCTCCCGCTCGGCCGCCCGGCGCCGCACCTCTTTCTCGTCGCCCCGCGCGGCCTGGCGGTGGAAGAGGGCGTCGCCGTCGGGGTTGTCGAGCGCGGGTTGCGGTGCGCGCGCTGCAGCTCGCCGCCCAGTTTGAGCAGGGATTCGGCCTGTGGGTGCGGGAGAGGAAGTTCGCCGCCCAGACAGCGAGGGTCGGTTTCCGGAGTGCGGCGGTGCGGTGCGCGGTGGCGGCGTGTCCCGGCAGGCCTGGGCCGCATGCGCGTCGCGGGCCGCGATGAACTCACCGGCCGTAGCCCGTACAGCTCCGAGATCACCGCGTCCACGTCCATAACCCCCACCATGCGCCTGTCGGAAGGCGTCTCGCGATCAGGCACGCTGCCGGCCATCGCCAACGCCGCCGCCTACACCACGTGGCCGCTGCGGAGCGGTGATTACGGGCCCGGCGGGAAACTCGGCCCTTGGCTCGCAGCCGAATACACAGCCGTGCACGGCGAGAAGGCCCCGCGCCCCTGATGGGCGGCCCACGCCATGACTCGACCTTCTCAGCAGCCACTGACACTCCAGATGCCCAGCAGCGGTGTCAATTCTCATCGACCGATGCCAGTTCTCACCTACGCAGCCACAGGTGGCGAACCCCTCCGGGGACGGCGGTACGACGTACCCCCAACACCTCGCACCAAAAACCAGCGACGCGCTCTGGTTCCGCGCAGTCGGGGTCACTTGGAACTGCTTGATCGATGCCTTCGGTCCACCGTAACAGGCGGAGTTCGCTGCTCATCCGGCGTACAAGACGCGCAAGTTGACGGGAGGACGGCCCTTGCGGGCCGTCTCCCGAGTGACGACCGGAACCGCACCCCGAGCCGGGGCCGCCCGAGGGGACCCCGGCTCGGGTCCCCGCCCGTCGCACGAGGGCGTCAGGCGCGCATCCGCTCCAGGGCGTGCCTGACCGTCCCGCTGGGCTCGCGGGGCGCGGCGCGCACCTCTCCCAGGGCGAGTACGGGCCGCACGGTGTCGACCAGATCGACCAACAGGTCGGCCGTGGAGGCCCAGAGGTACGCGCTCCAGTCGCCCCCGCCGGCCCACGGGGACAACAGGAGGAGTCTCTGTTCGTCGCCGGGACCGGCGAAGCGCCGCTGCTCCTCGCGGTCCGTTCTCGTCACAGGACGCGTCTCGAGCCGTCGCCCGAGGGCATCGAGCTCCGCTGCGGTGACCTGCGTGGCGGTCGCCTGGAGCATGCCGGAGCCGCGGAGCAGCGCGAAGTCCCACACCCGCGTGTAGACCCATTGGGCGAACGTGTCCGCGTGCGGCATCCACCCGCCGGGCTGCACGCCGTCCCAGGAGAGCAGCACGGGCGGGTCGTCGGAACCGTCCAACTGCGCCGCGAGGCAGTAGACGCCCTGGTTCTCCTGCAGGAACGGCAGCAGGTCGTGTGCCAGCGGGTCGAACTCGCGTTCCTCCTGCTCCTCCAGGCCCTCCGGCCATTCCTCGTCGTCGGTCGGCCAGTAGAACGTCTCCGGTCGGCCGAGGCTCTCGACCGGGTAGACGTGATCGGCGTGGCGCGCCGGTTCCAGGATCGTGGTCGCGGCGGCGAGGGAGTACCAGTCGCGTACCGACCGGGGAAGTACCCGACCGTGCTGCGCCGCGAGCGCGTCCAATCGGGCAACGGCCGCATCCGAGCGTTCGGCGCGCGCATCCGCGAGAGCCAGGGCGGTCGCCAGGTAGTCCATGTCCCTCAACCGTTCGTCGTCGACGTGGCGCGTCTTTCGCGCAAGCGGATCTATATCAGGCCGCGCCGACCGCCGGACCATCGGCGCCGGTACCGTGACAGCTGCCGCTGGCCACGGGCGGTCGTGGTGTCCCGCAGGTAGTCGATCTCCGGGTCGGCTTCCTGGGCTCAGCGGGCTGACGGGCCCCTGGTGTCGCGGGGGTACCGGCTCGTGCAGCCGGCCGCAGAACACTGCGGCGCCCGACGTCCCGCTCCAAGGCGGCGGACGTCGCCCCTTCCAGGGGTGTACGGTCGGCGGCAGGACGAGTTCGCGGGGCTGACCCACGCCGAAGGCGTGTCCCGCTGCGACGGCTGCGGCGCCCAACGGTTCAGCGAGCACGGGTCGCTGCATCCGCCCGGACTGCCGCAGGCCGGCGCCGACTCAGAAGACGAGCCAGTACACCAGGAAGGCGAAGACCGCGATGAAGGGCGACGCCAGCACCACGTACCAGAGCAGGAAGGCGATGAACGCAAGGACGTCGCCCACCGTCCTACGGTCCCGCGGGTCGTCCTTCCGCCGGGCCGGCGCCGCCGGCACCGGCATCGACGCCCGGCGCTCTCGCTCGCGTTCGCGCTCGTAGAGCCTGACACCTTCGGCGACCGCCTCCTTCATCTCGCGTCTGTCGACGCGTCGAGAACGCTTGATGCCCTCCGCGATCGCACGCTCCAGGTCACGCCTTTCGCGCCTGTCCACTCGCCGTTCCCCCACCCATTCAGTCACATGAACCTACGGACCCCGTACCGGAGCGGCGCCGGCCGCCGCGTCCCACCGGAATTGCAGGCCGTGATCCCAGTCCCCGCCGACCAGCAGGCGCATCGCAACCGACGCGGCAGCAAGGGCGGCCGGCCACCTGCTTTCGACCGCGAGGCCTACAAGCCGCGCAACACCGTCGAACGCTGCATCAACCGCCTCGAGCAATGGCGCGGCATCGCCACCCGCTACGAGAAGACCGCAACCGTCATCAGGTCGACCGGGTCTCCGCTCCGGGCCGGGCGGTTCGGATCCGCACGTCTGGTCGGCCTCGCGTCGTCGACTGCCACGGCAAGGAACGCGTCGCGTCGGGGCGGCGTTGCTCCGTTGGCTGTTGTGCGTGGCGCCTGTGTCACACCAGTGCCGCGCCGCCGTCTATCGCGAGCGTGGTGCCGGTGACGTAGGCGTTGGACAAGACGAAGAGATAGGCCGCCGCGGCTTCCTCGGCAGTGCCGACACGCCGCGTGAGCAGTTCGGACCCGGCGTCCTGGAGGAAAGCCTCCGGGTCCGGGACACTGCCGTCCCACAGCTCGGTGCGGATCACACCGGGCTGGATCACGTTGACGCGCAGAGGGGCGAGTTCGACGGCGAGTGCCCGGGACAGGGCCTCGATGCCGCCGGTGATACCTGCCGTGAGCGCGGTTCCGGACAGGGGGCGGATCGCGAGGACGCCGGAGCTGAAAGTGATCGAGCCGCCGTCGCGCAGTCGCGGTGCAGCGCACTTGGCGGAGAGGAACGCGCCCCAAAACCGGCGCTCGAAGACGGCCCTGGCCTCCTGCGGGGTGGTGTCGACCAACGGCTTGATCAGCAGAGATTCGCCCGCGGTGTAGACGAGGTGGTCGAACTCCCCGACCTGCTCGAAGAACGCGGCGATGGCGTTGCCGTCGGCGACGTCCAGGCGGCGGCCTTCGGCCGGCTCGCCCAACCGCTTCGTCGCGGCGTCCACGCGGTCCTGATTGCTGGAGGCGACCACGACGTCCGCGCCAGCCGCCGCGGCCTGTTGGGCTACCGCGAAGCCGATGCCGGAGGTTCCACCGATGATCACGATCTTCTTGCCAGCCAGAGACATGGGATCCATTCCTTCGTCGATGCAGTGCCGGGGTTCGGCAACCGCCATGGCAAGAACGTACGCCTCCACATCGAGACGGTGAATGACTTGAAATCTCAATTCCCTGTCATATCGTCTCGCCGTGCAGGCACTAGAGTGGCGCTATGGACATCCTGAGCGACACCCTCGAAGTCCTGCGGACGGGACGCCCGATGGTGACTCGCACCGACGCGCACGCCCCGTGGGCCCTGAAGTTCCAACCCATCTCAGGAGCCGGATTCCACGTGGTCGTGGAAGGACACTGCCACCTGCTGCCACCGCACGGCCGACCGCTCGCGCTCGGACCCGGCGACATCGTGTTCCTGCGGCGCGGCAGCGGACACACCCTGTGCGACGTGCCGGACCGCGATCCGGTGGAATTCGTACCCGAGCGCGTGGACCGTTCCTCGCCGATCGGCCAGGTCACCGTGGACGGACCGGGGCCGCACACGGTGCTGGTGTGCGGCGCGTACGCGATCGACGTTGATCGCCCGCATCCGCTGTTCAGCGATCTACCGGAGGTCATCCACCTCCCCGCGGTTCCCGGTCGCCACCCGGTGCTGCGCTCGGCGGTCGATCAGCTGTGCGCCGAGTTCCACGCGCCGCAGCCGGGCTCGGACTCGGTCGTCACGGCGCTCATCGATCTGCTGCTGCTGTACATCCTCCGGTCGTGGTACGCCGAACTGCCGAAGGAGCGGACCCGGGGTTGGGTGGCCGCGCTGACCGACCCGGCAGTCGCCCCGGCCCTGAAGGCGATCCACGACGATCCCGGCCATCCCTGGACCGTGGAGTCTCTGGGCACCCGCGCCGGGCTGTCCCGCGCGGCGTTCGCCCGCCGCTTCGCCTCGGTGGTCGGCGAGCCGCCGCTGACCTACCTGACCAACTGGCGGATGGCCACCGCGGCGCGCTTGCTGCACCAATCGCCGACCCCGCTGAGCACAATCGCGCAGCACACGGGGTACACGTCGGAGTTCGCCTTCGCCAAAGCTTTCAAACGACACTTCGGATCGCCGCCGGGGGCCTACCGCAAGCAGGTCAAGACGGCAGGCGACGAACCACGCGGATACAACTGACGGTGAGGGCCAGGACATCACCGCAGCGGCTTGGGAAGCGGTGGTCGCTGCCGATCCCGGCCTCGCGGTGGCCCCGATGTGGTGGAGCGCCGGGCGGATCGTGTCCAAGAACCCGAGCGATACGGTGATCGCGACGATGCGCGAGGTAGGTTCTGGAGGCGAAGGTCCAGGTTGACGGCGGCGATTACCACGACGCCTGATGCGTGCGGACACCGCGAGATGATCAAGGGTTTGTGTGGACTCTTGAAGATCGTGCGGTGGCCGCGGGCCGTAGCGTAGGCCCTGCTCGATCGCAGCGTTGTTCGACCAGGCCATGGCTCGGATTGCAGGCCTGTTCGGGCGAGTGGAACCTCGGGCCGCGGCCCGCGCCTATCTGCTCGGATTGCTTTCCGGGACCGAGCGCAAGAACTGCTGGCAGTTGGCGGAGCACGCCGGCCATAGCCGTCCCGGTCCGATGCAGCGGCTGCTGCGGTGCGCCTCTTGGGACGCGGGTGCGGCCCGCTCCCAGCCCCCGGGGGGCGGGGGGGAGCCATGCCGCCTTACACCGAGACCCACCCCGCGCGGTTCATTGCCGCCTTTTTCGGCTCCCTCACCGCGTCCACGGTTCGTGGCGACCCGGCGCGAGAGGTGATGGAGCGCCACTTCACACGGGACGTCGTCCAGATCAGCGACGGTATCCGGCTCGATCACGACCGCCTCCTCGCCCACCTGCGGCCGGTCCGCAGGAACGTGACCGACTGGCCTTTCGAGGTGCACGGAGCCGTTGCCCACGGCACCCGCATCGCAGCCCGCCTCACCATCCACGCCCAAACCCGCAAGGGCGGTGCCACCGCCACCGACGTGCGCCTCTTCGCGGCGTTCACGACGGAGGTCCTGCACTGGCTGCCGCCTGGTGCTGCCCCGAAAGACGTCTCCGAGGCCCGAGTACGGGCCGGACCGGTCGCTGATGGCCCGGCAGCTGGCCAAGGCCGCCGAGCTGTCCACTGCCGGTCACAAAGTGGCTGCTCAGACGGTGGCAAACTACCGCGCCGCTACCAGGCCGACGAGGTCGTCGGGCTCGCGGACCACCATCCGGTCCGCAAGAAGCGCGAGTTCGCCGTAGGCGACGCCGTGGTCGCGGCCAGGCGGGCAGTGTGTCATCTCCGGCCCTGCTGACTCGCGCAGGAGCGCCGTGCTCCGGCGGGTACCTCGACCGCCGCGCCGACGGCCACCTCGAGTACGCGCGTTTCGGCGGAACCGGCGTGCTGGTGCGTCCCACCCTCGGCAAGGACCCGCGAGCTGCCGCCCTCCCCGCGCGGAGGGACCCGCCCGATCATCGTGCGCGGACAGCGGTTTTTTGGCTGCATTCTGGTCTTGTCAAAGAGATCCAATAGGGGGCATGGAATGTGGTCAGTGGTGTCAACGGACGAGATACATGCGGAAGATCGGTTCGACTGGTACTCCGACATCGTGTCGAGCGAGGTGATGCCCGCCACGCTCAGCTGCGAGCGGCCCGCCGCGTTTCAGGGTGAGGCCGCGGTGCTCGACCTGGGAGCGATCCGCGCGTCGAGGTTCTCCCTGTCGCCCCTGCGTTCTCGGCGTACGGCCGCGATGATCCGGCGCGGCGACCCGGAGGAGTACCAGCTGGCCCTCTTGCGCAAAGGAGCCACGTCGCTGTCGCAGCACCGGAGCGAGTGCACCATCGGAGCCGGTGACCTCATGCTCTGGGACACCTCCCGGCCCTCCGACAACCAGATGCCCGCCACGGGCGGCGAAGTGCAAGCCACGATCCTGATGCTGCCCCGTAACATCCTGCCGCTGCGCACCCAGCGCCTGGACCAGGTGCTGGCCCGGCGCATACCAGGCGACCGGGGCATGGCCGCGATCCTGGCGTCCTTCATGACCTCCCTCGAAGACCACGGCGCCGAATGCACACAGGAGGAACTGCGTCGTCTCAGTACGGTCGCCGTCGACCTCGCGGCGGCGTGCCTGGCCCAACAACTGGATGCCGACGACCTGCTCCCCGCGGAAGTCCGGACGCAGGCGCTGATGCAGCGGATCCACGCCTTCATCGAGCACAACCTCGGCGACCCCGAGCTGAACCCCGCGGCCGTCGCCGCCCACCACCACATCTCGGTGCGCACTCTCCACCAGCTCTTCCACGGCCAGGAGGAGGGCGTCCACGCCCGGATACGCCGTCGCCGCCTCGAGCAGTGCCGCGCGGACCTCGCCGACCCTGCCCTCCGCGGCCGCCCCGTGGGCTCCATCGCCGCCCGTTGGGGCTTCAGCGGACCGGTGGTATTCAGCCGTTCCTTCCGCGAGGCGTACGGCGTCAGCCCGACCGAGTTCCGTGCGCTGAGCGTCAATGTATTCCGCACGGAGCGTTCAGCGTGACCACCGTTTTCGGCCTAGATTCGGTGACGCCGGAGCGGGAGGGAACTCTCCGGCAGCCGTGGTGAAACCGGGCCCGAGGCGCCAGGGACACGTCGCTCCGGCCGCTGCCACACGCTCTGCCCTCGCCGTCCCTTTGACACTTATGGAGAACACGCACGTGAAGCGCACCCTGGCCGTTCTGACCACCCTCGCCGCAGCCGTCGGCGGCATCCTGGTCACCGCCCCCACCGCCGCGGCGGCCGACGGCTACTGCACCGTATCCAAGGGCGTCAGCCAGGGCGGGTACTGGACCAAGGTCCCCGCGACCAGCGGCGGATCCACCTCTTGCATCATGGCCCGGGGGGCCAGCAACCCGGCGGTCGAGGAACTCCAGCTCGCCCTGAGCATCTGCTACGGCAAGGACACCGGGGGGATTGACGGCGTCTACGGCGCCAAGACCGAGGCGGCCGTACGGTCGCTGCAGAGCGCGACCGGCCAGAAGGCCGACGGGATCTACGGGCCCAACACCCGCAACGTCGTGGAGTGGCGCTGGTACGCGAACATCGACGCGAAGTGCGACCGCCTCTGACCTCCCTTGGTACCGCTCGCCGCGGTACCCGACCGCCTCGGGCCGACCGTTGCTGAGCACCCCTGCCGAGCGCAGGGCCTGACAGTCTCGATCAAACCCGGAACGGTTCACCCCATCAGCCATCACGGAACGAGAAACCACCCTCAATCAGACAGAAAGCTGTCATGCATCAATGACGCGCCCAAGCCCCGCCACCACACCCCCAACTCACAAGCCCGATGGCCGTAGCGAAGTTTTCCAGGGACCCGCGCATCAGGGTCCACGGACTTTGCGGATCGGCCTCCCCTGCCAGCACCAGCCTGCGCAGCGCGTCGGCGTGCGCCACCCCGGCGCTGTAGAAGCTGCGGATGAGCGTCGACGCCGCGTACATGCCCAGCGGTGCATCGTCAGCCGCAAGGCTGCTCGAAGGCTGCGGTGCCGGCAGTTGCTGGTACGCGCCCTCCCCGCGCAGGTTCTCCACATCCCTGAACAGCGGCTGCAGGTACGAAGCATCGAATCCTGACCTTGTCATGCCCGGCAGCGTACGGTCGGCGATGGCGTCCCGCTGAGTGGTGTAGCCGGTCGTGGGGTCCGGGAACGCGCGGGTGACGCTGGCCTCTGTCGCCCAGGTGATCCGCTACTGGATGACCTCGTAGATCTCCTTGTAGCCGGATACCGCGTTGCTGTTAAACGCGTCGATCAGTGACTGGGCGTTCTCATCTGGATTCACGAAGAACGCTCGCTCCATGGTGAAGTACTGGTCGAGGCTGTCGAATTCCCATTGGCAGACGACCGTATCCATGGGACCGGCGTAATCGACGTAGATTCGCCGGTTCGCGTACCCCGCCTCTTCAAACAGCTTGGTGAGGGCCTTGAACGCCGCCACGATCTCCGGCGCCTTCCCGCGTTCAGCTTGGTAGACCTCGCGCATCATGTACATGATGTGCCCCTGCTTTCCTGCTCGAGCAGTAATCGACTGGCCAAGCGGTGCAATTTCATGCTAAATCACCAAAATGCCGCCCGCATGCCAAGCGAGTCCGGTGATCAGTAAGGGCTGTCCCGTAACTGCTATGGGAGGGCTGGTGCCATGCCCTACGGCTGAACGCACCGCGCCAGCTGGCCGTACTTCATGCCGCTGGAGTA
>NZ_JBWKDK010000095.1:0-4114 GCF_056436005.1 Streptomyces sp. NPDC043854
GCCACAAACCGCTCCGCAGTCAACCCCGGCCGCCGCACATACCCCCGCGCCAAACCCACCCCCGCCACATACAACTCACCCACCACCCCAGGCGGTACCAACCCCAACACCCCATCCAGCACATACACCCGCGCACCGGGAATGGGCCGCCCGATCGGCGGCACCGAATCGGAGGGGGTCAGCGGTCCACTCATCGCCGCGCACACCGTGGCCTCGGTCGGCCCGTAGCCGTTGATCATGCGCCGGCCCGGGGCCCACCGTGCCACCAGGCCCGGCGGGCAGGCCTCACCCGCCACCACGAGCGTCGGGACCGAGGCCTCGGTTTCGGTCACCGCGGCCAGTGCCGACGGCGGCACGGTCGCGTGGGTGATGCGAACGTCCGGATCGGTGAGGGCCGACAACGGGTCACCGTCCGGGGCGAGCACCAGCGCGGCCCCGGTCAGCAGGGCGGTGAACACCTCCGATACGGAGGCGTCGAAGCTGGGCGAGGCGAACTGCAGGACCCTGCTGCGGGCGTCGATCCCGAACCCCTCGACCTGGACGGCGACCAGGTTGGCCACACCGCAGTGGGTGACCGCCACTGCCTTGGGACGGCCCGTCGACCCCGAGGTGTAGATGACGTACGCCGGATGCCGTGGGTCGACGTCGATTCCCGGATCTCCGTCGGGGCCGCTCCGAGCCAGGTCCGCGACGGTCTGCGGATCGTCGAACACCAGCGCCGGGCACGCGTCGGCGAGCATGTACTCGATCCGTGCGGCCGGGTACTCCGGATCCACAGGCAGGTAGGCGGCGCCCGCTTTGAGCACCCCCAGGATGGCCACCACCAGCTCCACTCCGCGCGGCAGCACCAGGGCCACCACGTCCTCGGCCCCGATGCTCCGGGCGGCCAGCGCATGCGCGACGCGGTTCGCCCGCGCGTTCAGCTCGCCGTAGGTCAGGGTGGTGTCGCCGGCCACGACCGCCACCGCGTCCGGGGAGCCGGCCGCCCTCTTCTCGAACAAACGGGCCACAGGGGCGGCAGGAGTCCCGGCGGCGTCGCCGCCGGGGAGCAGACGCTCCCGCTCCTCTGCGGACAGGATCTCGATACGGGCGACCGGTGTGCCGGGGTCGTGGTCCGCCAGGTCCGCCAGCAGGCGCAGCAAGCGCTCCTGGTGGTCCGCCAGATCGGCATGGCCGTGTACCTGGGGCGCGGCATGCAGTTCCAGCTGGAGGCCGTTACCGTCCTGGCGGTCCCGTACCGCGATCATCAGGTTGGCACCCTGCTTGACCGAGACGGTGTGCGCGCTGCACCGGTGGCCGGCGAACGTGAAGTCGTAGTCGAACCTCGTGATGTTGACGAGCGGAGAGAACGCCGTGTCGATGCCGCCCGACAGGTCGAGGTCACGGTGCAGGTCCTCGCCGCGGTAGCGCTGATGGGCCACGGCCTCCCGCATCCGGTCGGCGACCTGTGCCAGCAGAGCCCCCAGCGACATGCCGGGCCGCACCGACATCCGCACGGGAACGACGTTGGCCAGCATCCCGGGCGTCGAACGGGCGGCCTCGTCGGGCCGGGCGGCCACGATCAGCCCGACCGACACGTCCTGCGCTCCCGTCAGGCGGTGGGCGTAGAGCGCAATGGCGGCGACCACCAGCCGGGGCCAGGTGACGGCCGATCGCTGGGCTGCCGCTCGCAGGGCTTCCGAGGAGAGCAACACCCGTGCCCCGGTTGCCCGGGCGCTCCCCGCAGGCAGGGCCCCCGCCGCCGGGCCGGAGTGCGCTGCCGTGAAGTCGGGCCGGCGGGGAATCGCGGTCGCCCCCGTCCATCCGGCCAGTCGCCGGGACCAGTACTCCCGGTCGGCTGCCAGGGCCTGCGAGCTCTGGTAGTCCAGGTCGGCCTGGACCAGGGCCCGCAAGGGACCGAAGGGGCAGGGGGCGGGCTGCCGCCCCGAGGCGAGGGCGGAGTACACCTCGGCGGCCCGGCGCGCGATGAGGGCGAACCCGAAGCTGTCCACTGCCGCGTGGTGGTAGGTGTGGCACCACCAGAACCGGTCCGGGGCCACACGGAGCAGGGCGAAGCTGAACAGCGGGCCACGGAAGAGATCGAGGGGCCGGGCCAGGTCCGCGGCGATCCATGCACGCGCGGCCGACTCCGGTGCGGGCTCGTCGCTGACATCGACCACTGGCAGTTCCCAGGGGACCTCCCGCTCCAGAACCTGCACCGGACCGTCCTCGCCGTGGACCAGCCGCACCCTGAGCGCCTCGGTTTCGGCGACGACCTGGCGCAGGGCCGACTCGAACACGGCCGGGTCGACCGATCCGCGAATGTCCAGGTACTCGCCGATCCGCAATCCCGCAGCTCCCTCGGGAGCGCGCTGCTCGGCCATCCACATCTCGCGCTGCGCTGCCGTCACGGGCAGCACCTCGGCCGGTGAATCCGCCGTGCACCCCGTGGCCGAGGTGGAGACAGGCACATCCAGATCGGAGAACTCAGGACGAGACAAGGGGCAACCTCCTGAAGATGTCCATGACCCGTCCGCGGCCTGACTGCCACCGACGTTCCCGTCACAGCATGGACGGGCTAATGCCTATGGATTTTCTAGCATTCAGGACAGGGAATGCATAAATCTAAAAAAATGAAATGCAGGCGCGATCGGCGCGCTCGTCGGCGCCATGGCGCGCCAGGCCCCGGATCGGGCAGCTCTTATGCGCGGATGACAACCACCCAAAGGAATTAACCGCGCGACTCGATTTCCCTTGGCGTCGGCCCTGACGGCCTCACCGACCGCGTGCGCGGGGCCGCGTGATCCAGGTCTTTACCACAGGCCCGGCGGGCACAAACGGTTCTTCCACCCGGGTTCACTCGAAACTAGTCGATTCCCCGTCTTCGGGATGGAAGTCGGCCGCGCGCCACAGTTGATGCGCGCGGAGATCGGCTAGCGTGCCGGGTGCCGGCCGCGCAAAGTCAGCGCAGAGGCCGTGTGCGCATGCTCCACTTCTATGAAAGTTGCATTTTCCCGCCCGCTCCGAGCGGATTATCCACGCCGGCCGGCACCCACCGCACGGCCGCATTCCCGTCCCGCCGGCAACGCGCCCCGCCGGCAACGCAAAGAGAAAGGACACGGCCGTGCCTCCTGTTTTTCTCCCTTTCCTGTTGGGTATCGTCGCGGCGCCGCTGGTGAAAAGGATCGCGAAGCCGGTGGTGCGCGGCACCATCTCGGCTTCCGTCAACCTCGCCGCGGAGATGAAGAAGGCCGCGTACCAAGTCGGAGAAGAATTTCAAGACATCACCGCCGAGGTGACCGCCGAGCGGATCAGCGCGGAACTGCGGGACGGCGAGAGGCCCAAGGTCAAGGCAGGCAAGGCCTGACACGCCCGAAAGCAGTGACACATGAGCAACCCGTTCGAGGATGAGAGCGCAAGCCACCTCGTAGACGTGCTGTACACGGCCGAACTCGTCCACGAACGCGGCACGTACACGCTGATCGTGCGGGACCTGGTCCACGACATCCGACAAACGGCGACCGTACCCAGGAGGACCGTGGGGAAGATCCCCATGTACCTCTCGATGCTCAATCTCGATCAGGGCTGACGCGCACCGGACGGCATCGCTCCATCCGGACACGCCCTTCGGGGTGATTATCCGAGCCCGTGCGGCTTGTCCGAGGGATTTCCCTGCTGCGTCGCAGCCGGCACGGGTAGGCGTTGGACAACCCCTCATGTGCAGCCGGAGCAAGGAGAGACCGCCATGACACCCTTCGCCGCCCCCTTCGTCGTGGGTTTGATCGCGTCACCGCTGGTGAAGCGCATTGTGAAGCCGATCGCACGCGGTGCGGTGAAGGGCTCTGTGGGGCTCGTCCACGACGCCAGGCAGGCTTCCTTCAGAGCACGCGACGAGGTGAGGGACGCGGCGGCCCGGTCAGCCCGGGACAAGGGTGTTCGTGAGATCGCCACCTCGAGCAGTACCGACGGATCCGGGTCCGCCGAGACTCGTGGCCACGCCGGAAAGGCCTGACCGGGCACCGGCCCGACGGCCTCGCCGAGGGCGGAGGGGGGGGGGGGGGGGGGGGGGGGGGGGGGGGGGGGGGGGGGGTGGTGGGGGGGGGGGGGGGGGGGGGGGGGGGGGGGCGAGAACGGC
>NZ_JBWKDK010000095.1:4124-14851 GCF_056436005.1 Streptomyces sp. NPDC043854
GACCCCACACCACCCCCCCCCCCCCCCCCCCCCCCCCCCCCCCCCCCCCCCCCCCCCCCCCCCCCCCCCCCCCCCCCCCCCCCGCTCCGGTCCGTGCTGCCGGCCGTGGAACGAGGCAGGCGCTGCCCGACGGTCCCGGTCCGTCCCCGGTCCGCCCCCGGTCCGCCGTCTCGGGCCGGGCGCCCCGTGACAGGGGGCCGCGACGGTGGCAGGATCGCGCCCATGGCTCACGTTCCGCCCCGTTTCGGCAGGCGCACCGCCCTGGGGGGGCTGGTGGCCGTGTTCGCCGTGCTCGGGCTGCTGGTGTGGTGGCTGCGGCCCTTCGGGGAGCCGGAGCTGAAGGGCGAGCTGACCTTCAGCACGGGCGTGCGCACGGGCGTCTACCACCTGTACGGCCAGCTGCTGGAGCAGGCGCTGGCGCAGGACGTCCCCGGGGTCCGGGTCCGGCTGGAGACCAGCCAGGGCTCACAGGAGAACCTCGCGCGGGTGGCGACCGGGCGGGCCGATTTCACCGTCGCGACGGCGGACGCGGTCTCGAAGTACCGGGTCGACGGGAAACCGGGCGCGGATCGGCTGCGCGGGGTCGCGCGGCTGTACGACGACTACGTGCAACTGGTGGTGCCGGCCGGGTCGCCGGTGCAGTCGGCACGGGACCTGCGCGGCAAGCGGGTGGCGATCGGCCAGCCCGAGTCGGGTGTGCGGCTGGTCTCGGAGCGGCTGCTGGCGGCGGCCAAGCTGGACCCGGCACGGGACATCACCCCGGTCTCGATCGGCATCGACACCATGCCGGCGGAGCTGGAGGCCGGGCGGATCGACGCGTTCTTCTGGTCCGGCGGCCTGCCCACGAACGCGGTGCGGGAGCTGTCGGAGCGGTTCGACATCCGGCTCGTGCAGCTCGACGACCTGGTGGAGACGCTTCAGGGCAGCGGGAGCCCGGCGCGCTACTACCGGGCGGCGGTGATGCCGCAGGACGCGTACGCGCGGGCGCGCAACACCTCGGCGGTGGCGACCCTGGCCGTGCCGAACCTGCTGGTGACCACCGAGGAGACCGATCCGGGGCTGACCGAGCAGTTCACGCGGACGGTGATCAAGAGCCGTGACCGGATCGGGAAAAAGGTGCACGCGGCGCAGCTGGTGGACCTGCGGACGGCGATCTACACGGATCCGCTGGACCTGCACGAGGGCGCCGGGCGGTACTACCGCTCGGTGAAGCCCTGACCCCGGGCTATCGGGCCGACAGCAGCATCGTCGCCGCGGCGGCCGCGCCGATCAGCCCCGCATGGGTGCCCAGGGCTGCCGGGACCACCTCCAGGCCGCCGACGTACGAGAGCGTGGCGTAGTCCGCGAGGTGGGTGCGGATCGGCCCGAAGAGCGTGTCCCCGGAGGCGGCGACGCCCCCGCCGATCACTGCGATGCCGGTCTCCACGAGGGTGGCGCCGGCCGCAATGGCGGCGGCCAGGGCGCGGCCGGCCCGGTCGAACGCGGCCAGCGCGAGGGGATCCCCGGCTTCGGCGGCCGCGGCGACGCCCACCGCCGTGGCATCGCCGGCGTCGCCCCCGGCGGGGGTCCAGCCCTGCTCCGCAGCCCACCGGGCGATGGCGGTGCCGGAGGCGATCGACTCCACGCAGCCGCGGCTCCCGCAGACGCACCGCGGGCCGTCGAACGCGACGCTGATGTGCCCGATGTGGCCAGCGTTGCCGGTGGGGCCCGGGTGGAGCCGGTTGTTCAGGATCAGGCCGCCGCCGACGCCGGTGGAGACCACCATGCACAGGGCGTTCGCGTGGCCGCGGGCCGCACCCAGCCAGTGCTCGGCCGCGGTCATGGCCACGCCGTCGCCGACCAGCACGGTGGGCAGGGGGGTGCCGTGCCGGGCCAGCTCCGCGGCGACCCGGGCCTGGACGGGGAAGTCCCGCCAGGCGCCGATGTTCACCGGGCTGACCGTGCCGCGCGAGGCGTCGACCGGGCCCGCGCTGCCGATGCCGCAGCGGACCGCCGCCGGCCACAGGGGCGAGCGGGCCAGCTCCGCGACGACCTCCGCGACGGCGGCGAACACCCCGTCGGCGTCGGTGTCCCGCGGGGTGGGGCGGCGGGTGGTGGCCGTCATCGTGCCGTCGGGGAGCACCAGCGCGCCGGCGATCTTCGTGCCGCCGATGTCGATCGCCACGGTCGGGCCTGCGGCCGGGCCGCGGCCGCCGGGGGCCGGGAAGGAGGGGCTGGGTGAGGTCACGGTGGCGCTCCAGGACGGGGTCGGATTCAGTATGCAGGCCCGGGCGCGGGTGTCCTCGGAGACGCCCGGCCGGTCGTTGAGCGCGAAGATACGGCGCTCTCGGACACCCCGGCCCGGCAGAGACGGCGTACGCGAGGCCGGTGAGCGGGCTGCGGAAGCCGGTGCTGCCGACCGGCCCTCACCTCGGGATCCTGCGGGCGGGGCGCCTGCGGTGCGGCGCGTACCACCTGCGCGGGGTTTTCCGGCGGACCGGTGAAGAGCGCGGGAGTGCCGGCCGCCGTCGTGACCGAAATACCGCTGCCCATTTCCGCACACTTCCTTGCGCGAGGCCAATTGACCGCATGAGCTGAACCGCATTGGCCGCCCGAGTCGGAGAGGCGCTCCGCCCTTCTGCCAACGGGTCTGAAGCGCATGAGCACGCCATTTCCCTTTGGCCGTGAAGGCCCTGTTGACTTTCTCCTGCCGGGGGCGGCACGTTGTGGGCGTCCGGAGAATTCCCCGCGACTTCCGGGATCCTTCATGCGTGACGGCAACCCCGTTCCCCCGCCCGCCCGAACGCTCCGCTTCGGCGCCAACTACACGCCGTCGCGCGGCTGGTTCCACCACTGGCTCGACTTCGACCTCGACGAGGTCGCGGCCGACCTGGACTCGATCGCCGCCCTCGGCCTGGACCACGTACGGGTCTTCCCGCTGTGGCCCCTCTTCCAGCCGAACCGGACGCTGATCCGGCCGCGTGCCGTCGAGCAGCTGGTCGCGCTCGCCGACGCGGCCGCCGACCGCGGCCTCGACGTCGCGGTGGACGGGCTCCAGGGGCACCTGTCGAGCTTCGACTTCCTGCCCGCGTGGACCGGGACCTGGCACCGGCGGAACATCTTCGGCGACCCGGACGTGGTCACCGGGCAGGAGGAGTACCTGCGCACCCTGGCCGCCGCCCTCGCCGACCGGCCCCATTTCCTCGGCATGACCGTCGGCAACGAGATCAACCAGTTCTCCGACGCCCCGCACCCCGACCCGGACCGGATCACCCCGGAGCAGGCGGAGCGCTGGCTGGAGCGGATGCTCGCCGCCTGCGAGCGGGGCGCGCCGGGCCGGTTCCACGTGCACGCCGAGTACGACGCGGCCTGGTACCGGGACGGGCACCCGTTCACGCCGGCCCAGGCGGCCCGGCTCGGCGCGGCCACGGCCGTGCACTCCTGGGTGTTCGACGGCACCGCGCAACGGCACGGCCGCACCGGGACGGCGACCGAGCAGCACGCCGCCTACCTGGTCGAGCTGTCCAAGGCCTGGGCGGCGGACCCGCACCGGCCGGTCTGGCTCCAGGAGGTCGGGGCGCCCGCGCCGCTGATCCCGCCGGAGCACGCGGCCGCGTTCACCGGGGCCACGCTCTCCGCCGCCCTGGACTGCGCGGACCTGTGGGGCGTGACCTGGTGGTGCTCCCACGACGTGTCCCGGGAGCTCGCGGACTTCCCGGAGCTGGAGTACGGGCTCGGCCTGCTCACCAACGACCGCCGGACCAAGCCGGCCGGTGCCGCCCTCGCCCGGACCGCCGGGGAGTGGCGGGGCAGGGAGCACCGCCCGACCGTCCGGTCCACCGCGCTGGCCGCGGACGTCGGCGGGGCCGAGGCCGCGCCGGGGCGGTCGGTGTGCGCGCCCGGCGGCGCCTTCTTCGAGGCGTGGGCGGCGTTGGCGGCCGACGGGGTCCGGCCCGCGGTGGTGCTGGCGGAGCTGGCCGAGGACCCCGCCCATCTGTCCGGGCGCGGCATCACGGAGGTGCTGCGCGTCTCCGACGTCCGCTGACCCGCCCTGCCGCCCCCACGACCCCCGCCCCGCTGTCCCGTCTCCCGTCCCCCGGCCCCTGTCCCCTGTCCCCTGTCCCCTGTCCCCTGTCCCCTGTCCCCTGTCCCCTGTCCCCTGTCCCCTGTCCCCTGTCCCCGACCATGGTCCCCCGAGGAGCCCCGCATGTCCGAGTCCCCCGGCAACGGCGCACACCCTCGCACCCCTCCCCTTTCCTTGCGTTCCCCCTTGCCCGGCGACTCCCCCGACGGCTCCCCCGGCCCGTCCCCCGAATCGGTACCGCCGCCGACCCGGCGCCGGATCCTCGCCGCCGGTGCCGCGGCCGGGGCCGCCGCCGGGGTGGGGGCCGCCGCGCTGCTGGGCGCTCCCCTCCCGGCGCACGCCGCCGCGGCGCCTCCCGCGTCGCCCACCGCGCCCCGGGCGTCCGCCGGCCCGGCGGACCTGGCCCCGTACGCCTCCTACTGGTTCCCCGACTCCCTCCCCCACGGCACCCCGGGCCCCGGCATCGTGTGGCGCTCGCTCAAGCAGTGGACCCCGGAGTCGGACCCGGACCTCGCCCACAACACCGCCACCGTTCAGCTCGCCGCCCGCTTCACGCCGGTGCCCCCGCACCCGGCCGTCCGTACCGGCCAGGCCCGTATCGCCTCCCTCGTCTCCTTCGGCCCCACCGCCCAGAACCCCTCCCAGGGGGTACCGACCGCCGACAGCTACGCCCTCGCCCACTGGGCGTACATCGACGAGCTGGTGTTCTGGGGCGGCTCTGCCGGCGAAGGGATCGTGCTCGCGCCGAACGCGTCCGTCGTCGACGCCGCCCACCGCAACGGCGTCCGGGTGCTGGGCAACGTGTTCCTGCCGCCCGTCGCGTACGGCGGCGACCTCCAGTGGACCCGCGACCTCGTGCAGCGCGACGCCCTGGGCCGGTTCCCGATCGCCGAGCAGCTCGTCCGGGTGGCGGTCGCGTACGGGTTCGACGGCTGGTTCGTCAACGCCGAGACCGACGGCGGGGACAGCGCGCTCGCCACCCGGATGCGGGAGTTCCTGCGCGCCCTGCGGGCCGCCGGCGCACCCCACAACCTGCGGATCACCTGGTACGACGCGATGAACAGCACCGGCCGGGTCGGCTGGCAGGGCGCGCTCAACCAGCTCAACCAGGAGTTCTTCGAGGACCGGGCGGGCCGGGTCGCCGACACCGTGTTCGTCGACTTCCGGTGGAGCGCGCAGAGCCTGGACGCCTCCGGGGCGCTCGCCCAACGCCTGGGCCGCAGCCGCCACGAGCTGTGGGCGGCGGTGGACACGGAGTCCCGCGGCTGGGATTCCGCGGTCGACTGGGAGGCGATCGTTCCGCGCGGGCGCGACCATGTCGTCAGCTACGGCTTCTACCGGCCCGAGTGGACCCGCAACCACCTCGCCGACCGCTCCCCCGGCGCCTTCCACCGCGCCGACGACCGGTTCTGGACGGGCGAGTCCCTGGACCCGGCCCGCCCCGCGCCCGACGGCGGCGGCTGGCGGGCGCCGGCCACCGTCGTCGCGGACCGGTCCACGGTGGCCGCGCTGCCCTTCGCCTGCTCGTTCAACACCGGGCACGGCGAGCGCTGGTACGAGCGCGGCGAGGCCGTCTCCGACACGCCGTGGAGCCACCTCGGCCTCCAGGACCGGCTGCCGGGCCGCCGCTGGGTCGTGAACACCGCCGGCCCGCGCCCTGCCGTCACGCTGGACTTCGCCCGGGCCTGGCGGGGCGGCTCCAGCCTCCTCGTGGCGGGCCGGCTCACCGCGCCCGCCGCGGTCGGGCTGCACGGCACCCGGCTGGCGCTGCCCCGGGCCGGCGTCCTGGAGCTGGTGCACTGCGCCGAGCCGGGTTCCGCACCGGCCGTGGTGGAGGTCGGGGTCGCGGTGCGCGAGCCGGCCGCTCCGGGCGAGCCCGTCCCCTACACCTGGTTCGCGGCGGGCGCCGCGGCCCCGGGCGCGGGCTGGCACACGGCGCGGGTCGGGCTGTCGTCCCTGGCGGGCCGGACCGCGTACGGGCTGGCCGTACGGATCACGGCGCGGGGAAACGGAGCGGTGTCCTGGCGGGTCGGCGCCCTGTCGGTACGCGACGGCACCCCCCGGCCGCGGCCGTCCGCTCCGCATGCGCTGACCGTGGACGCCGCGGCCCACGAGGACGGCGCGGCCGCGGTGCGGCTGTCCTGGCGGCGTGCACCCGGCCCGGTCCGCCACTACGAGCTGCACCGCCTGCTCCCGGACGGCACCCGCCGCTTCCTCGGCGGCACCTGCGGCACCGCCCTGTACCTGCCGGCGGTCGTGCGGGCCGGCCGGGAGCGGGCTGCGGTGTTCGAGGTGCGGGCCGTCGACGAGCTGTACGCCGCCTCCGCCCCGGCCCGCACCGCCCTCGCCTGGGCCGGCTGACGTACGCGTCGGGGCGGCTCCGCGGGTCAGCCGTTGCCCTCGGCCCCGTTGTGCGGGGCGCTGCGCGGGACGGCCACGGTCACCCGCAGCCCGTGGGGATCGTTCTTCGCGTACGAGAGGGACCCGCCGCCCGCGGCGAGCAGGGCCCGGGAGATGGACAGGCCGAGCCCGGATCCCTTGATGTTCTGGTGGCGGCCGCTGCGCCAGAACCGGTCGCCCACGCGGAGCAGCTCCTCCTCGGTGAGCCCGGGGCCGCGGTCGGCGACGACGACGTGCACGGACGGGCCGGCCGGGACGACGGACACCGTGACCTCCTCCCCGGCCGGAGTGAACTTCAGGGCGTTGTCGATGACGGCGTCGAGGGCACTGGAGAGTGCGATGGGGTCGGCCCACCCGGTGATGGCGGTCCGGCCCGCCCCGGTGAGCCGCACGCCCTTCTCCTCGGCGTACGGCCGCCAGGAGGCGACCCGTTCGGCGGCCAGGGCGCCGATGTCGGTGAGGCTGAGCTCGGCGGAGGCGTGCTCGGCCAGCGCCAGGTCCAGCAGGTCGTCCAGGACCTGGGCCAGGCGCTTGCCCTCGACGCGCACGGAGGCGATCTCCTCGTTGCCCTCGGGCAGTTCGAGGGCGAGCAGCTCGATCCGCAGGAGCAGCGCGGCGAGCGGGTTGCGCAGCTGGTGGGAGGCGTCGGCGACGAACGCCCGCTGCTGCTCCAGTACCTCTTCCACGTTGTCGGCCATCTCGTTGAACGAGCGGGCCAGGCGTCGGAGTTCCGGCGGCCCGCTCGCGGCCGCGACCCGGGAGTTCATCCGCCCGGTGGCGATGCCGTGGGCGGCCGCGTCGAGCGTCCGGACGGGCTTGAGGACCCAGCGGGTCAGCTGGAGGGCGGCCCCGAACGCGAGGAGCATAGCGGCGGCGAGGCCGGCGATGATCAGCAGCCAGCCCCGCAGGATCCGGTCCCGCATCTGGTCGGTGGGCGACTCGGTGACCACGACCGCGACGACGTCCCCGTCCAGGACGACCGGCGAGGCGACGAGGAGCTTTCCGTGGGTCTGCCAGGGCCACACCTGGGCCGGGTCGTGGCTGCGCCGCCCGGCGAGGGCCTCCTTGAAGGCCCGCCGGCCCTCGCCCTCCTCGGGGACCTGCCACCAGCCGGGGGCCCGGACCAGGGCGTTGTCGTCGCGGTAGAAGATGCCCACCCGGATGCCGTACAGCTCCTGGTAGCGGGCCAGTTCGAGCTGGAGCGTCTCCCGGCGTTCGGCGGCGCCGCTGCTGCCGGAGCCCTCCGCGTCGATGAAGAACTGGGCGAGGGCGGCGAAGCGGGCGCTGTCGTCGATCCGGTCGACCACGACCTTCTGCTGCTGGCCGGCGGCCAGGCTGACGGCGAGCGGGAGGCCGAGGGCGAGCAGCACGCCCGCCATGAGGACGACGAGCAGCGGGAGCAGGCGGGCGCGCACGGCGGGCCCCCGCTAGGGGGCGGCCGGCGGGACGAGCCGGTAGCCCACCCCGCGGACGGTCTCGATCAGGGCGGGCATGCGCAGTTTCGAGCGCAGGGAGGCCACGTGCACCTCCAGGGTCCGCCCGGTCCCCTCCCAGCTGGTGCGCCACACCTCGCTGATGATCTGCTCGCGGCGGAAGACGACGCCGGGGCGCTGCGCGAGCAGGGCCAGCAGGTCGAATTCCTTGCGGGTGAGCGGCACGTCGGAACCGTCGACGCTGACCCGGCGGGTGGGCAGCTCGATGCTGACGGATCCGATCCGGACCACGGCGGGGGCGCCCGCGACGGCGGCCGCGGCCTCCTCGGCGGCGCCGCTGCGCCGGGCGACGGCGTGGATCCGGGCGAGGAGCTCGCCCGTGTCGTAGGGCTTGACCACGTAGTCGTCGGCGCCCATGTTGAGCCCGTGGATGCGGGAGCGCACGTCGGAGCGGGCCGTCACCATGATCACGGGGGTCGAGGTGCGTTTGCGGATCTTGCCGCAGACCTCGTAGCCGTCCTGGTCGGGGAGGCCGAGGTCCAAGAGGATGACCCCGTAGGGAGAGGCGGAGGACGTGGCTCCGGCGGGCAGCAGGGCCTGCAGGGCCTCCTCGCCGTTGCGGGCGTGGGTCACCTGGAAGCCGTGACGGGCGAGGATCGCGGACAGGGCGGCGGCGACGTGGTCATCGTCCTCGACGAGCAGCAGTCTCATTGCGTCCCCCTTTCCTGCGTTCCTGTTTCCTGTTGTGCTTGTACCGTGCTCGGCCCGCGGTCAGAGGGCCACAGAGCATCCACGCCGATGCGGGGCCCCACGTCAAGGGGGTTCCGGTCCGGCGCGGTTTCCGTTATGTACCCGGTACGAGCCCTCCGGCGCGAGCCGGCGCGGCACGTACGGAGCGTATCGAGTCGAGGCCGTTTCGTTATCCTCAATTCTCCCTCAGATGTGATGACGGTGTGCGCACGGCCTCACTACTGTCCTGCCAACCGAGGAGGACGGAGCAAGAAGCCGATGAGCGGAGTATCAGTGGCCAAGGACGCGAAGGACGCGGTCGCAGCCGCCGACGACCTGGTCGTACTGAGCAACGTCAACAAGCACTTCGGCGCGCTGCACGTGCTTCAGGACATCGATCTGAGCATTGCCCGCGGCGAGGTTGTCGTGGTGATCGGTCCCTCGGGATCGGGCAAGTCCACGCTGTGCAGGACCATCAACCGCCTGGAGACGATCGACTCCGGAACGATCACGATCGACGGCAAGGAACTGCCCTCGGAGGGGCGGGAACTGGCCCGGCTGCGTGCCGACGTCGGCATGGTCTTCCAGTCCTTCAACCTCTTCGCGCACAAGACGGTGCTGCAGAACGTGATGCTGGGCCAGATGAAGGTCCGCAAAACGGACCAGGCGAGCGCCGAGAAGAAGGCGCGGGCCCTGCTGGACCGGGTGGGTGTCGGAACACAGGCCGACAAGTACCCGGCGCAGCTCTCCGGCGGCCAGCAGCAGCGTGTGGCGATCGCCCGCGCGCTGGCCATGGACCCGAAGGTGATCCTCTTCGACGAGCCGACCTCGGCCCTCGACCCGGAGATGATCAACGAGGTGCTGGAGGTCATGCAGCAGCTCGCCGCCGAGGGCATGACGATGGTCGTCGTCACACACGAGATGGGCTTCGCCCGCTCCGCGGCCAATCGGGTCGTCTTCATGGCCGACGGCAAGATCGTCGAGGAGGCCGAGCCCGAGCAGTTCTTCAGCAACCCGCGCAGTGACCGCGCCAAGGACTTCCTTTCGAAGATCCTGCACCACTGACGGTTCCGTCTGGTAGTGATCCCCTGGCGGCCCGGCGCTCGTGTCGTCGCTCGTCGTCTACAACGTCTCATCCGAGGGAAGTCCACCATGAAGGTTTTCAAGGCCGGCGCGGCCGCAGCCGTGGCCGTCGTCCTCTCCCTGACCGCGACCGCGTGTGGCGGCGGCGGTGACAAGGCCGGCAGCGGCAGCACCACCGGCGGCAAGGACAAGATCGTCATCGGCATCAAGTTCGACCAGCCGGGTCTGGGCCTGAAGACCCCGGACGGCAAGTTCACCGGCTTCGACGTCGACGTGGCGACCTACGTCGCCAAGGAGCTCGGCTACCAGCCCGACCAGATCGAGTTCAAGCAGGCCGTCAGCGCCGAGCGCGAGAACCTGATCTCGAACGGCGACGTCAAGCTCGTGGTCGCCACCTACACGATCAACGACAAGCGCAAGGCGAAGGTCGACTTCGCCGGCCCGTACTTCCTGGCCCACCAGGACCTGCTGGTCCGCGCCGACGACACCTCGATCACCAAGGCCGAGGACCTCAACAAGAAGAACCTCTGCTCGGTCACCGGCTCCACCTCGGCTCAGAACGTCAAGACCAAGCTGGCGCCCGAAGCGAACCTGCTGGAGCAGGGCGGCTATTCCGAGTGCCTCACCGGCCTGGAGAACGGGTCCGTCGACGCCCTGACCACCGACAACTCGATCCTGGCCGGCTACGCCGCGCAGGAGAAGAACAAGGGCAAGTTCAAGCTGGTCGGCCTGAAGCTCAGCGACGAGCCCTACGGCATCGGCCTGAAGAAGGGCGACAAGGACCTCCAGACCAAGGTCAACGCCGCGCTCAAGAAGATGGTCGAGGACGGCTCCTGGCAGAAGGCGGTGGACGCCAACCTCGGCCCCGCCGGCTACAAGGCCGAGCCGGCCCCGCAGATCACCGAAGGCAGCTGATTCATCGGTGAGGGGGGGGGGGGGGGGGGGGGGGGGGGGGGGGGGGGGGGGGGGGGGGGGGGGGGGGGGGGGGGGGGGGGGGGGGGGGGGGGGGGGGGGGGGGG
>NZ_JBWKDK010000096.1:0-14290 GCF_056436005.1 Streptomyces sp. NPDC043854
CCCCCCCCCCCCCCCCCCCCCCCCCCCCCCCCCCCCCCCCCCCCCCCCTCCGCCCCCCCCCCCCCCCCCCCCCCCCGCGCCCCACCCGGTCTGCCCGGCCTGCTCCCTCGGGCCCTCCCCTTCCCCCCGTGACGGGACCCGAGGGGCGGGCCGGGCCTCCCCACGCCTGCACGGCAGCGCGGGAGAGACGCCCGCCGTCGTGTTCTCCGCCCCCCGGAGGGAGCGTGGGAAGCCCGGGGGCGGGCGGCACCGCACCGACGCCGAAGGGCCCGGCGCACCTCGCGAGGACGGTGCACCGGGCCCTTCGGTCATGCAGCCTTCATGCGGCCTTGGGGGTCACTTCAGGCGGGTGCCCGTGGAGCGCAGGTTCGCGCAGGCCTCGGCGACACGCTTGGCCATGCTCGCCTCGGCCAGCTTGCCCCAGGTGCGCGGGTCGTAGGTGGACTTCGTGCCGACCTCGCCGTCGACCTTCAGGACGCCGTCGTAGTTCTTGAGCATGTGGTCCGCGACGGGGCGGGTGAAGGCGTACTGGGTGTCGGTGTCGAGGTTCATCTTCACGACGCCGTTCTCCAGCGCGGTGGCGATCTCCTCCTCGGTGGAGCCGGAGCCGCCGTGGAAGACGAAGTCGAACGGGCTGCTCTTGCCGTACTTCTCGCCGACGCCCTGCTGGAGGTCCTTCAGCAGCTCCGGGCGCAGGACGACGTTGCCCGGCTTGTAGACGCCGTGCACGTTGCCGAAGGAGGCGGCCAGCAGGTAGCGGCCCTTCTCGCCCAGGCCGAGGGCCTCGGCGGTGCGGATCGCGTCCTCGACGGTGGTGTACAGCTCGTCGTTGATCTCGTGGCTGACGCCGTCCTCCTCGCCGCCGGTCGGGGTGATCTCGACCTCGAGGATGATCTTCGCGGCGGCGGCGCGGGGCAGCAGCTCCTGCGCGATGGCGAGGTTGTCGGCCAGGGTCTCGGCGGAGCCGTCCCACATGTGCGACTGGAAGAGCGGGTTCCGGCCGGCCTTCACGCGCTCCTCGGAGAGGGCGAGCAGCGGGCGGACGTACCCGTCCAGCTTGTCCTTCGGGCAGTGGTCGGTGTGCAGCGCGATGTTGACGTCGTACTTGGCGGCGACGATGTGCGCGAACTCGGCCAGGGCGACCGCGCCCGTGACCATGTCCTTGCTGTGCTGCCCGCCCAGGAACTCCGCACCGCCCGTGGAAATCTGGATGATGCCGTCGCTCTCGGCCTCCGCGAAGCCGCGCAGAGCAGCGTGCAGGGTCTGGCTCGAGGTCACGTTGATGGCCGGGTAGGCGAACTTGCCTGCCTTCGCCCGGTCGAGCATCTCGTTGTAGACCTCGGGGGTTGCGATGGGCATCTGTCCGCTCCTTGGGTGTGCGGGGAGTGTGCGATTGCTGACCCTGACCTGGGGGCGACGTAACCGTCGCGCCTATCTTTCCAGACTCCGCGTGACACTCCACCCGTGCCGGGTGGGCGGATTCCGGAAATCGCGCCACCCGGCAGCAAAAGGGCAGGTCAGGCCCTGTACAGCGGCTCCGCCGGGGCCTCGGTTGCCGCCGGGACCGGTTCCGGAATGCAAGACCGGAGGGTCCGGGACCCGGGCAGCGGCCCCGGCGGGGGCCCTGCCGTCAGGCCAGGCCGAGGTCCGACAGCTCGTAGCCGGTCAGGTAGGGCAGGCCCGCCGCGGCGATGGCGTCGGCGGCGCCGCGGTCGACGATCGTGGCGACGGCGACCACCTCGCCGCCCGCCTCGCGGACGGCCTCGACGGCGGTCAGCGGGGAGCCGCCGGTGGTGGAGGTGTCCTCGACGACCAGGCAGCGCTTGCCCTGGACGTCGGTGCCCTCGATGCGGCGCTGCATGCCGTGCGCCTTCTGCGCCTTGCGGACGACGAAGGCGTCCAGGCGCCCGCCGCGCGCCGCGGAGGCGTGCAGCATCGAGGTGGCGACGGGGTCGGCGCCCAGGGTCAGGCCGCCGACGCAGTCGTAGTCGAGGTCGGCGGTGAGGTCGAGCATGACCTGGCCGACCATGGGGGCCGCCTCGCCGTCCAGGGTGATCCGGCGGAGGTCGATGTAGTAGTCGGCCTCCTTGCCGGAGGAGAGGGTCACCTTGCCGTGCACGACGGCCTTGTCCTTGATCTGCTGCAGAAGCGCATCGCGTACGTCACTCATGGGCCCGAGCTTAGTTGCGTGCGGCGGGCCCTACGACAGGCGGCGCCAGGTCCACGTCGTGGCGACCTCCAGCGGGTCCACGGGCGTGACCAGCCGCGGCAGGGTGTTCAGCCCGTTCGGCGGTCCGGACTGCGGCTCCACGCAGACGGCCTCGGGCTGCTCGTCGTAGACCACGACCCACTCGGCACGGCTGGTGATCTTCAGCTCGAGCTCGCCGGGCCAGGTGAGGGTGGCCTCGACGCCGTAGGGCATGCCGAAGCAGTCGTCCCAGGGGCCGGGCTGCGGGTCGATGCGCTTGCCCGTGGGGAGGTGGTCGTCGCCGCGCTCCTCCTGCCAGGCGGGGGCGAAGTCGAGGCGTACGTCCTCGCCGCCGGCGCCGAGGTTGCGCAGGAACCAGGGGTGCCAGCCGGCCTGGGCGGGGAAGGAGTCGCCGTACGTCTCCACGCCCAGGGTGAGGGTCAGCGAGTCCGGGGCGAGCCCGACGATCTGGGTGACCCGGCCCGGGTACGGCCAGGGGTCGGCCAGGTCGTAGGTGAACGCCGCCTCGGCGGCGCCGGCGTGGGCCCGGCGCCAGGGGGCGTCGCGGCCGAAGCCGTGGATGGCGTGCGGCGGCTGGTTGACCGGCAGCCGGTGGACGGCCGCCCCGTCGCGGAACTCCCCGTACGCGGTGCGCCCGCACCAGGGCACCATCGGGAAGCAGCCGTACCGGGGGCCCTGGCGCAGCAGTTCCCTGCCGTCGATCCGCAGACTGCTGATCCGGCAGCCGTTGTCCTGGTCGACCGTCACCTCGGCGCCGCCGGCGCTCAGTTGCGTGCTCATACGGTCGAGCCTAACGACCCCCGTGCCCCCCGGCGCGGGGTCAGCGGCGCCTGCGCAGGGCCCGGCCGAGCACGACCGCCGAGGCCAGGGCGAGCGCGGCGGCCGGGGCGAGCCAGCGCAGCCCGGCGCCGGCGGCGGCGGACGCGGGTGCGGGGACCGGGGCGTAGCGGCCGCGCGGGGGCGCGTGGTCGACCTCCTCGGCACTGCGGCCGATCATGGTGCGCCGGGCGTGGGCGGCTTCGGCGGGGGGCTGCAGGGGGCCGCCGGCGGCGTCGAGGCCTCGCAGCCGGTCCAGTTCCCCGAAGTCGGAGGCGCTCCCGAGGTCCTCCAGGTCCCCGAGGCCGTCGAGGTCCCCGATGCCGCCGAGGGCATCCTCCGGGAGCGGGTCCGGGCCCGGCTCCGGGGAGAAGGGCGACGCCTCGGGGTCGAAGGCCGGGGCCGCGGCCCCGCCCGGCTCGCCGGCCCCGCCCGTCTCGTCCGCCAGCGCCGCCAGCCGTGCGGCGGCCCGGTCCAGCAGCCGCTGCACGGCGGTCCGCACCGCCTCCGGTGCGAAGCCCGCGGCCCGCCCGCCGGCCTCGCCCTCGGCGGTGAACTCCAGCGAGGTCCCGCCCTCGGCCGCCGCCAGCCGCAGTGCGACGGACAGCATGACGGTTCCGTCGCCGCGGATCTCGGCGCCCTCGCCGGACACGGCGAAGTGGTCCGGGTCCCGCTCGGTGACGGACAGGGTGCCGCGGTAGGTGACGGTGTTCGAGCCGACCTTCAGCTTCAGCCGGCCCGGCACCGGCTGCCCGCCCGCGGTGCCGGCCGGTGCGTCCGGGGCCGCGTCCGGTTGGAGCCCGGGTACGCAGCGGGCCACCCGGGCGGGGTCGCGCAGTACGGCGCGGAGACGGTCTGCCGGGACCGGAACGAACACCTGATGCTCCATGCGGTCGAGCCTACCGACGACACCCCCCGCCGCACCCGGTCGGCGGGGCACCGGTTCCGTGTCCCACCCGGGCACCGGCTCCGTGTCCCACCCGGGCACCGGCTCCGGTGCCGCCCGGGACGCGTCACGCGCACCGGTCACGAGTACCGCGGGTGCGGCAGCGTGGACGGCGGCAGCCCCGCCACCCGCATCCGCTCCGCATCCCGCGCCGCGTCCCGCAGGGACTGCGTGGTCAGGGAGCGCAGCCCCGGCGCGTCCCGGTCGACGCGCAGCTCCGGGACCCGGTCGCGGCCCGCCAGGACGAAGCCCCAGTCCTGCGGCGGCGCGCCGCTCACCCCGGGGCCGCGGTCCGGTCCGGCGGCGAAGCCGGAGAGGCGGCCGCCCGCGCTGTAGGGGACCGTGCGCAGGCCGGCGGCGCGCAGGGTGGCCTCGACGGTCCAGTAGGTGTGCGGGCGGGTGGCCAGCGGGCCGGCGTGCACGGCGATCCGCCCGCCGGGGACCAGGGCGCGGGCGGCGAGCCCGTAGAACTCCTGCGAGTACAGCTTCGCACTGGGGGTGACGCCCGGGTCGGGGAGGTCGGAGACGATCACGTCGAAGCGGCGGTGGGCGGCGGGGCCGCGCAGCCAGCGGAACGCGTCCTGCGTGACGACGTCGAGGCGCGGGTCCTCGTGCGCGCGGCCGTTGAGCGCGGACAGCATCGGGTCGGTGCGGGCGAGGCGGACCACGCCGGGGTCGAGCTCGACGACGGTGACGGACTCGACGTCGCGGTGGCGCAGCACCTCGCGGGCGGCGAGCCCGTCGCCGCCGCCGAGGACCAGGACCCGGCGGTGCGGGCCGGTCATCGCGGGGTGGACGAGGGCCTCGTGGTAGCGGTACTCGTCGTAGCCGCTGACCCGCAGCCGGCCGTCGAGGAACAGGTCGAGGGAGCGGGGGGAGCCGGTGGCGGGGCCGGTCAGCACGAGTTCCTGCATCCCGGTCTGGCGGGCGACGCGCACCTCGCCGCCGTAGACGGCGCGCCGGGCGACCTGCTCGAAGTCGTCGGCGAGGGCGGTGGCGCAGCCGAGGGCGGCCAGGACGGCGGCGTTCGCGCCGAGCAGCAGCCAGCGGGCGCGGCGGCTGAGGTCGCGGCGGAACAGCCACAGGACGAGG
This sequence comes from Streptomyces sp. NPDC043854, assembly GCF_056436005.1. Taxonomy (NCBI): domain Bacteria; kingdom Bacillati; phylum Actinomycetota; class Actinomycetes; order Kitasatosporales; family Streptomycetaceae; genus Streptomyces; species Streptomyces sp. NPDC043854. The sequence goes on from NZ_JBWKDK010000096.1 coordinate 5,064, forward strand.
CCGGCGCCGACGGCGGCGTTGACGGTTCCGGTCAGCATGGCGCCGGTGAGCTGGCCGAGCACCGGCAGCAGCAGGAAGGGGAAGGCGAGGCCGCCGACCAGCGCGCCCACGTAGTCGGCGGCGAACAGGTCGGCGACGGCCCCGCCCGCATCCTGGCGGCGGATCCGCTGGATGAGGACCATCAGCAGCGGGATCTCCGCGCCGATGAGCATGCCGATGACGAAGGAGAAGGCGACGAGCGCGGGCCGGGACTCCCCCAGCCAGGCGAAGCTCGCGTACAGCGCCATGGCCGAGAGTCCGCCGAGCAGCGCGAGGGCCGCCTCGATGACGGCGAATCCGAAGGCGGGCCGGGTCCGCAGTCGCTTGGCCAGCAGGGAGCCGACGCCCATGGCGAAGACCATGACGGACAGGACGACGGATGCCTGGGTGACGGAGTCGCCGATCAGGTAGGAGCCGAGGGCGAGCAGTTCCAGTTCGTAGACCAGGCCGCAGGCGGCGCAGACGAACACGGTGGCCAGGACGAGGAGTCGGCCGGTCCGGGGCCGTACGGGAAGGGCGGCCGGGACGGTCTCCGTGCCCCGCGGCTCCGGAGCCGGGAGCACCCGGCGAGGGACGGAACGGTCGATCATGCAGCGAACCGTACGTCACCGCCCACACGCATCAGGTCACCCACATGGGTGCAAGTCCGGTTTCACTCCCACCGGTTGGCGCAACCGCTGAGCCGTGCGGGCGAAGCCGGCGCGCCGCGTCCGCCGGGCCCGGAGCCCGGTCACCGGGCGGCGGTCTCCCGGCTGCCCGCGGGTGCGCCGGCGCGCACACCGACCCTCGTTCGAGTGGCCACCAACTGGCCTTCCTGCGGGTACGCGTGCCAGGTCCGCCAGCGGACCTGGCCTTCGTGGCGCTGCGCGAGCATCGCGGTGAAGGCGTGCGGGCTGCCCGGAAAGGTTCCGGCCAATCCGTTCGGGTGATCCGCGACCAGGGCGAGGAGTTCCTGCGCCCGTCCCGCGAACGAGCCCTGCGACAGGGTCTCGACCCGCGCGGCGAACTCGTACTCCCAGCCGCTCATCCGCTTGGCCACGCCGAGGGGCAGCGGCGTACGGCTGCCGGGCATGCAGGCGACCGTCTCCGAGCAGAGCACCGCGCCCTCCTCGAGGAGCACCTGGTGGGAGGCCCCGAGCAGGCGCAACTCGACCTTCGCGCCTGCCAGTTCGAGGTTCAGCACGGCCAGGGCGGGCAGCCGGTCCCGACCCAGGGCCCAGGCGAGGTCGGCGGCACGCGTGTCGGTGTAGGTGGTCTGGAGGGTCGTGAGCATGAGTCGGCTCCGCAAACGCGCGAGGGAGAGGGGCCGGACCCCGCCAGCGGTGTTCAACGGGTGGGGGGACACCGGCTCGGGTCCACAGGAAGTCCCGGGAAGGTCCGGGGACTGGTCTACTCAACCGAGGGAATCATGAAAGGCACGGCACTCACAGCGTTTTTACCCAACATGGTTGGGTTTACATCCCCGCGGGGGCTCCCCAGTTCACGTGTTCACCGGCTCCGCCGAACGGGCCGGCGGCAGGCCCGGACAGGGGCCCGGACTCGGGCCCGGGCCGGCGCCGGACGTCAGCTGGAGCCGCACCCCCCGCCACCGCAGGAGGACCCGCCGCCGCAGGAGGACGAGGAGCCGCAGCCGCCCCCGCTGCCCCCGGAGCCGCCGGCCCACCAGCTGCTGCGGGAGGAGCGGTGGCTCTTCGAGAGCGACGTCTTGGCCCCGGAGGAGGAGGCGGCGCGGCTGCCGGCGACCGCCAGGAGCACCACGACGCCGACGGCGAAGATGCCGAGCACGATGAAAAAGGCCAGGAGCATGGTCGGCCCCCCTTTCGACTGTCCCCGGTCCACCGGGGAGCGGGATCCCCGCGTCCCGCGTGCCAGGGGGATTCCCACGCGCCACCGCGCCCAAAGCACACTTGAGCAAGTCCAGAGGTTCCCCGCAGGATGGCGGCCATGAGCGCTCCCGCGGCCGGCCGCCGCCCCTTCCTCAACCGCCGCCTGGCGTCCTTCGGCACGACGATCTTCGCGGAGATGTCGGCCCTGGCCGCCCGTACCGGATCCATCAACCTCGGCCAGGGCTTCCCCGACACGGACGGCCCCGCGCAGATCGCCGAGGCGGCCTCCCGCGCCGTGCTGACGGGCCTGGGCAACCAGTACCCGCCGGGCCCCGGCGTCCCGGAGCTGCGGGCCGCGATCGCCCGCCACCAGCAGCGGTTCTACGGACTTTCCCACGACCCGGAGACGGAGGTGCTGGTCACGGCGGGCGCGACGGAGGCGATCGCGGCCTCCCTGCTGGCGCTGCTGGAACCGGGTGACGAGGTCGTCGCCCTGGAGCCGTACTACGACTCGTACGCGGCGTGCATCGCGATGGCCGGCGCCACCCGGGTCCCGGTCACGCTGCGCCCGCACGCCGGTGCGTTCGCCCTCGACCTCGACGAGCTGCGCGCCGCGGTCACCCCGCGCACCCGCCTGCTGCTGCTGAACAGCCCGCACAACCCGACGGGCACCGTGCTGGGCCCGGCCGAGCTGGCCGCCGTCGCCGAGCTGGCGGTCGAGCGGGACCTGCTGGTCGTCACCGACGAGGTGTACGAGCACCTGGTCTTCGACGGCGTCCACACCCCGCTGGCCTCGCTGCCCGGGATGCGCGGGCGCACGGTCACCATCTCCTCCGCGGGCAAGACGTTCTCGTTCACGGGCTGGAAGGTCGGCTGGATCACCGCCGCGCCGGAGCTCGTCGCGGCGGTCCGCTCGGCCAAGCAGTTCCTGACGTTCGTCTCGTCGGGCCCGTTCCAGTACGCCATCGCCGAGGCCCTGGACCTGCCCGACGCCTACTACGAGGGCTTCCGCGCCGAGCTGGCCGCCAAGCGCGACCTGCTCGCCGAGGGCCTCGCCACCGCCGGCTTCGAGGTGTTCCGCCCGCAGGGCACGTACTTCATCACCACCGACATCACCCCGCTGGGCGAGAAGGACGGCCTGGCCTTCTGCCGCGCCCTGCCGGAGCGGTGCGGGGTGGTCGCCATCCCGAACCAGGTCTTCTACGACGACCGGTCCGCGGGCGCCACCCACGTCCGCTGGGCCTTCTGCAAGCGCACGGAGGTCCTCCGGGAGGCGGTGACCCGCCTCCGGCAGCTCGCCCGCTGAGCGGCGGCAGGCCTCTTCGCCCGGGGTCCGGCCGCCGCAACGGGGCGAGCCCGGCCGCGCTCCGCGGTGCTGGTGACCGCGGGGCCGGCCGGGCTCGCGTACGGCTACGGGGTGTACCTCCTGGTGACCGCCAGGATGCCTCCGTGAGCGCGGGGCGGGGGCGGGACTAGCTGTCCTCGCCGTCCTCGTCCTCGCCGCCCTCGGCGGCGTCGAGGTCCTTCTCCAGGCCCAGCTGCTCCACGAGCCACTTGTCGAACTCGATCGACGCACGGACCCAGCTGACCGTGGAGGACACGAAGTGCTCCAGGCTGACACCGGTGCCGATCAGCATCTGCGCCTCGCCGATCAGGCGGACCGAGCCGTCGTCGTGGGTGTGGCTGTAGACCTTCGGCCACAGGGTGCGGCGGTTCCAGTCGTCGATGGACTCCAGCAGCCGCGCCTTGTCCTCGATGGCGTGGGGGCGGTCGTAGAAGGTGCGGACGGAGAAGACCTGCTGCTCCTTCTCGCCGCGGAACATGAAGTAGGTCCGGAACTCCTCCCACGGCGCCGCGAGGTCACCCTCGTCGTCGACGACGTACTTGAGCTCCATCTGCTCCAGCAGCTGCTTGACCAGATCCTGGTCGGGGACCACGGGGCCCGCCGGTCCTGTGGCCTGCGGTTGGGGCTGCTGCCCTCCGAAATTCGGAATCGAGGCCGGGTCGATGCTCACCGTGTTCTTCCCTTCGTGCGGATGTTGTCATCCTCCCCCATCCCTCCTACCCCGTGTCCAGCCCCACACATGCGATCCGCTCCGAGCGGACACGGCGTACCCCCGGCGGGGGCGCGGCGCTGCCGCGAGGCCCCTGCCGGGGATCGCCGGGGGACCCGCCGGGGCCGTCAGAGGGCCTTGCCGACCAGCAGGTCGTCGCCGGCGACGTCCACCCGTACGGTGTCGCCGTCGCGGACCTCGCCGGCCAGGATCTCCTTGGCGAGGCGGTCGCCGACCGCCGTCTGGATCAGGCGGCGCAGCGGGCGGGCGCCGTACGCGGGGTCGTTGCCCTTGTCGGCGAGCCAGGCCAGGGCCTGCGGGGTGACGTCCAGGGTCAGGCGGCGGTCGGCCAGGCGCTTGGCGAGGCGGCCCACCTGGAGCTCGGCGATGTGGGCCAGCTCGTCCCCGGTCAGGGCGGAGAAGACGACGAGGTCGTCGAGGCGGTTGAGGAATTCCGGCTTGAAGGAGGCCCGGACGACCTCCAGGACCTTCTTGCGCTTCTGCTCCGGGGAGGCGTCCGGGTCCAGCAGGCCGCCCCCACTCAAGAACTGGCTGCCGAGGTTGGAGGTGAGGATGAGGATGGTGTTGCGGAAGTCCACGGTGCGGCCGTGGCCGTCCGTGAGCCGGCCGTCGTCGAGGACCTGGAGCAGGATGTCGAAGACCTCCGGGTGGGCCTTCTCGACCTCGTCCAGCAGGACGACGGAGTACGGGCGGCGGCGCACCGCCTCGGTCAGCTGGCCTCCCTCCTCGTAGCCGACGTAGCCGGGCGGGGCGCCGACGAGGCGGGCCACGCTGTGCTTCTCGGAGTACTCCGACATGTCGATGCGGACCATGGCCCGCTCGTCGTCGAAGAGGAAGTCCGCGAGTGCCTTGGCCAGCTCGGTCTTGCCGACGCCGGTGGGGCCGAGGAAGAGGAACGAGCCGGTCGGGCGGTCGGGGTCGGCGATGCCCGCGCGGGTGCGGCGGACGGCGTCGGAGACGGCCCGGACGGCCTCGCCCTGGCCGATCAGGCGGCGGCCGAGCTCGGCCTCCATGCGCAGCAGCTTCTGGGTCTCGCCCTCCAGGAGGCGGCCGGCCGGGATGCCCGTCCAGGCGCCGACGACGTCCGCGATGTCGTCGGGGCCGACCTCGTCCTTGACCATGGTGCGCTTGGCGGCCTCCGCCTCGGCCTCGGCCTCGGTGGCCTCGGCGAGCTCCCGCTCCAGCGCCGGGATCTCCCCGTAGAGCAGCTTGGAGGCGGTGTCGAAGTCGCCGTCGCGCTGGGCGCGCTCGGACTGGCCGCGCAGGTCGTCGAGGCGCTCCTTGAGCTCGCCGACCCGGTTGAGGGACTGCTTCTCCTTCTCCCAGCGGGCGGTCAGGCCGCGCAGGTCCTCCTCCTTGTCGGCGAGGTCCTTGCGGAGCTTGTCCAGGCGCTCGAGGGAGGCCGGGTCGGACTCGCTCTTCAGCGCCAGCTCCTCCATCCGCAGGCGGTCGACGGCGCGCTGGAGCTCGTCGATCTCCACCGGGGAGGAGTCGATCTCCATGCGGAGCCGGGAGGCGGCCTCGTCGACGAGGTCGATGGCCTTGTCCGGCAGGAAGCGGGAGGTGATGTACCGGTCGGAGAGGGTCGCGGCGGCCACCAGCGCGCTGTCGTTGATCTGCACCTTGTGGTGGGCCTCGTAGCGGCCCTTGAGCCCGCGCAGGATGGCGATGGTGTCCTCGACGGTCGGCTCGGCGACCAGGACCTGCTGGAAACGGCGCTCCAGCGCCGGGTCCTTCTCGACCCGCTCGCGGTACTCGTCGAGGGTGGTGGCGCCGACCATGCGCAGTTCGCCGCGGGCCAGCATCGGCTTGAGCATGTTGCCGGCGTCCATGGCCGAATCGCCGCCGGCGCCCGCGCCGACGACGGTGTGCAGCTCGTCGATGAAGGTGATGATCTGGCCCTCGCTGGACTTGATCTCGGCGAGGACGGTCTTCAGGCGCTCCTCGAACTCGCCGCGGTACTTGGCGCCCGCGACCATCGCGCCGAGGTCGAGGGAGACCAGGCGCTTGTTCTTCAGGGACTCGGGGACGTCGCCCTTGACGATGCGCTGGGCCAGTCCCTCGACGACGGCGGTCTTGCCGACGCCGGGCTCGCCGATGAGCACCGGGTTGTTCTTGGTGCGCCGGGACAGGACCTGGACGACCCGGCGGATCTCGTGGTCCCGGCCGATGACGGGGTCGAGCTTGCCCTCGCGGGCCGCGGCCGTGAAGTCCGTGCCGAACTTCTCCAGGGCCTTGTACTGGCCCTCCGGGTCGGGGGTGGTCACCCGCCGTCCTCCTCGTGCGTTCTCGAAGGCGTGCAGCAGCTTCTTCGCCGTCGCGCCCTGGGCGGAAAGGACCTCTCCGGCCGCGCCGCCCTTGCCGGCAACGGCGATGAGCAGGTGCTCGGTGGAGAGGTAGTCGTCGCCGAGCTCCTTGGCCTGCCGGTCGGCCTCCGCCAGGACGGCGAGCAGGTCGCGCGTGGCCTGCGGGGGCGCGACCGTGGAGCCGGTGGCGCTGGGCAGTGCGGCCAGGAGCCGCTCGGCGCCGGACCGCACGGCGGCCTGGTCGGCCTCGGTGGCCGCGAGGAGGTCGGTGAGGTTCTCGTTGTCCACGCCGGCGAGCAGGGCCAGCAGGAGGTGTGCCGGGGTCAGGTCGGCGTGGCCGTCCTTGACGGCGCGGGTGGTGGCGTTGTTCAGCGCGTCCCGGCTCTTGTTGGTCAGCTCGGCGTCCACGTGCGGCTTCTCCTCTCCGTACGGTGCATCCGTTGGGGCTGCGTCAGACGATCTGACACAGCCAACGTGCGTAAAGTTGAGTCTATTCCACTCAAGGAGGGTTCCGGGGCGCGGAGTCGTACGCTCTGCCCATGTCCCATGACGTACTCAACCCGACGCCCGAGTACCTCGCCTTCTGGCGGGAGCGGCACGTCTGCACACTGACCACCCCGCGCCCGGACGGCACCCCGCACGTGGTGCCCGTGGGGGTGACGTACGACCCGGCGGCCGGCCTGGCCCGGGTGATCAGCAACAAGCACAGCAAGAAGGTCCGCAACGTGCTGGCGGCCCAGGCGGTGGAGCCGGGCTCGGCCCGTGTCGCGGTGTGCCAGATGGAGGGGCGCCGCTGGGCGACCCTGGAGGGCCGCGCGGTGGTCCGCACGGACGAGGAGGCGGTCGCGGACGCGGTCGCGCGCTACGCGGAGCGCTACGGGCGGATGCCCTCGCCGAACCCGGACCGGGTGGTCATCGAGATCGCGCTGGACCGGGCGATGGGCCGCGCCTGAGCCTGCCGGCACCCGCCCCGGGAGTCCGGGGGATTCCGGACGGTTCAGGATTCACCTTGTCCGGTTCGGCTACTGGACGCCGGCACCACAACGGCGCCATCGTGGTCAGGTCCACGATGGCGCCGTTGTGTGGGGGAAGCACCTGGAGCGATCTGCAACGACGGGGGAATCGCTTCAGGCACTGCGGGGGGTGGCGGTGGTGATGTCGGGTTCGAAGAGCTGGTGGTCGCGCTGATCGAGGTTGACGAAGACCATGCCGTAGCGCACCTCGCAGCGGACCGGCTGCGGCGCGCCGCGGGGGCGGCGCAGGCAGCGGTACGCCCGCACGTCCTCGTCCTCCTCCCGCGTGATCACGATGGGCTGGCCGAAGAGCGTGACCATCAGCGAGTCGCCGACCTGGGGGATGGCCGTCGCGAGGTCGATGAACTGCCAGCCGGAGCGGTAGGCGGAAGCCATTTCGCGGCGGAAGCCGCGGTCATCGGGGGTCATACCGCGCTCTCCACGACAAGGGCTGCGGAATCGGCATCTGCGGGGGTCGAGCGCCACCCGCTGTCCAGCGGGGCCCCACGCCATCCGCTGTCCGCCGAGGGCTCGCGCCATCCGCTGTCCGCGACCTCCGCCTGGATGTCCGCGGAACCTCCGGCGCCCCCCAGCGTGGCTGCGGCGAGTCCCAGACCGGCCACAGCCGAGAAGATGACGGTGGCAAGCGCCGAGCGAAGCATTCTCTTGTTCATGGTCGGCTTCGTCCTCACTTGATGAAATCCTCTCCCCCGCCTGTCAGACGATGGCTCATTCAGGCACGTCGCTGCCACAGGGACGATGCATCATGTTCTTGCATGTTCAGGACCCTGGGGGGTGGAGATTTGACAATAAACACAACAAAAGCGACACATCCCCACTCGGTCGCGAACCTGTGCTCCGAAGGAGCGCGTCTCTACACGAGCGCGCTGCGGACCGGTCGCATCGCACGTGGAGACGTGGAAGCCGCACCCTGCCTGCTCGACCTGGCCCTGCTCCAGCCGGATCCTGATGACGTCAATTCGCTGCGCCCGGTTCCACCGGCGGTCGCACTGGCCCAGCGGCTGCATCCGATCGAACGCGAGATCCGCGAACGGCACCGCGATTCTCTCGAACTCTCCGAAGCGTTCGAGCCGTTTCTCGCCATCAGCGCACAGGCTCCGGCCAGCACGCACGCCATCACCGTGCTGGAGGGCTTCGACGCCATCAACGCGGCCCTCAACCTGGCCACCGCCGAGTGCCACACCGAGATGCTCACCGTCCAGCCCGGCGGCGCCCGCCCCAGCCTGGAGCTTACGGAAGCCCTGGAGCGCGACCAGCCGCTGACCGACCGCGGTGTCCGGATCCGCACCCTCTACCAGCACACGGTCCGCCACAGCCGGGGCACGCTCGCGTACGTGGACATCCTCAAGGCGGGCAAGGTCGAGGTGCGCACGCTGGAGGAGCTCTTCGAACGGCTCATCATCTTCGACCGCACGGTCGCCTTCATCCCCGCCAGCGACGACCGCCAGGTGGCCCTGGAGCTGCGCCACCCGGGGCTCGTGGACTACCTCATCAAGGTGTTCGAGCAGTTGTGGCACCGCGCGGTGCCGCTCCAGGAGGAAGTGACGTACCAGCCCACCCGCGACGGCATCTCGGGCGTGCAGCGCACCATCGCCCAACTCCTCGTCGAGGGGCACGTGGACGAGGCCATCGCCCGCCGGCTGGGCATGAACGTACGGACCTGCCGCGCGCACATCGCCAAGCTCGCCAGCACCCTCGGCAGCGGCAGCCGCGCCCAACTCGGCTTCCTCATCGCCCGGTCGGGGATCCTGGAGGAGGGCGGGTCCGACTGCTGAGGCGGGACCCCCGCCGACACGCAGACACGCGGACACGGGGCAGGGGGGGGAAAAGAGGGGGGGGCGGGGGGGGGGGGGGGGGGGGGGGGGGGGGGGGGGGAGTGTGTGGGGGGGGGGGGGGGGGGTCCCGAAGTTCTGCGTTGGCGCCACTCGGGCCACCATAGAATATCAG
>NZ_JBWKDK010000097.1:0-14134 GCF_056436005.1 Streptomyces sp. NPDC043854
GCACAACCTCGCCCTCGCCGGATAGCCGAGCCACCCACACGGCGACCAACCATGCCCGAGGCAACAGGAAGATCATTTACGGGACAGCCCTTAGGTGCACCGCGCGCGATCAGCCGACGGCTGGCCGATGCCTTCCGCCACCCGATCGGGGGATCGATTCCGTGTGGGTGATAGGCGGTTACCTCCTGTGGGTGACGCGTTGTCAGTGCCCGTTCGTACGTAGCGTCCGGCCGTGACGATTCCACCGCCTGCGGGCGGTGCTTCCTCAAGGCGGTGACCTTCGGATGAGCGTCACCACCGGACTGCACAGTCCCCGTACTCCGCTGCGCCGGTTCCTGGACCGCGAACTGTCAGCCGGCCCGCGACCGCTGCGCGAGTCCTTCCGCGCCCAGCACCAAACCGACAACCTCCTGCTGCCCGGGCCCGGCGTCGGCACGGAGGCCGGCAACGTCGGCACGGCGATCGGCCAGCGACTGCGCCTCGCCTTCACGACGGCCGCGCCCGTGGACCGGGCCACGGACGCCTCAACCTGAGGTTGGAAAAGGATCACATTCCGACGAACCGAAACAGGCCACCAGAGAATCCGACGACCTGTCTCGAAATACCTAGGCTAAAAATTCTCATTCATGGTTTCGAACCCTGGAGGCGATGGGCAGCACGTACTACTTCAGCGGCATTCACCCGTCGAGGCGCGGAATTAGGAGGGAGGCTAGGATTCTTATGTGATATATCTTCAGCAGACATCATCAGGATTTTCGAGAGTTCTTCCGGACTAGCCAAGGGGCACACAAGTTGCGCCAACGCCAGAAGTCCGGTCACGATGGCGCAGGCAAAAGAACTTCCTGACATGACCCGATAACTGCCGCCCGGTGTAGCTACCGACACATCCACACCGGGAGCGCTCACCTTAATCCAGTCACCATAGTTAGAAAATGCAGCCACCCGGTCATCACGATCCACTGCTGAAACGCTGATGGCACTTTCTATGGAACCGAAGAGAACAGGATCCGAGGCCCCATCATTCCCAGCTGGGCAGACGATAAGCGCACCCAGTTCCTCAGCATGCCGGAATATGCGGGACCAAATATTCGACTCCCTGGACCCTCCACCCAGAGGCAAGCATATTAGACTCACGCCATTCTCAAGGGCGTCTTGAAGAGCAAGTAGCAGATTGTAATCAGTGGTGATGGCGTCGCCGCCGGAAAATACATTGTAACAAATAAGAGTGACCGATGGCGCCACGCCGATAAACGCATCACCTTGCTGGCTGCCAACCAGCAGGCTAGCCAAAGCCGTCGTAATTTGAGTGCCAGATCCCCCTTCTGGCGATTCCCTCTGCTCCGAAAAATCCCGTTCACGTATTGTTGCGTCACGCAAAGCGGGGTGACCCCTATCGACGCTGCCAGCCAAAAGTGCCACGCTACAGTCACCTGTTTTAGGCATCATCGACCAGGCGCTTAGCAGGTGGATCGTTTCGTAGTAATACGAGTTTCTTTTTCCGTCACCGACTACACCTCCCGTCGAACTGTCAGTAGCCGACCCTATGACTGCGGGGAGAAGATCAGGAACCGAAACCGATTTTCGATACGACGTCCGCGCGAGTACGTGCGGTTCACCTTGAGCGCCATACTTGGAAATGGTCGGATTCTGTTTCCTAGTTCGCCTTCGCGCGAATTCGTAAAGCTCTTCCACGTCGATGAAGCCATCCTTATTCAGATCCGCTTCTTCCGACTCTATGCCTTTAACTAGCGAGCCCGTAAAGACACTTCTACCACCCTCCACCCAGGACTGTTCGTAAACTCCAGAGCTTGCGAGTACATACCGTCCAATTCCTTCTGCGGTGAGCTGCTGGAAAGCCGGATACTCACCCTTTGCGAGTCCATTCGACGCTTTGCCGCTTTGGCAGCAGTCTAGAATGAGAACAATCTTTTGAGATCGGCACTCGACAAGCATTTCCCTGAGTGTCGCGATAGGAAGGGACGTGGAGGCTAGAGCATTGACCTTCGTGTCTTTTGTAGCCAGATGCAGCCGACCGAACGCATCTGCCTTACCGTGTCCCGAATAGTACAAAAGCCCTAGGTCTTGGCGGTCGATCCCTGAAATGAATCTATGCAGGGCGCGGAGCATCTTCAGAAATGTGGGGTTGAGAACCTCGGTGACATTCTCAAAAATTCCCGAAGGAGGCTCTGCGAGAACCTTCTGAAGAGACCTGACATCATTCACCGCTGCAGGCAATTGAGGGAGCTGCGAGTTGGTGTAGGTGTATTCGGCTACCCCTATTAGAAGGGCCTTGTTTTGGCCATCCTCGTTACTCATCACTAGGCCTGACGGTTACGCATGCTTTCAACTATCTTCTGTACATCTTTCGCCGAATACCCTTGGGTGTCGGCCCTGAATTTTTCCTCACCAGCTGAAATTTCGACCCGGACCCTGCGTTTACCAAGTGTGCGGATCCATTCATTAACCGCGCCGACCGCCCGCGCCACGGCCGGGCTGGTGGCCAGTACGACTGCTAGGATGCCAATCGTGATCGGTTCCCCCTTGGCATCAACTGGAGAGTCTTCGGGAGCAGGTGACTGCGCGTCGATGTCGGGGTCCGCTTGCAGCATTTCCCGTAGCTGGAAGAATATTTGCTCCCAGGCTGGATCATGGCGGTCCATATCTTCGGGAAGTACAGTCAATTCCATGGTGGCAACCATTTGGATGCTCCTTGCTTGCTGCACGTCCGTTTCGCCATCACGGGTTACGCAGACGGCAAGAAATCAAGCTTCTCCCCGTATGGCAAGCAGTCCTGTGTACTTCCCAGCATCATCTCAGGGCCGCTGAGCAGCAAGTCGGCATTCCATGCCCCGTCACCACGGTCCTGATGGCTCGTCGTGGAACACGTGGCGAGGTGCAAGGTCGACTGGCATGGCAGTTTGCCGTTGCGCTGGCTCTTTCGAGCGCTAGAGACGAGATCGAGAAGGAAGGTCCTCGGCTCTGTTCCCAGATCGTTCTCTGCCGCACCCGAGGCCGCCTGGACGGGCACCACACTGCGTCTCAAGTCGCTGGGACAACCAGCGAGACTCCTTGACGCCGGAGCTTAAAACCTCAACACGTTCGACTTGACAGGGAAGGCTCGTGGGAGGCGTACTGCGGCGCGGAGTTCGGCATCAGCCGCGCGCAGGCGTACCGGCTCTTGGACGTCACCCGCGCCTTGGCCGCGAATCCACGAAGCGGTCACCGCCGGCACCGGTGTCTCGCATGCGAGACACCGGCCCAGCCGCCGCGGCCGCGCTTGACTACGGCCTGTCCCAGCGCGCCCTGATCGCCGTCTCCCGCCGCAGCAACGACGTTGCGGAGCTGATCACCCGCCGCCTCGCCACGCTCGCCCACAGCGGACTCCACGACCTCGACGAGCCCACGGTGGGCGCCGTGGTCCGCCAGGCCGTCCGAGACGTCCGCACCGCACCGCCCCCGCCGCCCGCCGAGCCGCTGGCCCACCGGGGTGTGACCCAGATACGGGCCAAAGGGGCAATGAGTTGATCTTGAAGCCCTGGCGGGTATCCGGGCTCACTCGGTGCCGTCGGCGGCTTCCTCGGCGAGGATGCGGTAGACGGTGGCGACCGACGGGTGTTCGCCCTTGTTCTTGCCCGAGGTGATGACGAGCTTCTGCGCGATCTGCGGGACGGGGACGCCGTTGGTCCGCAAGGACCGGGCGTAGGCGGCCATGTCGTCGTCGAAGACCTTGGGTCTGCCGCCGTGTCCGGACGGGTCGTAGACGCCCTGGAGGGGGCCGGTGAGGAGTTCGAGTTCGATGTCGTGGTGGCGCAGGTCCTCGGCGATGGTCAGCAGCTCGGCGGCACCGCGGCCGAGCCGCTTCATCTCGTGCACGGTGAAGATCACCCGCTGGTGGGGGACGGCCATCTTGATGGTGCGGGCGAAGTCCATCGCCTTGACGAACTCCGGCCGGACCTTGACCCGGGTGCTGATCTTCTCCGAGAACACCGGATCGCACCCGGCCTCTTCGAGGGCGTCCAGCTGGCTCTGGAGCTCTTGCTGGGCGGTACTGCACCGGGCATACCCCACTCTCGTGGGCTTCCTCGCGGCCTGGGGCACCGCGGCGTCGACCGCCGGGCCCATCTCCCACGCGCGGCCGGGGCCGCGGTCAGCGGGGACCTTCACCTCCAGCTCTGCGCGGAGCTGGGAAACGAGCATGAAGCGCGGGGTGTGGTACTTCGGGGCGACCTTGCCGCCGCGGGTGCGGCAGGTGCTTCCGGGGGGCACCTCACAGGTGGGGCAGTCGAACTGTTCGACGGCGGCGGCCGGTTCAGCGGGCTCTAGCATGTCGCAGAACCTATCGCGAGGGGCTTTGTGCGAAAGCTGTTTTGCGAGAGGTTATGAGAACGAAGATCAGGGGCAAACCGGACACGGCCCGGCGGGGGTCTCCGGTCTCTCAGAACTACTCATTTCTGCGAGCCGGGCATGGAGCCGTTCGCTGCGAGCCAGGTCCGGATGGCTCCAGCCTCTCGCAGGTGCCCGAGGCTGGCGAGTAGGTCCGCCTGCAGTCCCAGCACGTCACGGAGGGGGGAAGGAACCGAGCAGGTACGACTGTCACGAGCTTCCTGTAGATCTCCACTGCATCTCCCGTTGCTCGCAGCGCGCCAGACAGGTCCTGCTGTGCTTCATAACGTACCCAGGCCCAAGTGGACAGCGAGTCCGCGAGGTCGGGTTCGTAGGCGGTCGGGTTGTCCGCCGCCAGCCGACGGTAGACGTCCACCCCTTCCTCAGCGGCGGTGAGGGCCTCCTCCCGCCGCCCCAACCCCGACAGCCACACTCCGAGGCTGGACAGCGAGATTGCGAGGTTGGGCTCGTAGGAAGGGTTGGTACGGGTGAGGGCGCGCCAGGTTTGCACAGCTTCTTGGCCGGCGGTGAGGGCTTCGTTGCGCAGGCCGGCGTAGGACTGGCGTTGCGCGAGGGTGTAGTGGGTGTGGGCGCGTTCCGCGGGGTCTTGGGTGGTGGCCAGGCGCTGTCGGGCCAGACGTGCGGCGATGGCGGCGATGCCGATGTCGAGGTCGGTGTGCCGACTGGTGGGAAAATAGGCCTCGATGGCTTCCAGGACGGTGAGGTCGATGTTGTCGAGGCTGGCCAGGGCGGCGAGGGCGGCGCCGCCAGCGTGCAAGGCGAGTTCGGGGTGCTTCTTGAGTAGAGGGTAGAGCTGGTCGGTGGCGATGTGTCGCCACCGACTGGCAGTTTCGATCAATACGGTCAGGACGTCGCGAGTCCATGGCAGAGCAACGTCGATGTTGGTACTGGTGCGGCCGAGGAGGAGACGTTCGGCGGCCCGGTTGAACCAGTCGTCGATGACTGCCCCGGGCACTGGGTGGGGGACGCCCGAATTGTTGGGGCCAGCTGGGGTAGTCAGACCGAGGAAGTCCTCGCCGAGGCGGTCGGGGTAGAGCGGTTCGAGCACCGTGACCGCGCGGGCGGGGTCGGCGTGGGTGGCGGGGTAGCAGTAGCGGTGATCGTCCAGGAAGGTGTTGGCGTCGGCGGTGGAGTCGGCAAGGCCGATCCGGTCGAGGGCTGCGTGAGCATGGGTGCGGGCCAGGGGTCGGGTGAGAGTCGCGGTCAGTACGAGGCGGCCCATTGTGTTCGGCCCGGTGGACAGCGGCTGGGACGTGCGCTCGTGCAGCGTCGTCCAGTGGGCGCGTTCGCGGCTGATGAGGTAGGCGGAGGCGCGGGCCGGGTCGGTGGGTGCGGGGTCGTGGTGCAGGTGGGCGTCGACGGCGGCCAGGGCGGCGATGTGAATGGTCAGGATCTGGGCGTAGTCCTCGTCGATGTCCAGGTCCAGGGGCGGGCCGATACGGCCGGCCTCGTCGGGGGGCAGGCCGAGGTGGTCGGCGAAGCAGTCGCGGGCCTGGCGGAATCGGGCAGCGCGTGCTGATGGGTCATCGGCCAGCGGCGGCAACGCATGGGCCTTGGCGGGGATGCCGAGGTTGTCGCCGATCCAAGTCTTTAGGCTTTCCCACCAGATTCCGGCCGGGCGGGCCAGCAGCAGGACGCGCACCGGGATACCGGTGCGGTGCCAGAGTGGTTCTTGTAGGAGTCTGCGCAGGTCTGGTGTGGGCCAGCGTTCGGCGTAGTCGACCACCAGCAGGATGCCGGTTGCGGTCTCGGGGGGCGGGCTGGTGGTTTTGGGGTCAGCGCCGGTTTCGTTGACCACCGCCTGCCACACCGCCCACTCCGCCGCGCGGCTCAGGTGGGCGAAGTGGGCGGCCAGGCGGGTCTTGCCCTGCCCGCCGGGCCCGTGCACCAGCCGAACGGCAAGCATCTCCGCTGGATCGTCGCGCCAGCTGGCCAGCTCGTCGAGATCATCGTGGCGGCCGGTGAACGGCACCACCTCATGTACTCCCCGCAGCAGCCGGGAAGGCTGCTGGGCCAGCAGCTGGGCAGACGGCCGCGACGCGGCGGGAAAGCCCTCAATCCGGTAGGCGGGCTTCCACTGGTAGACGATCTGGACGTTCTGGGTGCTGTTGTCGCCGCTCTGGACGGCGGCCGGGCCGTGGAAGGTGTTGCCGTGCACGCCGCCGCCCGTCGTGCCGGGGACAGGCCGGGTCATGGCTGAGTGCCGAAGTGGACGTTCTGGGTGCCGTTGTCGCCGACCTGCATGGCGGTCGGGCCGTGGAAGGTGTTGCCCGACACACGCCCGCCCCCACCGCCAGCCGGCGGTGCGGCCTGGTCCAGCAACTGCTCCAGCTCGGCGGCGGCCCGGGCACGCTCCTCATCGTCGCCTATGCCTTCCAGCAGGGCCTCGATGCGGGTCTGCCACACGGCCTCCTGCCGCGCCCTGACCTGCTCGGCGGTGCCGGTGTCGGCGGCGGCGAGATCGGCCGCACTGCGCTCCAGCCGCTCCAGCTCGCCGCGCTCGCGCTCGGCATCGCCGCGGCCGAACCACCGCGCCAGCCGGCTGCGCAGCCCTTCCCACACATCGGTCCCCGCCGCCTGCACGACCGCGGCACCTCCCGCCGCGGCCAGTACCGTCAACGCCTCGGGCAGCATCCCGTCCCCCTGCTGTCGCTCATCACATTCCGGTAGGTCTGAGACGGTAGTGCCCTACCGGCACGTACACAGTGCCTTTGCCCGACAACGCCCAGCGACAGCCGCCCGGTTGCCGCTGCCGCGCTCATCCGCCCTCGACGGGTTCCGTTCACCGCTGCCCGCAGCGAAAGGCCCACTCGTTGCCGCTTCAGGCGGCCCGGCCCAGGCCGGCCACGCCCAGGCTCTGATCACGCAGCGGGGCGAAGTCCACGTCGAGTTTCGTCTCGTACACCTCGGGCTGGATGCCGAGTTCGTGCGTGGAGTACTCGCCGAACCGATTGATGTGCCCGGTCAGGTACGGCGAGATACGGGCCAGCTCCTCCGGGTCGATCTCCCAGCCCTCCTCCAGCAGCCGCCGGATCGTCTGCGCGATGTCCAGGGCGTTGTGAAAGACCACCGCGTTCGTCAGGAGCGCGTTGAACTTCACCGCCTTCTCCTGCTCGACGGGGTCGTTGTCGGCGATGACGCCGCGGTTGCCGAACTGCAGCCACTGGGAGAAGCCGTTGAACGCCTCGACCTTGTTCGTCGCCGCGCTCACCCGCCGACGAAGCGGCGCGTCCGAGAGGTAGCGCAGCAGCTGCACGGTGCGGATCACACGGCCGACCTCACGGAACGCCGTGTAGGTGGCGTTCTTCCGCGAACCGGAGCGCAGCCGCTTCAGCAGCGTCGACGAGGAAATCGCACCCTCCCGTACGGAGACCGCCACCCGCATCAGGTGCCGGAACTGGGACTCGATCAGGTCCCAGTCGATTGAGTTCTTCCCGGCCTCGCCGAACAGCGCGTCGATGTGCACGTACTCGGTGGTCTTGCCGGGCCGGTAGAAGGTCAGGCCCTTCCAGTTCCTGATCCTGGGCATCAGGTCGAAACCCAGCAGGTGGGCAAGGGTGAAGACAGGCAGCGACTGGCCCTGCGTATCGGCGTGCACGGTGGTCGGCCTGACCTCGGATGCGTTCTTGAGCAGGCCCTCGATGATGTAGACGGCCTCCCACACCCCGCACGGGATGAAGTGCGTGAACAGCGCGATGTAGGTGTCGGAGATGTGGTGGTAGGCGATGCCGCCCGGCTTGCCGTAGCGCACGGACGTCTCGGCGAGCAGGTTGTCGAGGTAGGTGTCCATGTGGGTGCCGTCGGCGGCCACCGTGGTGCCGTTGCCCCACGCCTGTGAGATGTCCCGGCGGGCGTGGGCGTTGACCAGGTCGGCGATGGCCTCGTTCAGCAGCACGATGGAGAAGTGCCGGTTCGCCGTGTACGACAGCTCGTGCCCGCTCACTCCGGGGATGTGGCGGGCGGCCTCGTACGGGCCCATGTTGGTGCCCTTGACGAAGGTCGTGATGACGTAGCGGCCGAACGGATCGTCCAGCTTCGGCTCGTTGCCGGAGGCCGGGCCGAAGCGGCGCCACCACTCCACCCAGTACGCGGTCCTCGACAGAATCCCGATCAGCGTGCGCTCCGGCATCCGCGCCTTGATCTCCTGCTCCAGCCGCTTCGCCGAAGCCGTCAGCCCCTCCGCACGGTGCGGCTTCAGCGACGGGATGCCCGTCTCCGCATCGATGACCAGGCCCTCGTTGTCCGGGTACCCGGCGTCCGCCGACGCGGCGGCGTCGCGGAGCTTGTCCTCCAGTTGCCGGCGGAAGAACCGCGCGTCGAACTCGCCGGTCTCACCCGGCTCGCACAGCCCGACCTCCACCAGGTAGTCGGCCAGCTTCTCCTGGACGGTCTCCCAGGCCAGCAGCTGCTGGGACCAGTCGGCATACTCTTCCGAGCCGAGCACCGCGACGTCACCGCAGCGCAGTTCCTCGGCGAGGTAGGTGAAGACCATCGCTTCGAAGTGCTTGCGGACGACCTGCCCGGTACGGGTCTTGTCGACCGCCACCTTGCGCCAGTTCTGGGTGGCGAAGGAGATGTCCACCTCCTTGCCCTCTTCGTCGAAGGCGGTGATGTACTCGCCGCGGGCGCCCTGGTGCCGCTTCGCGTGCGCGAGCGCGTCCAGCACCCGCCCGTCCTCCGAGGTGGCGGTGAACTCCAACTTCTCGGCCAGGTCGAACATCACCGCCCGGTCCCGGCCGATCTGCCCGTACAGCAGCGGCTCCCACAGGTTGCCGTGGTGGGCGGAGACCTTCTCGATCTGCTCGTACTGCCGGGCGAACCCGCCGAAGCCCTCCACCGTCTTCGTCACCGTGGCCAGGCCCCCGGCCTGCACCATCAGGGCCTGGACGAAGGCGAGCAGGGCCGGGGAGACCTTCCCGCCCAGCCGCCCAACCACCTCGTCGGCCGACGCCTCCTCGTCCAGCCCCTCAAGGGCCGCCCTGGTTTCGACGGTCATCTCCGCGGCCTTTGCCAGCGCCAACTGGGCCGGGCCGTCGGCGTCGATGTCCTTGAGCACGGTGCGGTAGTTCCCGATCAGCGCTTCGGTGATCTCCCGCTCGGCCAGCCGGATCTCCTCCAGCTCCGTCTTGGCCTTCTTGATCTTCGTGGCGACGCGCTTGCAGAACATCGTCGCCAGGTCGTCACGGACCCGCATCCGCGCCTTGTGTACCAGGCACGCGATCAGCGCGAGGCGCCTGACGGGCGTGTAGTCCCGCAGCGCCGGGGCATCCCCGGCATCCGCCTCCCCGGCGAAGTCGGTGATCTTCCCTGCGGCGACGCTGTCCATCCACACCGCGCTGTCGCCGAGGCCGTCCAGCCACTCCATGCGCCGGGTCAGGTTCTTGAAGTGCGACCAGCTCGGCCCCTTGGCGGGCTTCTTCAGCCGGTTGAACTGCGTCGTGCCGTCCGCGTCGCGCTCCTCCAGCAGCCGCAGCAGCTCGGTGCGCTGAAGCGGGCTCATGCTGTCGTGGATGCCCGCGCAGATCGAGGCGTTCACCTCGGTGCGGATCTTCGAGGCCATCTTGTCGAAGGTGGAGAACCCGGGCAGCTCCAGCCCGGCCTCCACGACCTTCTCCAGCGCGATGTTGATCAGGTCCGCCGGCCGGTTCTTCGCCGCGGCCTCCCTGCGGATCGACTGCTCGGCGATCCGCCGGGCCTCCGCCTGGTCGTACGCCACGCCCGCCCGCTTGCGGACCAGGCCCCGGTGGTGCTTCGCGGTCCTTTCCGCCCGGTACACCGGCAGCGTGCCCTCCGGCAGCTCCACCTGCCGCCGCACGAACTCCACCACCTGCTCCGGCACATCCTCCAGCGCCGGGAAACACCCCATCCGCAGATACGACTTCAGCATCAGCAGCAGGGCCAGCAGATGCTCGTCCCCGTCCGTCGCCCCGGCCGCCCACTCCAGCTCATCGCGAGTCGGCGAGAAGAACAAGTGCAGCTCATGCGCGGTGATCAGCCGCTTGAACCGCGGATACGCGGTCCGTTCGATCGAGGTCACAACCCACCCCAGGCCCGAGACGATGGTCAACATCACCACCAACGACGCTGAGCCAAACGGGTGACGGGCCGGACACTCAAGGCTTCAAGATCAACTCATTGCCCCTTTGACCCGTATCTGGGTCACACCCCATCCTTGACGAGTTCGGCGCTCTCCAGCAGCGCCATCGCCTTCTTGCGGGTCAGCCGCAGCGGCGTCGACACCCCGGCGGGCCTGTGCCCGGTCCCCGTCCTTCGGCCGGGTGCGACCGCGGAACCGTCACGTGACGGCTCTGCCTGGCCGGGGCGAGGCCGGTCAGGGTTTGGGCCGTCCCGGCCGGTGACCTCCTTGGCCATAGCCGCCCACTCACTGCCGAGCACCCCCGCGAGCTGGTCGAAGCGGGTGATCGGCGGCCCGGCGCGCAGGTTCTCCGGGAGCCGGCCCATTTCCTCCAGGGCGGGCGGCCGCTCCAGTCCCATCACCGGGGCAGAGCCGTCACGTGGCGACTCCGCACGGGCGATCAACGCGCGGGCGTGCACCGCGAGCACGTCCAGGTCAGCCGGGTCCGGGGCGATGCCCTCATCCAGTGCGGCCCCGGCACGTGCGGCGGCGCGGGCAAGGACCTCGGCAAGCCGCCGCCCCGGAATCCCCGCAGTGCGCTCCCCTTCGACGGGAACGGCAGCCTCGGCAGTACGGCGGCGGTGGGCCACCATGCGGCAGCGCCCCGAGCAGTACCGGCTGTCGGACCGCGCCCCGACAGGAATCGGCCTTCCGCAGCTTTCACACACCCGCCCGCTTCCCACTCCCCGCCTCCGATCCACTAGCCGTCACGTGACGGCTAGTGTAGCCGTCACGGCCTTGCCGAGGATGGGCGTGCGTGGCAGGCGGCCGTTGGCCACTGGCAGCGCGCGGCTGTCGGGGTGCTCCATCGACCCGGCCGAGCGGGAGGCACTGCTGCGGTACGCCGCCGACTGCCCCAACGCCCCGGTCTCCTTCGAGCCAGCTGCCTGAACCCTGGGGCCCGGCCGCAGCGACCGGGCCCGCAGGCGGCCCATCGCAGGCCAGCCTCGCGCCCTCCTCCTCGTGAGCGTGTTGGCAAAGCGGGCCCGCACGACGAAGCCGGGACGACAGACGCCGCCCCGGCTCCCCTTTGTGGGCTCTGGCTGGCCCGGGGGTTAGGGACCGATCAGCTTGTGCAGGGCCGCGGCGCTGATTCCGAACGCAGGCAAACCCGCGAGCAGGGCAGCGGCGACGCCGCCGACGCTGAAGTAGGTGAGGACCCCGATCGCCGTTCCGAAGAACAGGGCCATCAGCAGCACGAGCGCCGAGTGCGCGGTCAGCAGCGGGGTCTCCTCGGGCGCCGGCGGCTGTGGGGTGGCGGTCATGCTGTCTCCTTCTCACTGCCGGTGCGGACGGTGTACACGTACCGGGGCATGCCCAGCAGCGTGGAAAGGACCCAGGCCCACCGCTGGCGCCGGGTGGGCAGGTCGCTGAGGTACCCCCGCTGTTCCTCCAGCCATTCCGCCCGCTCATGAGCCGGCAGGACCTGAGCCGCCAGCCGCAGCACGCCACGACCGGCCGGTTTGGGCCTCGACGCTTTCGAGACCCGCCCCAGGGTGAATACGTGGCCGCGGACAAACTGGCGGATGACCTGCAGCCTCTCATCGGCTTCGGCGTCCTTCCCCCGCAGCAGGAACTTTCCAGGCGCTACCTCCCTCACCTCTAGCCGGTCGCGAAGCACCGAGGAGGAACCAAACTTGCGCATGAAGTCATCGAGCGCATCGGTGGATTCGAGGGAGAATCCGTCGTGCTTGCTCATGCGCCACCTCCGGCCAGGCCGGGGTGCGTGAACGCTCCGTGCCGGGCGCCAGGTTCGGCCGCCATGGCTTCCGCCAGGGCCTGGGGGGCGAGGTCCGCGCCCTTGGTGGTGATCTTGTAGAAGCGTCGACGGGGGCGGCCCTCGGCTTCTGCGATGCTGTCCTGCTCCCAGTACCGCTCCACCCATCCCGCCTGGCGGAGGCGTTCGAGGATCGGGAAGAGCGTTCCGTTGGGGAGGCCGGACAGGCGCGACAGCTCCAGCCCGTAGAGGCCCTCGGCCAGGATGACGGGGCGGCGCTCGCCGCCGACGCCCTGCCCGAGAAGCGCACGCAGCACTGTCTGGGTATGGGAGGTCATCTTCACAGTTGACATGGCATCAATCTACCTAGGTAGACGCCGACTCGTCTACCTAGGTAGACGAGTGGATGCCTGCATCCCGGATAAGCGTCTGTGGAGCCCGCTACTCGGCCCACCACGCGTCAATGCCGTCCAGGTGAAAACGAACCACCCGTGGGGCGCTGGCCGTGATGCCCGGACCTTCTACTGCACGCAGGTGCAGAAACTTGAAAGCCGAGCCCGAATCTGAGTAGTCGGCCAGCTCGAAAGTCGCACCCGAACTCGTCGGCAGGGCACGCACGAAGGGAGCCGGGCCGACCACGCGGCCCTTGAACCGGGCGCCCCCCACCACGACGCAGAGCTGATACGGGCCGCGCTCTTCCGCCGCGTCGTACGAGATCTCTCTGAGCAAGTCGTCGATGTAGCTCATGGGGGAAGGGTGCACGAGCGGATGATCTTCCGCATCCGCTGGTGGCCGTCCGGGCTTCGGACGGATCCCGTCGCATGTTTCCGATGAGATACATCGATCTGGAGTCCAGGCCTGGCGTCAGCGAGGCCCCGGCAACGGCGACCGGAGGCCGCTCGGCACAAGGGAGTCCCGGCCCGCCGCCAGCTCCGGTACGTACTTGTACAGCGTCGTACGGGAGACCCCGAGCAGCTTCGCAATAGACGTGATGGTGTTCTCCGGCTGCGAGAGCAGCGCGCGAGCATGCCGGATCTGCTCTGCGGTCATGGCCGGCGGCCGTCCGATGCGCTCGCCACGGGCCCGTGCCGCCGCCAGGCCCTCGTGGGTGCCCTGCACGATGAGCTCACGGATGAACTCCGCGAGCGCCGCGAACACGTGGAAGACCAGACGGCCGCCTGGCGTGGTGGTGTCCAGCGCCTCGTGGAGCGACTGGAAGCCAATGCCGCGCTTGCGGAGGCCGGCGACGATGGAGATCAGGTCTTGGATCGAGCGGCCCAACCGGTCGAGGGAGGGCACCACCAGGGTGTCGCCGGGGCGGAGGTAGTCGAGGCACTTCCGCAGTTCCTCGCGCTCCGCGTTCTTGCCCGACTTCTTGTCGGTGAAGACCCGCGCGCAGCCAGCCGCCGTCAGGGCTGCGATCTGCCGATCGAGCAACTGCCCCTTCGTGGAGACGCGCGCGTACCCGATCCGGGCGCCGGACGTGTACGTGGGGAAGGCGTCCAGCGGGCTGTCAGCGTCCGCCCACTCAGCAGTAGTCGTCATGCACGGCACCGTACAGAAAGGGGCCCCGGGACGTTCCTGGACGCCCCCTGTTGTTGAACACCCTTGTTGGACACTGGTTGTCGACTCCGGCTCGGCGTGTCGATATCCAGACGCCGTTGTTCAACAACCGATCGGTTGTTGGACGCCACGCTCAACATCCGGCGCTGACCCGCCGCGGGGGGGGGGGGGGGGGGGGGGGGGGGGGGGGGGGGGGGGGGGGGGGGGGGGGGGGGGGGGGGGGGGGGGGGGGGGGGGGGGGGTGGGGGGTGGGGGGGGGGGGGGGGGGGGGGGGGGAGGGAACAAGCAACAGAAAAAAAAAACAGAAACGAAGA
>NZ_JBWKDK010000098.1:0-11271 GCF_056436005.1 Streptomyces sp. NPDC043854
GGGGGGGGGAGAGAAGAAAGGGGACAAACCAAAAGCCCCCCCCCCCCCCCCCCCCCCCCCCCCCCCCGCCCACCCCCCCCCCCCCCCCCCCCCCCCCTCCGGGCCTGTTGCTCCCCGCCAGCTCATGACCCGGAGCGCCCCCGGCCCTAGCACGGACATGGCCGGGCAGGTGGCACTGGTCACCGGCGGCTCGGCCGGACTCGGCCGGGCCAGCGCGCTGGGCCTTGCGGCCGCCGGATGCACGACGGTGGTGGCCAACCGCCAACCACAAGCATGCCGGCAAGCGGCAGCCGAGATCACCGCCCAGACCGGCGGTGCCGCTCTACCGCAGCAAGAAGTCGGACCGCCTCGACGCCTTGGTGCTGGCCAACATCCTTCGCACCGACGCCGACGCCCACCGCCGGCTCCCCGACAGCGAGCTCGTCCAGGCCGTCGCCGTGCTCGCGCGAGCCCAGCAGGATGCCATCTGGGACCGAACCCAGGCAGGCAACAAGCTGACGGACCTCTCGGTGCGGCAACGGCTACTAAACGCCAAGCTCAGGCCAGGGGGGTCGTGGCCATTTGGCCTGGCACGATGATCGAGGCCACAGTGCCGGTCCGAGTACGCCCGATCCAGACCGGGGACCATCCTTCGGCAACGTCGAAGGCGATGAGGTCTGCCTTCAACTCCTCGTCCCTGCTCTTCTCGAACCAGCCGTCGCACAGGTCCTCGGTGTCCCGGTCGGGGCCAGGCGTTCCCCACGAGGCTGTTTCCCGTCGGAAGCGGTGGAACGGCGCTGTCAGCACTTCCCAAGCCTCGGCGTCGGCAATCGCTCCTGTGGCATCGCTGTCAGAGTGGAACCCGGCTGCCGCGACGTCCGCATCCCCAATGTCGTCATTCACCCCTACACCCGCCTCCCAGACGACCACCGGGTCGTCACTGACGCGCAAACGCGTGGCGGCACATTCCCGTCCGTCGAAGTGCTTGCCGCCATGCTCGTACGGCGACTCCGTCCAAGCCGCCTCGACGCGGTAGGTACCCGGGGAGATGCGGGCCACGATCTCGCGCCCTTGGTCCTCGGACCACGGAGAGTCGACTATCAACCGACCGCTGGGGACACGGATCGTGGTGACTTCCTCCACCTCGACGACCTCGACAGCGGTCAGCGGGTCGTCGGCACGCACCCCAAGACGCGTGCCGGGCACGAAGACCGACTCCAGAAACTCCGCAACCTCCGGCTCCGCCATCAGCCGTGCATTCCCCACCCACGCCATCGCGCACCCCTGCATCTCCATCAACAACCGGCGTGGCCGAACATACGTGGTGCCACTGACACCCGACCGGGAACCCTCGTCGACCGCCAAGTGAACCCTCGGTACGACAGCGGCTACTCAACCCCGACCAGGTCGACCAGGTCGCCGCCCGGGAGGGCCTTGCCGAGTTGCTGGACCGCGAGGCGCCGCTCGGCTCGGAGCAGGCCGCCGCAAGGCTCGGCGTACGCCGGGTCGACTTTGAGTGGATGCGCCGCCTGGGATGGATCGCACCCGTCTCCTGGGGACGCGTCCAGTTCGGCGCGAGCAAAGCCGGGGCCGTCGACGTCCCGCGCTTCTCCGCCGGCCACGTCGACGACCTGCCTGGGGCACACCTGAGGTCGACTGGGCGCATCTGCGTATGGTCGGCAAGGGCCGGCGCTCCCCGCTCGCCGGGTTCCGGACGCTCACTTGCAAGTTGTCGCCGAGGCCCATCCAGCAGCGAAGCCCCGCTGGTATTCCGCGCTGGGCCTGCCCGCCCCAATGTGCCTTCCGGGAACAGGGCAGTTGTCGGTGCGTTTGCTGCCCGCTGCCTGGCCCGCAGCAAAGCCCTTCTGGTATTCGGATTGTGCGGTGTCGCCGCACTTCGCCTTCCCGGACCACTCTTTGTACGCGAAATTGTAGGCCTTTGGGTACATGGCAGAAAAGCCGTCTGCGTATTCGTTTGGCCCCGGAGGCCTCAATCCAGGGTGAGGATTGGGTGGGTGGCACGCCGTTCCGTCACGTTTACCCGCAGCTGTGCCAGTGGTGTATCCGTTGCGCCACCCCCGGCAGAAGGTGGAGGGGTTCTCCTCCCAGGCGTTGCAAACGTTCGGCGCCGACGGGGCTTCTGCCCGCTGTGTGGACGCCGAGGCGTGCACCGTGAAACTTCCAGAAATCGCCAGGGATGCGAGGAGGGGTGTGCCCAACACCACCAAATATCGCCTGTAACGCATTGCATTCCCCTTCGGTCGCTCAGGCCGGTCGGGATCGCAGATGATCAGCCGGGCATAGGCTCGTCCGCGCAAATAGGGGCGCCTTTGGCCTGACTCGCTAAGGTGCCGAGACCGGAATGCCCAGCTTCAGTTTCTGTCTCGCGTTACCGCCGTGCAAGCCGACCCAGAGTTTCAAAGAATCACTGAATCTGTTCCAACATCAACACGGCCACGTCTAGCTATGGCGAGGTGCGTCTGAGGACTCATCATCATCGGGATCCCGCCCGGGACTTGGTGGTGCGTGGGCCGTGCGGTGCAGGTGCGGCGCACCGGGTGCAGGCGGCAGTGCCGCGCATCGTCGGATGGTGCGCACCCCGTGCGGTGCGGGACATCGTGGTGCGCCCGAGAGTGGAGTCCACCGTGGAACATGGTGCAGCAGCGTCGGCGGGTGTGCGAGCCTTCTTCTCCCAGACACCAACCGAGAAGACTCCGATGACCCGCGATGACGCTCTCAACAGCTCAGCCACATCGCGCGTGAGAGGGCATTCGATAGGCATGTCGGGTCAGACCGGCTCATCCAGGCAGGGCTGGACGCGCTGATTGCCGGGGTTGAGAGCCCCGCCCTCGCCATGCTCGCCGGCCTCCTCCGGAACGAAGAGCCCGAAGCGCCAGCGCTCTTCGACCAGGTATTGGAGGAATTGGGGCTGCTCTTCCACCCACCCGCTGGCCGTCGGGCCGCAAAGTGGCGCTGGCTTACTGGGTTGCCGGTCAGTTCGCCGACGGATCCTTGGATGCGCCTGCCGGGAAGCGTTCACGGTCTGGCACGCTGCTGGTCATCGCCATCGCCGCCGCCTACGCCACCTGATCGGCCACACCGTCGACGGTCGCAAAGGCTGCGCCGTTCAGCCCAGGCTGCGGCCGTGCTTCCGGCGCCGTGGCGAGTGAGGGGGCAGCGTGGGGACCGGAGTCCGCCCGGAAGCCCTTCGCACGTCGCCCGGGCGGACCACTTCGCATCGTTGGTCTCGCCGTTGGCCGCGGCCTTCTGGCCGTAGCTGTGCGCGGAGTCGTTGAACGTGGGGAAGCTGGCGATGGGCTTGAGGCTGCCGACGCTGGCGGGCGTGATGCGTGCGCCACCGCCGATCAGGCGGGTGTTGGCCGGGCAGGTCGCGGTGACGAGGGTCACGGTCCCACTGGTGGTGGGGCTGGCGGTCTTGTTCATGACCACCTGGGTGTGGTCGATCAGGTCGCTGGTGAAGCACATGGCGGACGGGGTGCTGGAGAAGGAGGCGTTGACCGCGCCGCCGCTGCCGCCGATGCCGAGCCAGTAGGTCACGTCGGTGCCGACGACGCCGGTCGAGCCGGTGTACTCGGTGCTGCCGTCGGGGCTGGGCGAGGTGCCGTTGACCTTGTTGCCGTTGGAGGAGGTGCCCGTACCGATGGCCTGGTCGATGCCGCCACCGGAGATCAGCCCGCTCTCGCAGTGGGCGGATGTCGATATCTCGGAGAACGCGGAGGCCGGGCCCGAGGTGGCGCCGGGCGTCTCCACGGTCACGGCCACCGTGTCGGCGTACGCGGTCCCAGGTGCCACGAGGACCAGGAGGGCACTGACGACCAGGGCTTTCTGCGCGCCGGCGCGCCGCAGACCTGCCAATCTCATGGGGGTCTCCCTCTTTCGGGGTGGTTCGTCATTCGCAGACGTACGCGAATACAGCGGATCGTGGTGAGTACGGCCGGCAGTCGTGCCCGT
Organism: Streptomyces sp. NPDC043854; assembly: GCF_056436005.1. Lineage (NCBI taxonomy): Bacteria > Bacillati > Actinomycetota > Actinomycetes > Kitasatosporales > Streptomycetaceae > Streptomyces > Streptomyces sp. NPDC043854. The sequence continues at coordinate 3,952 of NZ_JBWKDK010000098.1, forward strand.
AGCTCGCTGTCCGTTGCCGGCGAGCCGCGTGTCGGCAGCCGGGCGTCGAGGGGCGCTTATGGAAACTGAGCGGGGCGCAGGGGTAACGCACAGGGGACACTCCGCCCGCCGGATGTCGTCGCCGCCCGAACAGCCCGCGTCTCGGGATGAGGACGACCGGTGGAGTCGCTGGTTCCGGGACATCGAAGCATGACCACAGCTCATTGCACATGCGGACTATAGCTAGCCAGGAAGTCCGCATCTACCGCTACTTCTCGTGAACTTCCTAGCAGATGCAGCTACCTCGCATTAGTCGGCTCCACCCGCGCCTAGACGGGGCTGCCGGGCCAGGTCCGGAGGCAAGAAGCCTCCTCGCAGGCACCAGTTGGGGGCCCCGCGCGGGGACACGCGAAGCCCGCGCGGCGGAGGAGACAACCGGACGGGCAAATAGGCCGATAGGGCCGCCCTACGGGGGCGGCCCTATCGGAGAGGCGTGGAGTTACGGCTTCTGGAAGCCGGCGTCCTGAAGGATCTTCTGTGCCTCCGGCGTGCTCAGCCAAGTCACGAACGCAGCCGCGGCCTCAGCGTTCTTGGACTGCTTGAGCGTGGCGGCCGGGTAGGAAACCACGGCGTTCTGCTCGTCCGGGATGTCGACTGCGACAACCTTGTCACCGGACTTGGCGGAGTCGGTCTTGTAGACGAGACCCGCGTCGGCTTCACCCAGCTCCACCTTGCTCAGCACGGCGCGCACGTTGGGCTCCTGCGAGACCGCTCTGTCCCGTAATCAGGAGTGATCAGCCAACTGCGGCGGGCGGCGGAGACGCGATGGATTCGTAGAAGGACACGCGGTTCTGGAGGCAGTGGTGGAGTTGTCCGAGCATGCGGTTGAACAGGTGCCCGGAGAGCTTGTGCGTGCCAGACTCCGGCCTCGCGTCGACGCCGGTAGTGCGCGTTGGCTCCAGGTGAGTGGCTGAGGTGGCGAAGGCCCACAGGTATCCGGCGTGGTTGAGCCGGCTGTTCTTCACGAACCGGCGGCCGACGTACCTGCGATTGCCCGAGGCGCGGGTGATGGGGGCCGCTCCCGCGTATGCCCAGGCCGCCAGCGGTGGCGAAGCGGGTGCGGTCCTCGCCGATCTCGGCCAGGACGCGGGCCCGACGCCGGGGAAGCTGAGCATGATCGGCGCGTCTGAGTGGGTGCGGAAGGCGCACGGCCCTGCACTGGGCCGCATCCTCATCGGGCCCCCCGCCGTTGGTACGTGCGTGACAAACACGATCGAGACGAGAGCCTTGTGAGCAGCCCGGTCCGCTTCTCGGAGGATTGTCTGGAGGCCCTGCGGCATGTGAGGGAGACGCGGGAGATCAACACCGTGATCATCCGCTGTGCGGACCCGTCGGCCGTCCTGGTGCAGGAGGTGGAAGCCAATCTGACCCACGAAGAGCTGATCCGGGCGCTGCCCGCGGACGAGGCGCGTCTGGTCGTCCACGAGCTGTCCTTCGCCACCCCGGACGGAGCGCGCAGAACCGAGCAGGTGATCATCCTTTGGACGCCCCCGGACGCCGGCGGGCAGGAGGCGGCCTGCACGGCCGGGTACGCCGCCTTGCAGGAACTCCTCCCCGAGGCCCGTACCCATGTCACAGCCGGGCGGACGGAACAGCTCACCTACCCGCGACTCGTCGCCCTGGCCCAGGCCTGACGACACCTCCGGTAGTCGGGGCCGCAGCCGAAGGCCCCTGGCCCGGTTCCGGGCGGCGGACGCTTCAGCGTGCCGGCGCAGCCCTGGCCGTGCCTCAGTCTTCCGCACCGCCCAGGCCCGGAGCCTCGCCGCCCTCTGCCGCTCGGCCCTGGCCATGAAGTCCGTCGGTTTGCTGCTCACACGCCCACGAACGACCCCGCCCTGTGCAGGGCACGTTCGCGGCCTGCGTCGGAGCGCCGATCATGCGAGCACGGCCGGTGATCAGGGTCAGACCCGGCCGCGCCATTCGCCGGTGGCGGTACCACGCTCTTCGATGAAGTGCTTGAACCGCTTCAGATCGCCCTTGACCTGCCGGTCGACGAAGCCGAGCTTGTCGCCGATGTTCTCCGCCATCCCCTCCGGGTCGAAGTCCATCATCAGCGTGACGTGCGTATGGGACGGGTCGAGCGGCTCGAAGGTCACCACACCCGACTGTTCGGCCCCCTCACCGATGGTCACCCAGGCAACCTTGCGGTCGGGTACCTGCTCGGTGATCTCCGCATCGAACTCCCGCTCCACACCCGCGATCTTCGTCACCCAGTGCGTGAGCGTGTCCGTGCGCTGCTCGATCCGCTCGATGCCGGACATGAACTCCGGGAACGATTCGAACTGCGTCCACTGGTCGTACACGGTACGGACAGGGACGTTGACATCGATCGATTCCTTGACCTGCGACACGAGAGTCTCCCTCGTTCAAAAGGCGGGAGCGCATCATTGCCGGTGCCGCGTTCACGGCCCGGGTCGGTGACGCGTAGGGCACCTCACCGATGCCCTCACCCCCGCGTCTGCCCCGGCAACTACACGAAGATTCCCCCGAACGAGCCTGACCCGACCCGCCAACGGGCCAACCGGCCAACCGGCCCGGCCGACCAGTGGAACACTCGTCCTTGCCCGCCGATCCCGGCCACCGGAGGTGGACCGCCAGGGCCTGTCGGCCAGGGGTCGAGGGCGGTGCTGCCAGCCGGGGCAGCCACAACATGTAACGACTGCAGCCTCTGCCGGACGGCGATCCCGCCGGGCCTGGTCGTATACGACCTGGCACGGACTTCTCCTACGCTCACCCGAACGACCCCGTGCAGGACAGCCCCCGCCCTTTGACCGCGTGCAGCACCGACCACCTCGCCGAACTCCAACAGCGCTACCATCAACGCCCATTCACCAACGAAGAGCTCTGGAATGCCGAAATCGACCCGGCGCTCAAACAACACCCACGGGGCCCGGCCACCCAGCGGCACGCCGAGATCACCGGTCTGGATCTGCCCCCAAATCGAAGCCGCCGCCACCTGGCGGCTCCACCAGCAACACGGCGGCCAGCCCACACCCCGACCCGGCCTGACCACACGCCGCCGGATCAGTAACTGTACGGACTCCAGCGGCCGAACCGGGCAAGCAGCGCGCGGGGCTCGTCGACGCTCAGGCCCAGGGCCGAGGCGATGTGCTCGGGTCCCGGTCCAGGGATTCGTGGGCCGCGGTGTAGCCGGCTCGGCTGCGTGTCGTGCCGGCCGAGGACGAGGAGCTGGGGGCAGGTGGGGGTGCCTCTGGCGGCGCCGATGACCGCTTCGGTTCGGTGCGAGAGCTGCGGCAGGCCGCTCCAGCGGCGAAGTCCCAAAGCCGCGAAGTCCAGCTCACGCGCCCGTTTGCTGCTTCGCGGAGAGGGCGTTGAGGAGTGCGGCGCCGCGCTCGGCGTCGTCGACACTCACGGCGAACTCGGGGCCCTTGCGGGGATGGATGACCAGGCACTCGCCGGACCGCAGCATGACGGTCGTTCCCAGCCCGCTGAGCCGGTAGCCCCAGCCGCCGACCTGCGCCGGCGTACGGTTCTCCGCGCGCGCCGCGACGATGTCACCGGCCGCCCAGCGGCGCGCCGGCCAGCCCAGGGGACCGAAGGCCACCTCCAGCCCGGCCTCCGTCACGCGCGCTTGCACCGAGGAGAAGGCGAGGACCCCGAGCGAGGCGACCGCGAACGGAGTGATCAGCGCCCACTGCACAGCGATCAGGCCGCCCGCGGCCGCCGTGGCGGTCGCGGCCACCAGCCCCGTGACCGCGGCGGTGAGGTGGAGCCAGGGGTTCGACGTGCGGGAGAGCCAGACCCGGTGCTCGCCCGCCGGGATGTCCATGACGTCACCCACAGCAAGCGGGCTCGGTGCAGTCGGCAGCGCTGCGCGCCGCCCGGCCAGCCAGCCGAGCACGCCCGCCGCCACCGCGACGACAGCCGTGACAGCCACTCCCGCGCCAACCGAAGCAGCATCCTTCCAGTCGGTCCGGTCCAGGTTGGCCCGCACGATCGACGCTTGGGCACCTGCCAGAAACACCCCGCCGGACAGCAGCGAAGCGCCCACCCAGGCTCCCGAGGGGGATCCCCCGCGCCGACCGGCGAAGGCGATGGAGAGCGCCAGAACCGCCCAGCACAGCGCGGGGAACAGTGCCGTCGCCCACAGGGGCATCGAGCCGTCCGGAAACCCGCTGCCCCAGTGCGTGGCGAGCCGGTCCGGCAGGCGTCCACTTGCCGCGGGGGGAAGCGCGGCCAGGACAGCCAGCACCCCGAGCCCCCATACAACCGCCCCCCACCGTGCGCCGTTCGTCTTTGTACGGTCGGTCACGAAAGCCCCCTGATCATTTCGATGAGCTCGTTCCTGCTGTATCCGAGGTGCGCCGCGTCGGCCACCAACCGCCTTGCTCTTTCGAGCAGTTGCGACCGCTGGTCGGCGGCCTCGGCAACAGTGACCCCGCGGCCGCGCCGGAACTCCAGCACGCCCTCGTCACGCAGGGCGCGCAGCCCGCGAAGAACCGTGTTCGCGTTCACTCCCAACGCCCGGGACAGGTCCCGAGCCGGAGGCAACCGGTCCCCTGGCCCACATTCCCCCTCGGCGATGGCGCGCCGAATCGCTCCCGCCACCTGTTCGTGAAGAGAGCGGCTGTCCGTGGTGTCCAGTCTCAGCAGCATGATGCCAATAAGAGTAGCACCATGCATGTTAAAATGGGTGCGCTGCGAATCTGAGACGCGGCGCGGTCGTTCACGCCGCGCGGGCGAGCTCAACTGCCCGGCGCTCGGCACCGGTGACCACGCCGAGGCGCCGTAGGTGCGCATCGCCCATGCACTTGTGACGACTGAGGTCGGGATCGATGACCAGGTCCACCGCCAGCCGCAAACGCCGAACTCACTGTCGGGTCGTGGGGCACTCGGAGCGGTCTTCGGGATCCAGCCCGCGGCCAAGGACGAGAAGTCCTCAGCACCGTACGCAGACCGACAAGTGGGCGGTCAACTACCAGCCCGCCCCGCCAGTTCTACGAGCGTGAGAGACCCCTGCGGATGCCAAGAAAGCACGTCGAGCGGATCGTCAGTGAGGACCAGGAGGAGCGGGAGCTCCGGCTGGGGGCCTGGATCGGCAACCAGCGCAGCTGGCCTCGACGCTGTCACCAAACCGGGTGAAGCGGCTGTTCGTGATCGGGATGCACTGGACATAGGCCGAAGGATGAGCAGCGAGGCCGGACAAGGTGAACCTGTCCGGCCTCGCCTTTACTGGTGATGACCCCGATCAGCTCGGGCCTTCGGTGCCCCGCCGCACCTCAGGCGCCGGGAGCCTCCTCTGGAGGGGTGTGATCTGCTGCTGCTTCGCCATCGCGGGAGTCAATGCCCGGTACCAGTCGGTCCGTGTCAGAAAGCTCTAGCGCTCGGTGAATGCCGTCGATCGGAGGGGAGTCGTTATCGGTGACGATGATCTGCAGGCGGTCGACGTGCTCGGTGGCGGTGCGCAGGAGGCTGGCGTACATCTTCCGCAGGCGTTCAAGGTCGACGCCTTCGTGGCCAACGTTGCTGCTGATGCCGTCGATAATCAGGAGATTGGGCAAGGGGATGTCGGGGTCGTTGAGTGCCACGTGTTGGTGCGCAAGGACGTGGGCGACGTTCACCAGCACCTCAACACCTTGCGATTGCAGGACAGCGAAGGGGCGGCCGTCTACGACAGCCATGTACGTCTTCTTGTTGATGTAGGAGCCTGGCTGATCGTCGAAGCGGGGTGCGTCGAAGCTGCGGAGGGCGGCTTCGAAGGCGTCATCGAGTTTCCGCAGGCGTTCACTGACTGCCTGGTTACTGTGGCGGGTGGCGTCAATTTTACTGTTGAGGACTTCTTGCTCGCGTTCCAGTTCCGCAACCCGTTCGGCCTGTCCTGCTAGCCGGTCGTGGAGGGCCAGGCCGTCGTCCAAGCGGGCGAGGTGCTCCTCGAGTCGGGCCTGCTGGGCAGCGACGCTTCGGATGCGGTCTGCCTGGTCGGTGATGTAGGTGGAAGTCGCTCGGTCCAGTTGAGCACCAAGGTCTGTCCGGTGCTGGGTCCTGGTAGCCAGGGCTGTCTGGAGCTGAGCAAGGCGGTTGGTGCTTCGGGCGATGAGTTCTTCGGTCTCTGTGACCTGCTCGATGACCCGGTCTTGTTCCGCGGCCAGGGAGGACGGCGCCGGAAGGTTGGGGTGGGCCTGGAGGCAGAGACGGCAGGTGTGCTCGTCTCCCCTGTCCGGTACACCGGCTCCGCAGCGGGGGCAGGTGTGGAACTCGAAGTCATTGAGGAGTCGCTCGGCAACCAGGGCGCGGGTGAGTCGGCGGCTCTGGGCAATGAGTTGTCCGTGGAGTTCACGGAGGTTGGTGACGGAGACGGCTTCGGACTCGGTCGCACCGGCAATCCGGGCAATCTCTGCTTCCGTCTCGGCGATCCGCTCGCGGAGCGCGGCGGTGGTCGGCCCGGTCAGGTTGATGTTGCCAGTAAGGCTGACGTCGGCTTGGCGAGCCTGGGTGAGCTCCCGCTCCGTCTCCTGTCGCTCGACTTCCAGCTGGGCACGGGAGGCGAAGGCGGTGCTCAGGAGGATCCGTTCCAGGGTGTTCGCATCTGCGGTGAGGGCTGCCAGTTCTGTGGTGACTTCACGCAGACGGTCGCGTAGGCCGGCTGCCTCGGGGTCGTACAGACCGTAGAGGATCTCGAAGACGTACTTCCGCTTGATGTCCTTGGAGTAGTTGTCCGGGGTTCCGAAGACGGAGGAGTCGATCTCCTTCTGCCTAAGGACGCAGTACATGAAGTAGTCGCTGATGGTGACGGGAACCAGGGGGCTCCTGTCGTCGTTGGGGGCGCGCGGCACGCGGAGTCGGGGCAGCTTCAGTACATCGCGCCACCAGTCACGGAACGTCTCGTCGTACCCGGCTTGGAGCTGGCTGGTGGGCAGCCGCCAGACTTCCCGGCGGCCTTCGATTTCAGCGATCTCCACCATGGCATTCGAGGTAGTGACCAGGGGGCGGACGATGCGGAATCGGCGATCTCCGACCAGCACGGTGCCGGCGATCGTTCGTCCTCGAAGTCAGGTGTCCGGCCACAAGGACATCACAGGGTGGTTCGTGAGTCTTTGAGTGGTTCTGTTGTTACCTGATGCCGTGAGTGGGGGCGGAATCTGCTGGTCCGCAGCCGGTGATCTGTTGGTGTGGCGGGGTGAGTGAACGCAAGCTGTACCGGAGCGACTTAAGTGGGCGTTAAGTCCGATCTTCCTCGGTTCGTGATCGCTCGATCGTGGTACTGATCGCGGTCCGGACCGCCTCGTGGGCATGTCCATGTTGAGATGCGGGGCGTGAAGA
>NZ_JBWKDK010000099.1:0-3428 GCF_056436005.1 Streptomyces sp. NPDC043854
TTGTGGTTTTTTTCCCCCCCCCCCCCCCCCCCCCCCCCGCCCCCCCCCCCCCCCCTCCCTCCCCCCCCCCCCCCCCCCCCCCCCCCCCCCCCCCCGGGGCAGCCCGTACGGCGTGCCGTTGCTCAGAACGTCCACCGCGTATGCGTGTACACCCCGCGGTCGCGGCCGAAGCCGTACGCGGTGGTCGGGGCCACCGCGAACACCATCGCCTTCCCTTGCCGGAACGCGTCCCCGATGCCGTGGAAGGTGCCCTCGGGCGAGGTGATGTGCGGCCCGTACTTCGCCTCGTACGCCGCGATCACCTCCTCCAGTACTGCCGGGTCGGCAATCGGATGCGCCTTGCCCTCGACCACGAGGTCGAGCCCTTCGGTGAGCGAGTTCCCCCCGGTGGTCAGCGCGCAGTGCCCGTCATGGGCGAGGTTCTTCGCCTTCTGCTCGCCCGGGCCGGTGGAGAAGTACAGCACGCCGCCGTGCCAGGCGGCGATCACGGGCGTGACGTGCAGTCTGCCGTCGGGCCGCACCGTGGAGACCCAGAAAACCTCGGCGGCCTCCAACCGCCGCTGGGCTTCGGCCCACTCGGTGGGGGTGACGTCCTCGGCCCCCGGGCGGGGATTGAGCGCGGAACTGTAGCGAGCGTCGAGCTCGGTCGTGGGCTGCTGGGCGGATCCGTATGCCGGCATGGCGGATCTCCTTCCTGTTCCCCTCCGTAACGACCGGCAGCCCGCACCGGGATCACCGGCGCGCCCGTTCGTGGCTCCGCCGGACGTCCTTGCCGGACGTCCTTCCGCCGGACGTCCTTCCGTCTGACGCCGCGCCTCTGTCTTTTGGCAGAGGCGCGGATCCGCCGTGAGGCGCATGCCGTCGCCGTCTTCGGTATCGATACTGGTCAGCGTGTGGTGTAGCCCTCCTGCCCGTTCGTTCAGCCGGCCTGCCCGCGGTCGTCGGCCCGCGCGGTTTTCCGGCGGGGCCGTGCGCGCGGCGGGGGAGACGGCCGGGGTGGTGCTCGCCGGGCTGGCTGTGTGGGTGGCGGTCGCGGGCCTGGAGCTGCTGACCCGCCCGTATCCGCCTCTGCCGGCGCTGGCGGTCGCCGCCGCGCTCTTCCCGCTGCGCCGCCGCTTCCCCGCGGCCGTGCTCCTCGCGCTCGCCGCGCTGACGGGCCTGGCGTTCTGCGTCGGCCCGGTCACGGCGGCGACCGCGTACACGGTGGCGCGACGGACGGCCGCGGCGCGGCGGCGCGCCCGGCTGCCGGCCGCGGCGGCGACCCTGGTCGTGGTGGCTGCGGCCGTGGCCGCGCCCTGGCTCGGCCCGGGACGGGTGCCGTACGGACTCGCGCTCGGCCTCATCCTCACCCCGACCGCCGTGATCGTCCCCGGCCTGGTCGGCACCTCGTACGGGCAGCAGCGCCGCCTCGTACGAGCGCTGCGTGAGCGCGGAGACGCCGCCGAACGGGCCCGCCGGCTCGCCGACAGCGAGGCCCGCATCCACGAGCGCTCCCGTATCGCCGCCGAGATGCACGATCTGGTGGGACACCGGCTCAGCCTCATCTCGCTGCATGCGGGCGGGCTGGAGCTGGCCCTGGAGCGGGCCGATCCCGAGCTGCGCGAGGAAGCCGTCCTGGTGCGGCGGACCACCCGGGACGCGATGCGCGAGCTGCGCCAGGCCCTCGGGGTGCTCGGGCCGCTCGGCCGCGACACCGGGCCCGAGGCGCTGACCGACGCCACCGGCACCCGCGCCGACATCGAAGCCCTGGTGGCGGAGTCCCGGGACGGAGGGATCGTCGTACGGCTCGACTGGACCGGGCCGGACCTCGACGCCCGGCCGACGCCGGTGCGGCGCGCGGTGCACCGGCTGGTACGGGAGGCCCTGACCAACGTGCACCGCTACGCCGGTGCGGCCCACGTCACCGTGACGGTGGTGCACGGCGTCGAAACGGTCCAGGTCACCGTCCGCAACGGCGCCCCGCCCGAACCCCCCGTGCCCTCCGTACCCCCCGGCGCCGCCGTGACCCTGGGCACCGGCCGCGGGCTCACGGGGCTCAGGGAGCGGGTGGAGCTGTTGGGCGGGACCTTCGACGCCGGCCCGCTGCCGACCGGTGGCTTCCGGGTGGAGGCGGCCTTCCCGGCCGAACCCGGCGCCGCCCCCGCCCGCAGCCGGCCCGGCGCCGTACCGCGGGGAGCGGACGAGGTACCCGGCACGGACGGCACGGACGGCACCCTCGGCACAGACGCCAAGGACGCCGAGTACGCCGAGTACGCCGACTCCGGGGTGGCGCAGGCACTGACGCTCACCCTGGGGCTCGTGGCGCTGAGCGTGCTGATGGCCCTCGGGACCGCCTTCGTGTACGCCACCGCGCCGCGGAAGGACCATGCCGGGCCGCGCCCGCTGCCCCGCGTCGGCATGACGTACGGGGACGTGGCCGGGCTGGGCGTCCTGGACAACGCGGCGGTTCGGGCCGCGGCCACCGCCCACGAGCCGCCACGCCCCCCTGGCACTGCGGGCTGCATCTACCCGTTCAACGGCGGCACCGAGCCCCGCCCCGGCACCCTGCGGGTCGCCCGCTACTGCTTCGACGCCGCACAGCGTCTCATCGCCATCGACCGTTTCACCGTCCCGTCGGTCCGGGACGCCGCACCTTGGGAGACCCCGTGACCGAGCCCGCCCGGCCCATCCGGCCCAGGCAGCCCATCCGTGTCCTGCTCGCCGACGACGAAACGATGATCCGGCACGGCGTGCGCCTGATCCTGCGCCACGCCGACGGCATCGACGTCGTCGCCGAGGCCCGCGATGGACGGCAGGCCGTCGAGCTGGCCGCGGCGCACCACCCCGACGTGGTACTGCTGGACATCCGCATGCCCGTGTGCGACGGGCTGACCGCGATCGCTCCGCTGCTCGCCCTCGACCCCGCGCCGCGCGTGGTCATGCTGACGACCTTCGGCGACGACGACAACGTCGTCCGGGCGCTGCGGGAGGGCGCCGCCGGGTTCCTGCTGAAGGACGAAGGCCCCCAGGAGCTGATCAGCGCGGTCCGCGCGGCGGCCGCCGGTGACGCCGTGCTCTCCCCGGGCGTGACCGGGGCGGTGATCTCCCGCATGCTGCACGCCGGCGGCCCGGAGGATGCGGGCGACGCCCCCGCGGACGAGCGGATCGCCCGGCTCACCGGCCGGGAGCGGGAGGTGCTGGCGATGCTCGGCGAGGGGTTGTCGAACCAGGACATCGCCGCGCGGCTCGGCATCGGGACCGGCACGGTGAAGACCCATGTGGGCGCCATCCTGGACAAGACCGGTTCCACGAGCCGGGTGCAGGCGGCGCTGCTGGCCCACCGGACCGGCCTGGGGGGGGGGGGGGGGGGGGGGGGGGGGGGGGGGGGGGGGGGCAGGGGGGGGGGGGGGGGGGGGGGGGGGGGAGGGGGGGGGGGGGGGGGGTGGGGT
>NZ_JBWKDK010000099.1:3438-10953 GCF_056436005.1 Streptomyces sp. NPDC043854
ACCCCCTCGCCCCACCCCCCCCCCCCCACCCTCCCCCCCCCCCCCCCCCCCCCCCCCCCCCCTCCCCCCCCCCCCCCCCCCCCCCCCGCCCACCGGACCCCCCGAGGCGGAGTTCCCCCGCCCGCTCCTCTTCCCTTCGGTAGAGGAGATCCGCCTGCCGTTGCCCTTTCGGCAGAGGCCAACTCCCGCCTCCAGAGGGATGTTTGCCCAGCTCAGGGCCGTGACGATGGATGCATCCCCGGCCCGCGGAACTCCTTGCGGGCCGTCGCACGCCAGGGCGGAGTACCCATGTCACAAACGTTCCCTTCCTCCAGCAGCAGCACAGCGCTCACCGAGCCGGCCGCCCGCGCCTCCGGCCTGACCAAGACGTACGGGAAGGGCGAGACCCGGGTCACGGCCCTCGACGCGGTGACCGTGGACTTCGCGCGGGGCAGGTTCACCGCGGTCATGGGCCCTTCCGGCTCCGGCAAGTCCACGCTGATGCACTGCATGGCCGGCCTGGACCCCGTCACCGCGGGATCGGCCCGGATCGGCGGTGTCGAGCTGTCCGCCCTGAACGACCGGCAGCTCACCCGGCTGCGGCGGGAGAAGGTCGGCTTCGTCTTCCAGGGCTTCAACCTCCTTCCCACCCTCACCGCTCTGGAGAACATCACCCTGCCGCTGCGGCTGGCCGGCCGGCAGCCCGACGCCGCATGGCTGGACACCGTCGTCGCCACGGTCGGACTCGCGGGCCGGCTCGCCCACCGCCCCACCCAGCTCTCCGGCGGCCAGCAGCAGCGCGTCGCCGTGGCCCGCGCCCTGGTCTCCCGCCCGGAGATCGTGTTCGCCGACGAGCCGACCGGCAACCTCGACTCCCGCTCGGGCGCCGAGGTCCTCGGCTTCCTGCGCGACTCGGTACGGGAGCTGGGCCAGACCGTGGTGATGGTCACCCACGACCCCGCGGCCGCCTCCTATGCCGACCGCGTGGTGTTCCTCGCCGACGGCCGCCTGGTGGACGAGCTGCACGAGCCGACCTCCGGCGCCGTCCTGGACCGGATGCTCGCGTTCGAAGCCCAGGGCCGCGCCCGCTGACCGCGTACTGATCGCGTACCGGCGCCACGTACTGGCGCCACGTACTGGCGCCGCGCATCGGCCGCGTGTCGCCCCGGCCCGTCGTCCCCCGTCCCACACCCTTCGAAAGCCCACCATGCTGCGAACAGCCCTGCGCAACGTCCTCGCGCACAAGACCCGCCTGACCATGACCGTCCTCGCGGTCTGCCTCGGGGTCGCGTTCATCTCCGGCTCGCTCGTCTTCGCCGACTCCACCACCGCCGCCCACCGCGCCTCCCTGTCGAAGAACTACGCCGGCATCGCGGTCACCGTGGACCCGAAACATCCCCCGGGCACCCCCGCGGGCGAGCGCACCACCGTCCTCGACGACGCGCTCGTGGCCAGACTGGCCGCCGTGCCCGGTGTCACCGCGGCCCGCCCGACCGTCGACGGCTCGGTCACCCTGGCCGCCAAGGACGGCACCCCGATGCGCGCTGACAACGCGATGGGCAAACTGGCCGCCGCCTACCTCCCCGGCCCCGACGGCAAGGACAGCCGCCACCCGCTGACGGCCGGCCGCGCCCCGCGCACCGACGGCGAGGTGGCCCTGGACCGCGGCACCGCGGCGGCCGGCACCTACGTCCTGGGCGACACCGTCACCCTGGCCACCGACGGTCCCGTCCTGCGGATGCGGCTGGTCGGCATCGTTTCCACCGACGACACCCGGGTCACCTCCGGCGGCACTCTCGCGGTGTTCGACAAGGCCACCGCCCAGCGGCTGTTCGCCACCCCGGGCGGCTACACCGGGATCGACCTGTCGGCCGTGCCCGGCACCGACCCGTTGGACCTCGCCCAGCGCGTCGGCACGCTGCTGCCGGCCGACCGTGCCGAGGCGACCACCGCGAGCACGAAGGCCCACCAGCAGCAGGTCTTCATCGACACCAAGACCCGCAGCCACTCCCGGTTGCCCATGGTCTTCGCCGCGGTCTCGCTCTTCATCGGCTCCTTCCTCATCATCAACACCTTCACCATGCTCGTCACGCGGCGCTCCCGGGAGGTCGCGCTGCTGCGGGCCATCGGCGCGACCCGCCGCCAGGTCGTCGGCTCCGTGCTCGCCGAGGCGGCCCTGGTCGGCCTCGTCGCCTCCCTGCTCGGCTTCGTCCTCGGACTGGGCGTCGCCGCCGTCCTGCCCGGCCTGCTGGGCACCGCGGACGACCTGCTGCCGCAGGGCCCGCTGGTGATCGGCCCCGCCCCGGTGCTCGCCTCCCTCGCCGTCGGCGTCGGCGTCACCGTCCTCGCCGCCTGGCTGCCGTCCCGCCGCGCGGCCGGGATCGCGCCCGTCGAGGCGATGCGCACCGCCGAGCAGCCCCCCACCGCTGCGCTGTCCCGGCTCCGGGGCGCGGCCGGCGCGGCCGTACTCCTCACCGGCGCCGGCCTGCTGGTGTCGCTGAGCGACGCGAAGGACGCTTCGGACGCGAACCTGCGGACCGCGCTGCTCGGCTGCGGCATCCTCGTGACCGGTCTGATCCTGCTGGCCCCGCTGCTCGCGGGCCCGGTGATCGGCCTCCTCGGCCGGCTCACCATCCGCCTCGGCGTCGCCGGCGACCTCGCGAAGGACAACGCCCTGCGGGATCCCCGCCGCACGGCCGCCACCGCCGTCGCCCTGATGATCAGCACCGCGCTGGTCTCCGGACTGGCCGTCATCGACCACTCCTCCAGCCGGGCCCTGGACTCCCAGGCGGCCGCAGGCCTGAGCGCCGACTACGTCATCAGCACCCGCAACACCACCACCGCCGTCGACCCGGCCGCGCTCCAGCGCCTCGCCGCCGTCCCCGGCGTCGCAACCGCCTCCGCCGTCGCCGACTCCACCCTCTCCACCGGCGCGCTCGCCCGGCAGGTCTCCGGCGTCGACCCGAAGACCGTGGGAGAGGTGATGAAGCTGCGCTTCACCAGCGGCTCCGCCACCGATCTGGGCCCGGGCCGGATCGCAGTGTCCAGCAGCTTCGCCCGCGAGAACCGCATCACCACCGGCGACCGGGTCGACGCGAGTATCGGCCCCGGCCCCGGTCCCGGCCGGGGCGTCCGCGACCGCGCCTACACCGTCGTCGGCATCTACCAGGACAACCCCACCGCCCAGGACGTCCTCGCCTGGCGCGGCGACGTCCAGCAGAACGGCCACCTGCGCGACTCCGTCCAGCGCGTCCTCGTACGCACCAAGGACGGCGCCGCCTCCGCGGACCTGGAGAAGCAGCTGCGCGCCGCCGTAGACCAGAGCCCGCTGCTGAAGGTCCACAGCCGCGCCCAGCTCGTCCGGGAGCAGGCCGGAGTCGCCGGCGATCTGATCACCATGGTCTTCGGACTGCTCGCCATCGGGGTGGTCATCTCCGCACTCGGCATGGTCAACACGCTCGCCATGTCGGTCGCCGAACGCACCAGGGAGATCGGCGTGCTGCGCGCCATCGGCATGGACCGCGCCGGCATCCGCCGCATGATCCGCCTCGAATCCCTCGCCGTCGCCGCCTACGGCACCCTGCTGGGCCTGGCCGGCGGCCTGTTCGGGGCGTGGAAGGTCAGCGGCCTGGCCAACGGCGCCATCCCCCAGTACACCTTCACCCTCCCCTGGGGCACCCTCGCCCTCGTCGTCGCCCTCTCCCTCGCCGTAGGCGCCGCCGCGGCCGCCCTTCCCGCCCGCCGCGCCGCCGCCCTCGACCCCCTGCAGGCCGTCGCGAACGCCTGACCCGCCGCGCAGCGCTGCCACGGCCGACGACGGCCCGGGGGGAAATGCCTCCCCGGGCCGTCGTCGGCTCAGTGGCGCAGATGGCCCGGGCGAAGGCCGGTGACGTGCGGTGGTGCCGGCCCTTCACACGTCGACAGCGGTGCCTGGCCGCGGTGGTGTCCGGTGGTGTCCGGGTGGTCAGGCCAGGTAGTCGGCGACGAGGTCGGCGAAGGCCTCCGGCGTGAGGACCTCCACGCCGAGCTCGGCGGCCTTGACCGCCTTCGAGCTCGGCTTGCCGCTCGCGGCCGGCGCGGCGACCAGGACGGACGTCTTGGAGTTGACGCTGCTGCCCGCGCGCCCGCCGGCCTTCTCGATCAGCGCGTTCATCTCGGACCGGCCGAACCCGTCCAGGGGCCCGGCCATCTTGCCGGTGACCACGACGACCTTGCCGTCCAGCGGCCCCGCGCCCTGCGCCGCCGACGGCTCCTGCGGCTCGGTCATGTTGACGCCCGCCGCGATCAGCTTGTCGATGACCGGGGCCAGGGCGGCGACCTGCTCGACGATGACCGGTGCCTTCTCCGGGCCGATCCCGTCCACGTCCTGCATCGCGGCCGCGTCCGCCTGGCGGATCGCGTCCATCGTGCCGAAGTGCCGGGCCATCCGCCGGGACATGCTGCGCCCCGTGCCGAGGACGCCCAGCGCGCAGAAGACGCGGCTGAGGGGCCGGGACTTGGCGGCCGCGATCTGCTCCGCGAGCTTTGCGCCCCGCTTGGCGCTGCCGGACGCGGCGGTGAGCTGGTCGACGGTGAGGGCGAAGAGGTCGGCGACGTCGGTGACGGCGCCCGAATCGACCAGGGACGCCACGTACGTCTTGCCGAGGCCGTCGATGTCGAGCATCTCGCGCCCGGCGGCGTACTCGATCAGCGCCGGCAGCGCGCACGAGGTGCCCTTCGCGCAACGCCACCGCTCCTGGGCCTTGTTGATCTCGCCGCCGCAGCGGGGGCACGCCTCGGGCAGCGGCACCTGCGCCGCCCCGGCCGGGCGCAGCCGCACCACGGCCGCCTGGACGCGCGGGATGATGTCGCCGGCCTTGTACACCGTCACGGTGTCGCCGAGGTGGAGGTCGCGGCGGCGGATGTCGGCGGGGTTGTGCAGGGTGGCGCGGGTGACGGTGGAGCCGTCGATCTCGACCGGGGCGAGGATCGCGGTCGGAGCGAGGACCCCGGTGCGGCCGACCTCCCACACCACGTCCTCCAGCACCGTCTGCCGCTCGACCGCGGGCAGCTTGACCGCGATCGCCCAGTACGGGAACCGCGTGCCGAACCCGGCCGCCTCCTGCTCGGCCGCGTCGTTGAGCTTGACGACCACGCCGTCGATGCCGACCGGGAGCTCTGCACGCATGGCCGCGATCGCGTCGACCCGCTGCTGCGCCTCGGCGAGGTCGGCGACGACGTGCAGGCCCGCGGGGGAGTCCGCAGTGGTCTGCACCCCGACAGCCGCCACAGCAGCAAGGGATTCGGCATGCGTGCTTTCGGCCGGCAGGAACGATTCGCCGTCCAGCTCCACCGCACCGTACGCCCAGAACGTCATCCGGAGCCGGTACGGCCGGTCCTTCGCCCGCAGCGTGCCCGCCGCACCGTTGCGCGGGTTGGCGAAGACCTGCGCGCCGTGCGCGGTGCGGACCTCGTTCGCGGTCTCGAACTGCTCCTGCGTGAACGCCACCTCGCCGCGGACCTCCACTGTGGCCGCCTCGGCCAACTGCTCCGGGAGGCCGTCGATCTGGCCGATGACATGGCTGACGTCCTCGCCGTGGCTGCCGTCGCCGCGGGTGATGATCTGGACGAGGCGTCCGTCGCGGTACCGGGCGGCCACGGCCGCGCCGTCGACCTTCGGCTCGACGGTGAACCCGCCCTCCGGAGCACGGCCCAGCCGGCGCTGGACGGAGGCACCCCAGGCCACCAGGCCCTCGGCGTCGAAGACGTTGTCCAGGCTCAGCAGGCGGGTGGTGTGCGCGATGTCGCCGGTCGGAGCCGCGCCGTCGGCGACCAAGCCGGTGGGGGAGTCCGCGGAAACCTCGGCTGGGTTCTCCTTCTCCCAGGCGAGGACGGCCAGCCGGAGCCGGTCGTACGAGGCGTCGTCCAACGCGCTGTCGCCGTCGCCGTAATACGCCTGCGAGGCCTCGCGCAGGCGCAGGAGCGCGGTCTCGTACGCGGTGCGGTCGGACATGCTGAACAGCGCCTCAACGGCGGTAGGAGTCGTCATGGGAATGATCCTCTCGCGGGGGTCTGACAATGGCCCCCGCCCTGCCGGTCGGCGCAGCACCGCGCCGACGAGCCAGGCACCCCGGGAGCCGTCTCCCGCGCGGCCGCGGCCCACGAGGACGACCTGCTCGCCGCCCTCGACCCGAGCAGCCGTCACAGTTGCACGGGCTGCTGGAACTCGCCGCCGCCCAACAGGAGTTGACCCCGGGCGTCCACCCCGTCCGGCTACCGGACCCTCCCCGCCCCGGGCGGCCGGGCGCCGATCGGGCTGACCCCGGCGACGCGCGAACGGGAGCGGCGCACAGCTACGGCCCAAAGGGCCAGGCGACATCGGCGACGTGGTCCTCTTCCCGGGCGGTGGCCCAGTTGGGGTAGTAGACCTCCCGGGCGGAGGCGCTGGAACGCAACCCGCGGGTGGAGAGCCATTCGGCGAGCGCGTGGTGGGCGGCCTGCATGGCCGGGTAGCCGCCGTCGCCCTTGGTGATCCGCAGGAAGGCCTCGCGGTGGGCCGGTTCCAGCCGCACCCCGATCCGCCCGGCCGGCGCGATGACGGCGCGGGTCGGTGCGCAGACCTCGACCGGGCCGTCGGAGTCCTGGTCGACCAGCCCGTGGTAGACCGCGAACACCGGCCCGCACAGGTCGGCGCCCTCCTCCCGGAGGCGGGCGAAGAGCAACTCGGAGGCCTCCGCAAGGAACCGGGGGAGGGCGTCGGCGGTGACGTGCTGCTGCACGCTGATCACCTGCTGCTCCGGCACGCCGCGTTCGGCGATGGCGTACAGGTCTTCCGGCATGGGCGGGATCCCTTCGTTCCCTTGGGTCCCTTCGGTGAGAACCCGGCGCGCGTGGGCGGCCATCGCGCGCCGGGCGGAGTGGGTGGCCTCCTGGGCGCGCCAGTAGGCATCGAGCAGCCGCACCGCCTCGTCAGCAGGGGAGGCGAGGACGGCGGCGATGTCGGCCAAGGGCATGCCCGCGGCACGCAGCAGCGCGATCCTGCGGGCCCGCTCCACCTGCTCGACCCCGTAGTGCCGGGCTCCGGTGTGCTGGTGGACCCGCGCGGGCGGCAGGAGCCCCCGCTCCCCGTAGAGGCGCAGGGCCTTGGGGCTCAGCCGGGTCCTGGCCGAGAGTTCTCCGATGGTGATCAAGTCGTCTTGCACGGGGCGACTATGCCCCTTGCCCTTGGGGCAGGGGCAAGAACGGGCGAGGAGACAGGCTTCTGGCAGCAGCGCCTGCGCATGGAGCGGCCCCGGCGCGCGAACGGTGGCGAGGCGCGGATGTTTATCAAGGCCGGCCGCTGCCGTCAAGGCACGTGTTCCAGTGTCATGACGTGCCTTCGCTCGCAGGGTTTATTTGAAGTACGCCCCACCGGGAACTCCCGGAAGAGCCCGGGCCGGAATCCAATCCCCGGCCCGCTCCGCAGGGCGGCTCATAAAACCCTTTCCATACCGAGTGGAGAATTCTGATGTTCGAGCGTTCTTGGACCCGTCGTATTGTTCTGGCCGGCGCCTCCGC
>NZ_JBWKDK010000100.1:0-10792 GCF_056436005.1 Streptomyces sp. NPDC043854
GGGGAGGGTCACCAGGACGTTCTTCGCGCAGGTGCGGCGGCCCGGCGCGGCCTCGCCGCCCTCCGCCCCGCCGACCGCGCCCGGCACGTCCCGCTCCACGGCGGCGGCGATCAGGGAGCGCAGCTGGAGGACGTACGTCTGGAGGGTGGTGCGGGCGCTGCGCGGCGGCTCCCCCGCCCACAGCTCCTCGATCAGCGCCGCGACCGGGACGACCTGGTCCGCGTGCAGCGCGAGCAGGGCGAGAACCTGCCGCGGCTTGGGGGCGGTCGGCGTGATGGAGAGTCCGTTCTCCCGCACCACCAGTGCGCCCAGTACATCGATGTCCACGCCGTACTCCCCTGTCGGTGGATCAGCAGCAGCGGATAGGAGTAAAAAACAGGGCCGACGGTTTGTCAATATCGGACCGGCTGCGCTGTTTTTTCTTGCGAGCACTGACGGGCGCATCAAGCGATCTCCCACTACTCCGCAGGTCAGAGGCCTTCAAGCAAGTGGACGAGTGGAGGGAGAGGCGACAGCCGCTTTCCCTTGCACAGGGAGAACACAGGGGGAATCTTTACCAAAAAACGGTCCCCGCGGTTTGTTCAGCGGCCTGTCTGAGGCGGATCCCTGTCGAACACCCCTGCGCAACGCAGCCGCGGCGGGCCCTGCTCGGCCGCTACAGCTTCACCGCTTCCACCCCGGTAGCTGGCGACCTGTGCCCGCTGCGCGACCTGGACGCATCCGAGCCGGACGAGGACGAGACCGACGCCGAGCGAGCCGCGCCGTCGGCCGACGTGCACCGGCGCGCGAGGTGGCTCTCCGTGGTCGGCGGCCCCGTCGGCCGCGTGTGTCAACCGACACCCGTACCCACGGCCATCCACGCCCCACAGGCGCCGGCCGTGCTGCCGCGATCATCTTGGTCGTGGTGCTGATCGCCGAGCTGATGAACGCGCTCGACGCTTCGATCGTCCACACCGCGCTGCCCTCCATCCAGGAGGACACCGGTGCGTCCAGCGCTGCGGTGCAGTGGATCCCCGCCGCCTACACCCTCACCTTCGCCCTCGCCCTGATCACGGGCGGGCGCCTGGGCATCGCACTTGGCACCGCCCTCACCACCGTCATCTTCTTCACCCACATCAGCGCTGGAGCCCGCGGCCCCGCAGTGAGCACCGCTTTCGCCGGCAGCCTCTGGTACGTCGTCGGCACACCGGCACACTCATCACGATGTGGGCGCTGGTGATCCTGCTACCCAAGGCCGGGCCGGTGCAGCGGCCGTAACCGGGCGGCGGGCGGCCGTACGGCGGTGGTCGCGCCGCCGGACCGTCACGGCAGCAGCTCCAGCCGCGACGAGACCGGGCCGCCCTCCGAGCGCTCCGTCTTGCGGCCCTTGCTGCCGGGCGCCAGCGTCCGCGCGTCGACGGCCTCCGCGGGCGCCCCCGTGGCGTACAGGCCGTCCGGCTCGCTGTCGCGGTCGTGCGGCAGCAGCCAGAAGACCCGCCGGCGGAAAGTGCCCGACGAGCGCGACGGCTTGGCCGCAGGCCCCAGCAGCGCGTAGCCGACCATGCGGCCGTCACGGTGGTAGGCGGGCTTCCCGCGCCGGGTCGGCAGCCGGTCCAGGCTCTGGCGGACGTAGTCGAGCCGGCTGATGTCCTCCAGCCAGACAAGGTCGATCTCGTGGTTGATCTCGTCCTCGCCGATGAGGGCGCTCATGCTCTCTCCTCGTGCGCGAGCAGGCCGATGCCCGGGTAGTACTTCCGCTGGTTGGACAGGATCATCTCCTTCGGTGACGCCAGTCCGACCACCTCGCGGACGCGTGCCGCGAAGGCCCGGGACGAAATCGCCGGAGCCCCCTCATTCTGGCACCAGCCGCGGTACGCCGCGTAGAGGGCGGCCTGCTCCGCCCGCAGGTCCGGTTCGAGGCAGCAGAACTCCCCCAGGAAGCGCCCGGTGTGGTCTTCGGTCTCGGCGTAGGCGGTGGTCGCGATCCGCACCCGCTCGGGGCCGGTGAGGTCCTTGTCGCCGCCCAGGTAGCGGCGGGCGCCCTCGATGAGCCAGTTGAGGATGCCGGGCCCTTCCTCGGTGACCAGGATGTCCGCCAGGTTGTCGATCTTGCGGTCGTCGGAGACGACCCGCTCGAACGGGATCAGCCGCATGCGCCGCCAGAAGGCGAAGCCGCCGGTGCCCACTTCGGGGCGGTGGTTGCCGAGCAGCCACAGCTTGTGCGTGGGCTCGAAGCTGAAGAAGTCCTGCCGCATGCGGCGGGCCTTGATGCGGTCGCCGCCGGTGAGCAGCTTGACGCGGGCCTCGTCGAAGCGGTCGCCCGGCTTGACCTCGCTGCACACGATGACGCGGCGGCCGTGGAGTTCGGCGAGGTCGGTGGGGTGGCCCTCGTACGGGCGGGCCATCAGGAACCCGGGGGGCGCGGCGTCGGCGTAGTCGCCGAGCAGCTTGATCAGCACGTCCAGCAGCACCGACTTGCCGTTCTTGCCGGAGCCGAAGAGGAAGGGCATGACCTGCCCCCCGACGTCGCCGGTGACGGAGTAGCCGAGCAGCAGCTGCAGGAACGAGATCATCTCCGCGCCCTCGGGGCCCTCCCCGAATGTGTCCGTCAGGAAGCGGTTCCAGCGCGGTGTGGGCATCCGGTGCGGGGCGGCGGTGGTGGAGCGCGAGTGGAAGTCCTTGGTGGGCTCGGCTGCCCGGATGCCGCCGGTGCGCAGGTCGACGATGCCCGCGGGGGTGCACAGGGCGTACGGGTCGGCGTCCAGGCGGGCGGCGTTGAGCACCATGCCGGGAGCGGACTTGGCCTGCGCGAGCATGGCGTTGATGCCGCTGGTGCTCAGGGCCCGGCGGCGGTGCTGGGTGAGCGCCTGGGTGGAGTGCAGGCCGCGCGGGTCGTTGCCGACGATGGACTCGGCGAGGTCGCCGGCCGCCCACAGGACGGTGTCGTCCTCGTCGATCTGCCAGCGGGTGCTGTCCCATCGGTACCAGCCGAGGCCGGGCACGTGCCGGTAGTCGTTACCGTACAGCTTCACGAACAGCTTGGCGTTGCCGCGGTCGCTGAGGGTGTCCGGCAGCAGTCCGTCGGCCGTCACCTCGCCGCCGGGCATGTCCGCGGGAGCGGGTTCCCGGTCGGCGGGGCCGCCGGCCGTCCGGACGGGCGCGGGCGCGGGCGCCTGCGCGAGGATCTGCGCGGCGACCGCCCGGGCGTCGAATGCGGGGAACCGGTCGAGCCCGTCGACGGTGTTGTCCTGACCGGCGTTCACGGGCGCCTTCCCGGCATCAGCGGGTGTCGGGAGCCCGCACTGAGACCGCTGCGGATGATGGCCCCGCAGCGGCGTCCCTGGCCCGGCCTGGCCTCCTCGGCGGCGCCCCGCAGGGCCTCCTCGGCAGCGGCCCCGGTCAGCAGCCCGGCGGCGACGAGCCCGCCCGCGGTGTACGCGGCGCGGTTGAGCTTCTCGGAGAAAGCGGCTCCCTCGGGTACGGCAGCGCAGGCCGCCACCTCGGCGAGCACGCGGCTCAGCGCCCGCTCGGCAGGACCGCGGCCGCCGCCGGCGGCGATGACGGCCTGCTTGGCCCGCGAGGGCAGGGGACGCGGTGCGGGCACATGGGCGGGCGGGAGGTGCCCGGTGCGGTCGAGTTCACGCGCGAGCCAGGCAGGCAGCGGTGCGGGCTCCCGTACGGCGCCCAGGGGGCGGTACGCCCCGGTCTCTGTGACGGTGCCGGGCGCGACGATGTAGCCGCCGTGGGCGCGGATGTCGACCTGCCAGGCGAGCGCGCGGCCGGCGCTCGATCCGGAGGAGCACTGCCAGTTGTGCCCCGGGTGGGCCCGGTACCAGATGTGGAGGCCTCCTGAGGGCGTGCGCACGCGCAGGGTGGATTCGTCGTGTTCCGGGCTCTGTTCGCCCCGCAGTGCGGCCAGCACGCCCAGTGTGTGGAAGCCGTTGGCGAGTCCCGTGAGGTCGACGGCGTCGGCGACGGGGATGCCCGGCAGCAGCCGGTCCCGGTCGGGCAGGGGCTGCTCGTGCGCATCGATGTCGATCACGACGAGCCCGGCGGGCCCGCAGGAGACGCCGACGCCGAGGGCGGGGTGCGTGCCCCACCACTGCTCGATGCGGGCGAAGTCGAGGGTGGCGGCACGGAATCCGTGGCACCAGCGACCGGCCCGCAGGCAGGGACACCCCTCGTACGTGTGCCCGGGCGTCCGGCAGGCCTCGCAGTTCCCGGCGGGGGTCTTGCGGCCCGCGGAGAGTGGGTGGACCGGCCAGCCCTTGCTCGCGCACCAGCGCGCCGTGGCCAGGGCCAAACCCGGTACAGCGCCTGGACCGTACCCGGGCTGCCCTGAGTCGCTGCCCCAATCCCGCAGCTCAGAAGCCATGCCCATCCCCCGTCAGCGACTCAAGCGACTCAACGACGGACATACGTTAGCGAAGCTCCGGGCCGGGGGGAGAGCATCCTGCGTCACAACCGCCCCAGCAACCGGGCGGCTCTCCCGGCAGCCGAGCGACCCGACGACCCCTCCCCCAGCGACCAAAACCTTCGGCCGCTCCCCCGGTCGCTCCCACAGTCGCTCCCACCGTAGCTGACGAAACCGCAGGTCAGAATGGATTTGGCTACCACATCAGCGACTCAAGCGACTCAGCGACCGCATATATGAGGCGCACAGGCGCACGCACGCACACGTGCGTTGCATCCCATATACCCGGACCTTCGGTCGCTTCGGTCGCTGATACTCGCCGAGACCGTCTCTGAACTGGCCTTTTCCTTCAGCGACCCCAAGCGACCGACCAGCCTTTCAGTCGCTCGCCTTCGGTCGCTGCCCCGGACGGGCCGCTCCTGCGGGCCCCTCGGGGGCAGCGACCGAACAAGCCACCGGCGGTCGGCGGCTCAAGCGGTTCTGCGGCACGGCTGGATCCCGACCCGAGGGATCGTCGTGAACCGGAACCTTCAGTCGCTTCGGTCGCTGTACGGCTTCTCACCGCAGGTCAGCCGGTACGGCACGGGGCCACCGGTTCGGTCGCTGCGCGGGGCTCGGCCCCTTCGGCCGCGGCCGCGCCGCGGATCCGCCCCCGGCCGCTCCACCGCAGGACCGTTCGAACTCCGCCACCTTCCCCTCGGGAGGCAACCGGCGGGTTCGTCCCCGTTCCCCTCAGAAGGCGGCGGCCTCCGGGTACGCCTCGCCGTAGTGCTCCTGGTAGCCGGGATTGGCGATGGGCAGGGCCTCGAGGTACTCGGCGGGCAGGTCGAAGGCGTCCACCAGCGTCATCATGTGCGGGGCGAGCCTGGCGATGAGGGCGTCGCTCGTCTTGTGCATGGCAAGGACGTGCTGGGGCGTCAGACGCTGCTCCGCCAGGAGCTCACCGCTGTGCTGCCGCAGGTTCTGCAGCAGGAACAGCCGGCACAGGTCGCGCAGCAGCTGCCGGGCGAACGGGTCCGCAGCCAGCTCGGCCGCGGCGAGGAACGCGTCGGCCGCCTTGCCGACGACATGGGCCGAGACCATGTCCAGCGCGGCGCCGGACGTCTCGTTCCAGCGCCCCACCGGGTGGCCGCTCGGCCCCTCCCGCAGCGCCTTGCGCGCCTGCGTCTGCCAGGACTTCTCCACGCAGGCGACCAGCTCGCGCAGGAAGTCGAGGTCGGTCAGCCGGCGGTCGGCGAGGGGCAGCGCGGGGGCGGGGGGCGCGGCCACCTCGTGGCCGAAGACCATCTCCGAGGCCGCCTTGACCCAGATGACCAGGTTGTCGCCCTCGGCCGTGATGCCGCCTTCGATGTTCTGCGGCAGCTCGGACATGCCGTTCACGGGGAACAGCCCCTGTGCGCCGCAGCGCTCCCGGCTCTCGGTGGTGATCTCCCGGGCCTGCCAGGTGATCCAGCCCTTGGCCACGGCCACGAGGCGCTCCACCTCTTCCCGGTCGGTCGCGTCGTGTGTGGCGAACCGGTCCATGGCAGAGCGGTGCAGGAAGGTCATGGCGTACGCGGTGGCCAGCGAGCGCAGCAGGCGGCTGTGGTGGGTGCGGTGCGCGGTCAGCGGTATCCGCTCCCCGGCCCGCGGGCCGCTGATCTGGCGGTGGTGCGCGTAGCGGACGGCGATGGCGAGGGCGGCCCGGGCCATGCCGAGGGTGCCGGCGCTCATGCAGAGCTTGCCCATGGTGACCCGGCTGACGGAGCGCAGGAGGCGCTTGCGCCGGTTGCCGATGTCGCTGATGAGTTCGCCGTCGCCGGTCAGTCGCCCGTGGTCGGACTCCAGCATCGCCTCGCGGGGCAGGCGGACGTGGTCGAAGGCGGTGAGGCAGTGGTCGACAGGGGTGCCGGTACGTTCCTGCAGTCGGCGGACGCGGATGCCGGGCAGGTGGCCGTTCTCGTCGCTCAGCGGTGTGAGGAAGAGGAAAACGCCGTGGTCGTTGCCGTCGACGAGGAGCCGGGCGGCGACGACGGCGCTCTTGGGGCCACCGATGAGGCTGGTGTTGGGCATGAACTTCTGCGCGCCCGGGGTGGGGGTGTGCAGGACGAACTCGCCGGCCTCCCGGTCGAATGCGGCGACGGTCTCCATCGCGGCGACGTCGTTGCCGTGGGCCAGCTCGGTGCACAGGAACGTGCCGATGCGCTCCATGTTCGTGTAGCTGGACAGGTCCCGGTCACGGCTGTCGTGGTCGATCAGGCTGCCGATGAATAGGTTGTAGTGAATGCTCGCGAGCGTGCAGAGGCCGCCGTCGACGAAGCCGGCCCACTCGTGGAGCCCGGCGAGCCGGTGCGCGTCGACGGTGAGGGCCTCCGGGTTGCCGGCCGCGCTGTTGACGAGGCGCAGGCGCTCGTAGGAGAGGGCGGCGCGCTCGGTGGTGGAGAGGCCGGCGCGGTAGCGGAACGGTTCGCTGCCCAGCAGTCGGCGCCAGTCCCCGTGGATCCGCTCGCGGCCGTCCCGGTCGAACAGCAGCCGGGTGAGGTCGGCGACAGCGCCCGCGGGACCGCCGTCAGTGCCGGTTTCACCCGGGGCGGATCCGGCTGCGGCATCCCTCTGCACGGCGTTCTGCATGGCGTTCTGCACTGCGTTCTGCCTCTTGCGCTGAGCGGGAAGCCGCAGGGCGTTGCGGGGCGCCGGGTCGGGACCTGTGCCCGACTCGTCACTTGTTGCCCCAGGAAGTTCAAGGATCAGCACGGACATCGGAACCTTCCCCCGTTGGAGCCGAACCAGTACATGGGCGCGGCGGGGCCAAACAATACGTACTAACCGGTTTGATCAACAAGGACTTGAAAAACCGGTCGCCTGGTTTATTCTTGCAACTGTCACCCTGACCACAGGGGCGGTCTCCCGCGCCCGTCGGGGGACGCAGATGAACACAGCAACAGCACGGACCCTCTCGGTTGCCCTTCAGCCGGGCGGTACGGAGGGATGCAATGGCGCAGCAGGAACGAGCCATCCGCACGCGGCAGAAGATCCTCCTTGCGGCAGCGGAGCTGTTCGACGAGGTGGGCTACGAGGCCACGACGATCTCGGAGGTGCTGAAGCGGTCCGGCGTGACCAAGGGCGCGCTGTACTTCCACTTCGCCTCCAAGGAGGAGCTCGCCCAGGAGGTCCTGGCCAAGCAGGTCGAGGCGATGCCCACGGTGGTGAAGCCGGAGCTCTACCTCCAGCAGGACGTGGACGAGGCGCTGCTCTTGGCGCACCTGCTGCGCCAGGGCGACCCGCTGGTCCGCGGCAGCATCCGGCTGACCGTGGACCAGGGCTCCCTGCAGGACGGGCTGGACCGCCGGGTCCCGATGGCGGGATGGAACGCGCACAACGTCGATCTGCTCACCCGCGCCAAGGAGGCCGGGGAACTGCTGCCGCACGTGGACATCGAGGCCACGGCCAAGCTGTTCACCGGCGCGTTCACCGGTGTGCAGATACTGTCGAAGATCATGACTGGGCACGCCGACATGGTGGAGCGGGTGACCGACCTCATGAAGACCCTCATGACCGCCATCGCCATGCCGGGCGTGCTGGTACGGCTCGACTTCGCCCCCGAACGGGCGGAGCGGGTACACGCCGCGGCCGTCAGGCTGCGGGAGGAGCAGGCCGCCGAAGCCGCGGTGCACTAGCGGCGGTCCGCGGTCTGCTCGTCGAAAGTGGGGGGAGGGGCGTGTGCGTCTCCTCGGCGTGCGTGCGGGGCCCCGGCACCGCGAGAGCCAACGAACGGAGACCTCAGGGTATGAGCAGGACTGGCCACCCGTACGTCCTGGACGTCACGGGTCGGGACATCGCCGGTGAGACCGCGAGACTGCGCGGGCAGGGGCCGGCCGTGGATGTGGAACTGCCGGGCGGCGTGCGGGCCTGGGCCGTGGTGCGCCAGCACTACGTGGAGCGGCTGCTGCTCGATCCGCGGGTGTCGAAGAGCGCCCGGCGCCACTGGCCGGACTTCATCGAAGGGCGGATCACCGAGGAGTGGCCGCTGTACCCGTGGGTGGCGAACGAGAACATGCTGTTCGCCTACGGGGCGGAGCACGGCCGGCTGCGCCGCCTGGTCGCCGCGGCCTTCACCGCCCGGCGCAGCGCCGCCCTGGCCGGACGGGTCCGGGAGATGGCGGGGGAACTGGTCCACGGCCTGTCCGGCGTCCCGGCCGGGCAGCCGGTCGACCTGCGCACCGCGTTCGCCGAGCGGCTGCCGCTGGAAGTGATCTGCGAGCTGTTCGGGGTCGGGGCCGGCGCGGAGCGCGAGGAGCTGTCCGCGGCCCTGCGCACCGTCTTCAGCACGACGGTGTCCGCGCAGGAGATGGAGCAGGCGCGGGTGACCGCCTTCGGGCTGCTGGCGCAGCTCGTGGCGGCCAAGCGGGCGGTCCCCGGCGACGATCTGACGTCCGCTCTGATAGCAGCCAGGGACGAGGGAGAGCGGCTCAGCGAAGAGGAGCTGCTGGGGACCCTGTTCCTGATCATCGCCGCGGGCCAGGACACGACGGCCGCGCTCATCACCAATGCCGTGTGCGCCCTGCTGTCCCACCCCGAGCAGCTGGCGCACGTACGGGAGGGCCGGGCGGGCTGGGACGACGTGATCGCCGAGACCATGCGCCTGCACAGCCCCGCGAGCTACTCGCCGCTGCGCTTCGCCGTGGAGGACATCGACCTGGACGGGGTCACCATCGCCAAGGGGTCGCCGATCCTCGTCTCCTTCGCCGCCGGCGGGCGGGATCCGGAGCGGTACGGGCCGGACGCCGCGGAGTTCGACCTCCTGCGGGCCGGCCGCGACAGTCTGGGCTTCGGGCACGGGGCGCACCGGTGCCTGGGCGCGCCGCTGGCGGTCGTTGAGGCCACGGCGGCCTTCACCGCGCTGTTCGAGCGCTTCCCCGGGATGGCGCTCGCCGTGCCCGCGGACGAGATCGGACCGCTTCCCACGTTCCTGCTGAATGGCTACCGCTCGCTGCCGGTGGTGCTGCGTCCCGAGTGAGCAGGCCCCTGTACGGGGAGAAAACGGACGGGTTCCATGCCGATATGGGCGAGGAACCCGTCCATTTTTTCGTTATTTCATCGACTTTCCTTGGATGATGGCACTGGTCACTCCCGCCAGAGGATAGAAACCGTCTAGGCGGTTTGTTACAGTGGGCGTCGTGAGGGGCGTAGGCGCAGGTCGAGCACGGGGGCCGTCTCTCGCAGACACAGCATCCCTGCGGAATGACGGAGCCCCTCTTGGTCAAACAGGAACGAGCGGTTCGGACGCGCAATGCTCTGATCGAGGCAGCCGCCGAAATGTTCGACCGCGACGGCTTTTCACAGGCCTCGCTCGCCGCCATCAGCACGCGAGCCGGGGTGAGCAGCGGTGCGCTCCACTTCCACTTCCCGAGCAAGGCGCACCTCGCGGACGCGGTGGTCGAACAGGCCGGCCGGAGGCTCGACCGCATCGTGGGGCCGCGCGCGGCCTCGTCGCTCCAGCGGCTGATCGACGCGACCCACGACCTCGCCCAGGCCCTCCGGAGTGATGTCGTCCTGCGCGCCGGGTTCGAGCTGAGCGGGTCCGAAGCGGGCGTCGGCCCCACCTGCGACCTGCGCGGCACCTGGCAGGAGTGGGTGCAGGAGGTGATGGCGGCCGCGGAGTCCGAGGGCGCGCTGGCTCCCGGCGTCTCGGCGCAGGACGTAGCCACTGCGGTGGTGGCCGCCGCGGCGGGCTTCGAGGTCCTGGGCGGCCGGGACCCGCACTGGCTCTCCGGCGACACCATGGCCCGCTTCTGGGCGCTGCTGCTCCCCCGGCTCGCCGAGGGCTCGCTGCTCGACGGCTTGGTGGTGTCGGGTGCGAGCCAGGAGCACGCAAACCAGACCTGACGGTCTGCTCGGATCCGCAGCGAAGTGCCCCTCGGAGACTCCGGAGGGGCACTCTGCGTTCTCGGGGCGCCGACAGATCCGCCAACGCGGCACCAAATGCCCGGTTTCGAAAGGTTATTGACGTCCTCGCGGACTGCCCTGGACCCAAACAGCGCACCCGGTTTTGTTTTGACAAACCGCCTGGCCTGTTTTTTACTGGCTGAGGCGAAAGCCGACCCTCAATCCACGGACCAGGCAGGGGAGTACGGCGTGGACATCAAGATCTTGGGCCCGCTCGCGGTGCGGGAGCACGGCATCACCATCACGCCGACCGCCCCCAAGCCCCGCCAGGTGCTGGCCCTCCTGGCGCTGCACGCCGACCAGGTGGTCCCGGTCGCGGCGCTGATCGAGGAGCTGTGGGCGGGGGAGCCGCCGCGCAGCGCCCGCACCACACTGCAGACCTACGTCCTGCAGGTCCGGAGCCTGATCAGCAACGCCCTGGCGGCGCAGGGCGAGGACGCCCGCACGGCAAAGGACGTCCTGGTCACGCTGCCG
>NZ_JBWKDK010000101.1:0-10574 GCF_056436005.1 Streptomyces sp. NPDC043854
AGGCTTGTGCTCTTCCGATCTCCCGCGGAGCGGGTCCCAGAGCGCTGCGCGCTCTGAAACGGGGACTCTCCGCTTCGCGGAGAGTAATTGCGGGGCGCTGCGCGCCCCTTGGCCGGCCCTTTGGGCCGGGCGCCTGCGCTGCGCTTCGGCGCGGGTCCGGCCTTCGGCCGGGTCGGCCGCTTTGCGGCCTCTGAGCGGCCGTTTCACGGCCTGGGGCCGGTCGCTCCGCTCCCGGCCCGGGGCCCGCTTCGCGGGCGGCCAGCGAGGGTGGAGGGGGTTCGGTCCGTCTGTTCAGTTGCTCACGCTGTGTTGCTGAACTCAGCCTATCTGACGGGTAATTACCCTGTCAATTCGTTCCAACTGTTTCCGGGCAATTCTCTGTGTCGCTCTTTTTTGTGCGTTGCAAAGAGTTTCTCTCGCGTTGAATTGCCGCCCCTTTTCCGGGGGTTGCTTCGGTCTTTTTCAATTCCGAGTGTGTAAGGGGAACTTGGCCGGGTTCCCCTTACACCCCCGCCCCAATGTGTAAGGGGAACTTGCCCAAGTTCCCCTTACACATTTGGCTCTATCTGGCGGTCTCGAAATCGTCTTCATCGCTGCCGAAATCGTCCGCGTAAACGCAGTGGTCGGCGTGCTCGTAGTCGTCTGGGGCGTAGTCGCAGCTCTGGTCATAGCAGGAGTACGGCATGGGGTCTCCATTCGCCCTGTAGGTCGCGGAAAGTCCTGTGGCCCGGGACCATAGGGTCTCGGGCCACAGGCCGTCAAATCGCCTTACAGGGCCGCCTGTTAGGCGTCCTCGGTTTCCTCGGCAGGTGCTCCGTAGACGCTCTCCAGTTCTTCTCGGGTGTACCAGGTGACGCCCTTGATGACCTCTCCTGCGGGGAAGGGGATTCCGCGCTTGGCCATGTCGGACTTCTGCTGACGGGCCGCGCCGTACCCCTTGGGCACGATGCCGATCTCGCACGCCTGCCGGAGCGTCCAGCGCTCCTCGATGGGCTCGTCCTCCTGGACCAGGCGCTCGACCAGGTCGGCCATGGAGGGCGTGCCGGCCCCGCCCGCGGCTGACACGAGGGGGTCGTCTGACGTGTCAGACACGTGTTCTGACCTGGGACGGGGTACCCCTGTCGCCGTGTCGCCGGTGTCAGTGTCAGGTGTCAGGGCCTGCGGCGCCTTGCTGTAGTCGCCGGTGAGGAACTCGCCCACGGCGGCTGCGGAGTCGGCCCGCGCGATGTCCGCGGCGGTGATCCACGGGGCCATCTCGCCGTTGTCGAACCAGGCCGGGGCGGGCGGGCACGCGTCCAGGATCCGGCCGATCTCCGGTGTGATGTAGGCGAATTGGATTTCCTCCACCCGCTCCGGCCGGCCGTCCGCTCCAATCTTCTTCTTCTTGCGGCCCTTTGTGGAGATCACGCCCCGACCGGGAATGGTCTCGTCATATTCGAATCGCGGCGTGGTCGCACCGTACGCAACTGCCCACGAGGGATCCGAGGTTTCTCCCACAACCATCTTCGTGCCGACCTGATCGCGGGCCATCGTGGACCCGAATACATCCAGGCTGAATTGGTGCGTGCCGACCGCGACCCGGTGGTCCGAACTACGTCCCTGCATCAGGATCATTTGGAACCACACCAGGACCGGCGGGAATCCACGCTCCTTGATGATGTATTTCCACCACGCGGCCACGAACTCACGGAACGAGGGGAGTTCATCGATGATGAGGAGTCGTCCGATCGGTGTGGCGTCAACGTCGTCCGGATTCGGCTTCCAACCCTTTCGCTTGCGCGTCTCGGTGGCCATCATGGACGTGAAAAATTCCGCGATGGCCCACACGCATTCGTACGTCTCCGTGTGGATGCGGACGCCGGACTTTCCGTCTGCCTCCGACATGGAGTTTTGCTTGGGGTCGATGATGGTGACCAACTCGCCTGCCTGCCGGGCCACCGCAACGGCGATGTAGAGAAGGGTGGACTTGCCGGACCCGGTCTCGCCGGAGATGCCGATGTGAGGGGTTGCCGTCCCAGTG
The DNA here is from genome assembly GCF_056436005.1 of Streptomyces sp. NPDC043854. NCBI lineage: Bacteria > Bacillati > Actinomycetota > Actinomycetes > Kitasatosporales > Streptomycetaceae > Streptomyces > Streptomyces sp. NPDC043854. Next base: position 2,021 of record NZ_JBWKDK010000101.1, read on the forward strand.
TGGACAAGGGCGGGGCCGTCGTGGGTCTCCCCGAAGTACAGGACGCGCGGGTCACCCATGGATTTCCACGAGACTTCTTCGGGGAGTTCCGGGCGCGGTTTAGGCGCGGCCTTTCGGCGCCAACTCACCGAATTCCCGAACCCCGTCAGGTCCGTGGAAATGGTCCACTCGCCCGGCATCCGGAGCCCCACGACGTGGGTGAGTTGGTGGGGCTCACCGATCCATCCGGAGGGCAGACGGAGGGAAATCTCTGCATCGGGCTCCGAGGGGTCTCCGGACACCCTGAGCCAGTCCTCCCGGGGCTCCCAGACAGGCACCGCGAGGAGCGTCCGCAGGGCGGCCCACAGGCCCGGCCCGTACTCCCGGTCCGCCGTGAGGGTGTGACCCACAGCAGCCGGGGTGTCCTCCTGCCACCACCGGACGTGCCGGTCGGTGCCGATGGTCTGCCACCGGCAGACCCAGGTGCCGGGCACGCACGCGTGCAGCAGCTGGTGGAGCGCGGCTCGGTCCTGCGGGGCGCCCAGCAGGGTGGAGGGCAGGCGCATCACGATCGCCGCGTCGGGCGCGTCCGCGTCGTGGGGAAGCGCGAGCCACGCGTCCATCACCTCGGTCTCGTCCAGCCGCAGGGCGGGCCGCAGGGCGGCCCACAGGGCGGGGCCGTGGATCTCGCCCCAGCCGGGTTCGTAGCCGCGCCACCACCGCAGCCCGTGCGGTCCGGTGACCGCGGCCGCGATGACCACGAGGGGGAGCGCGCACAGGCCGAGGACGATCCAGCCGCGCGCTTCGGGCCGGGCCAGCCACAGCAGGGCCAGCGCGGCCACCGTGAGCCGGAACAGGGCCACGGACGCCCACGCCCACCGCCGGTAGGAGCGGACGATCCGTACGACCGTGCCGGCCACCGGCGCCACCGCCCGGACGCCGAACACCACGCCGCCGACGACCGCCAGGACCAGGCGCCACGCGCGGCCCGCCCACGTGACCACGACGACCGCGCCGTGCGCCACGGTCTCCAGCGCCCGCGCTCCGCGGCCCTGGTAGGCGTCCAGGCGCCCGAACAGGGCCGCCACGCGCTTCCCAAGCCACAGCATGGCGCGGGACGGCTCACGGCCCGTCCAGGGCCCCGCGGCCGGGGCGGGGGCCGCCACCGCGCCGAGTTGGGCGACCGGGACGACCGGGCCCGGCTTCGGCGTGTCCGTGCCCATCGTCAGGAACCCCGACCCGGGGGCGGGGTCGCCCTTCAGCGGCCGGCCGCCGACGAACCGGCCGGTGAGTCGGCCGAGTCGGCCCACGCCGATGACCATGCCGGTGCCGAACGCGTCGATGAGCCCGTTGGCGCCGGGCCGCTTCTGCTTGCCCTGCTCCGTCCGGCGTTCGTCGCCGAGGTGGATGAACCACCCGGCCAGCAGCGCGGCGGCGATCAGGAGCGTGTACCAACCGCCCTGCGTGGTCGGCCGGTGCGCCCACAGCCACCCGCCGACCGCGGCCACCAGGTCCGCCAGCGCCTCCCCGGCCCCGCCGTCGGATCCGGCCGACCCGGCGGAGTCTGCGCCCGGTGGCGCGCTCGCCGCGTACCGCGCGGACATCTCGGTCATGCTCTGCATGCCTGGGGTCTCCTCTCCAGTGCTGGACCGCCCGGCAGTGCGGGTCCCTGGCAGGCAGCGCTGCCGGGCGGTCGTGTGCTGATCGTGCGCCCCGAACCGGACACCCGGCCCGGGGATTTGCCCTGACCCTGGCCCCGCACCCCTGTGGACGCGGGACGGGCCGGACGACTCCCTCCACCCGGACCAAGTACGGCCGGGCGACTGATTCAGACAGCCTGTGATGCGGATCACTCAATTGGGTGGTCTGCGGGGCCCGTCACCTCCTACAGGTCCGAAAACCGGGCCTCGTGTGACGCGATACCGCCGAAGTGACCTACGTCACACGGGCGTTGTGCCTGCCAGCGGACCGCCGGACCCCCGCTGACGATCCGCTGCCGAACCGCTGGCGGTCCGCTGGCGGTCCGCTGGCGGTCCGCTGGCGGTCCGCTGGCGATCCGCTGGCCAGCGTCCGGCGGCCCGCCCCAGCGGTCCGCCAGCGGTCCGCCAGCGGACTCCCAGCGGTCCGCCACGCCGTCCGCCCACCGTCCGCCCACCGTCCGCCCTCAGGGCGGACCCAGGGCGGCCCCCGTGGCGGACTCGTGGGCGGACGGCGTGGCGGTCGGGCGGCACCGCCACGCGCACCGCCATGGCCACCGCCACAGCACCGTCACGGCACCGCCACGGAACCGGCCGCATGGCGGTGCCATGACGGTCCGCTGGCGGTGGGTATGGCGGTGGCCGTGACGGTCACCGGTGAGCCCGTGTCCATGGACAGTCCATGGACACTCCCGCCCGAAACCCCAGGCAGACGCGGCCCTGACCCCGTGTCCATGGACACCCCGGCCGCGTCCCACAGCGGGAGCTGGCCGGGCACCGGGGCCACCGGCTCGGCCGGGACGTCCGCCAGCCGCAGCCGGTACCGGCGCGGGCGCCGACTCACCGGCCGTCCTCGTCCTCGTCCTCGTCCCACCCGGCCCAGTCGGCCACCCGGTCCGCCGCCTCCCGGGCCGCGTCGGCCAGCGTCCGCCGAGTGCCGGCCGCGGTCGCCAGCACCGGCGCCACCTCGACCGCCGCGTACACCCCGCACACCGCCACCGCCGTCGCCCACGCCGACGTCCACCAACTCACCTCGGGGTAGGGCAGCCACTCCGTGACCATCACCGTGGCCGCCAGCGCAACCAGCGGCCAGACGTTGTCCAGCGCCCACACCACGGGCCGTGCGATCAGGTCCCTGCGGTCCATCTCTGTCCCTCCCAAAAGTGGGCCCCGGGGCCGAAGGCCGGCCCCGGGGCAGATCCAAAGTCGGGCTTTTCTTCCGGCGCGGTCAGCGCATCCGGCGCTTCGCGCGCTCGACCTTCGCGTCGAACTCGCGCTTCTCCTTCTCGGCCTTGAGCTGGGCACGGGCCGCGTCCTCGACCCGCTCCCGCTCGACCGCGGCCGCCTTCACCGCCTCGATCTGGCGGTCCAGCTTCGGCGTGGGACCGGTCTTGACCCCCTTGGCCACCAGCGCGGCCAACTTCGTGATCTCCCACGCCGTGTACTGGCGGGGTTCGGGTCCGTTGGCGGTCATCGGGTCCTCCTCAGCTCGTGTCCGTGGCACAGCACCGGCGCGATGAGCCATCCCAGCCCCGCCACCGTCCACCGGCCGCCCGTCAACGGGCCCGGCGGTACCTCATCGACGATCCGGCCCGTCCGGCCGACCGCCCGCGGATCGTCCTCACACGCGACGACCAGCACCCTCTCCCCGGCCGCGAACATCACCGGCCGCCCTTCCGCCAGCGGGCCACCTTGGCCTTGGCCTCCGAGTGCCGGCCACGCTCCGCGGCAGCCTCCGCGGCCCCCGTGGAGGTGGCGGCCCACTTCTTCGCGCGGGCCCCGCCCCGGCGGGCGTAGTACTCGTCCTCCGGCGTCGGCATGTCCTCGAACCTGCGGCGACCGAACATCACTCGGCCCCCCGTCCGCGCTCGACCCGGGCGGCCCACGGCCAGCCGACCGCCAGACCCGCGCCCACCGCGACCACACCGGCCGCCGGGGCCGGGAGCCCCACCGCCAGCAGCACGGCGGTGGTGATCCCCATCAGCGGCCACAGCACCGCCAGCGCACGCAGTCCGAACGGGACCCTCGACAGCGAGCGCATCACAGGTACGCCCCCGTCCCCGCGTCCTCCGCGGCGGCCCGCTCGGCCGCCTTCGCCCGGCGGACCTCCCGCTTGACGGAGTCCACCGACACCGGCCGGTCCATCAGCGCGGACAACCGCGCCGCCATCACCGCCGGATCCGTGATCCGCGCCGCCCGCAGTTCCGCCACACCGGCCGCGATGCTCCTCGGCCGCTGCTCCGGCACCCGGTCCACCGGCTCACCACCGGGGGCAGGCTCCGGCGCCGCCGCAGCCGTGACCAGGGACGGCGCCTCCGCCGGGCGGTCACCGCCCGCCTGCCGGGCGGCCGCCAGCAGCGCATCCGCCGCCCATGCCCGGTCCGCCTCCGCCACGCCGGGGGTGGACTCCACCGCCCGGTACAGCGCCAGCATCTCCGCCTCACGCTCGACCGCGTCCCGCTCCGCCGACACCGGCACAGCCTCCGCCTCGACCGGCACCACGACCGCCTCGACCGCCGGGCGCTCCGCCCGCAGCACCGCCCGCTCCGCCCCCGCAGGGTCGGCGGCCGGCACGGCCGGACCGTCCGGCAGGACGTCGCGGACCGGGGCCAGCGCCTGCCGCTCCCGCTCCGCCGCCAGCAACTCCAGAGCCGCGTGCGCCTCCGCACGAGCCGCCTGCCTGCGCACCGCCGCAACCGCCAGCTGCGCGTTCGCGCGGCTGATCTCCGCGGCCACCCACTGCCGATCCTCCGGCGACAGATCCCGGTCGATGAACTTGAACACCGCCAGCCACATGACCTTCGCGATCAGGGACACGACCGCGCCGACCACCGCCAGCGCCACCGAACCCGCCAACAGCCCTTCCCAGGCCAGCGCGCCCATCGTGATCCCGACCAGCACCCACCCGGTCACCCGGGCGAACCGCCGCTTACCGGGGTCGAACCGGGCCAGCCACTCCAGCAGCAGCACCGTCGCCCACGCGATGTCGAACAGGGCCGCCGCAGCGAACCCCACCCCACCGCCCAGCAGCCGGCCGATGCTGACCGTGGACCACGCCACCGTCACCAGCGTCAACGCCAACACCAGACCGGCCACCGCCCGCAACGCGAGTGCGTCCCAGTCCCGCGGGAGCACCGGCACCCGGTCCGTCACCGTCCGCGCGACCTGGTGAACCACCCCGTCCCGCTCATGCGGGACCAGGAGCGTCTTCTTGACCGTGCGCCACTTCACCGCGCACCGCCCTGCTGCACAGCCGCCTGCGCCCGCTCGACCGCGACCCGCGCGGCCTCCGCGGCCGCCATCGCAGCCTCGGACGCCGCGTTCCGCGCCGCCGCCGCGGCCTCCAACGCGGCGTGCGCCGCGTCCTCGATACGATCCGTCACAGGACGGAACCTCCTGCTCTCATCAGGGGTGACGTCTCAGGCCTTGACCAGGGGCGGGAACCCCAGGTCAGGGCCGTTTTCAGTTGTGAGACGGGAGCCGATCGACTCCCCTTCACCGCCCGCCCCGAAGCGGGGCGGGCGGATCAGGCAGCCGACCCGAATAGCCAGTTGGGCGGGTTTGCACATGAATGCCCGGGGTTTTTCGGGTAGTTGCTCCCGGTTGGCCTTACGAGAAGAACTCTACGGCAAAGCACCCTTGGGAACAACACGGAACGCTAAATCTGTTCCTGTGGATTCTTTTGCGCTAGGCTCTGGCTATGCCAGCCATTCCGGAAGAAGCGCAGGCCGAAGCCCTGCGCGCGGTGGCGGAGGTATCCCTCCGCCGCACAGAGACCATCGCCCAACTCGACCGCGAGCTGCGCGAGGCAGCCATCGCCGCCGTACGCACGGGCGCGAACCGCTCGCGCATCCGCGCACTTGCAGGGGTCAGCCCCAAGACCTTGTACGCGTGGCTGGCCGAGGAGGGAATCGAGGTCCGGGCCAAGGCCCCGGCCAGGAAGAAGGGGGAGTCGTGAGCGCCTTATCCACCTGGTGGACCTGCGGATTCTGCGGGGGCGAGAACGACGACGCGCTCATGCGCTGCCCGCTGTGCAGCCGCGAGCGCCCCGACGCCACATCCGATGACGCGCCGCAGGAGGACTAGATGTTCGGCAAGAAGAGCAGCACTGGCAGCACCGACGCCGTGATGCGGCAGGCGATCCGCGACCTGCGGTCCACCGCCGGCGGGTTCGGCGTGGAGGACCTGCGCCGGTACGCCCGCGCCACCTACGGCGTGGAGCTCGACTACTGGGCGTGCTACCGCGCCATGCGGGGCGGGCACTGATGGGCGCCATACGAGACGCGCTCACCCGCGCCCGCGACGCGGCCGCCACCCGGCCGATCCCCGCCAAGGTGAGCACCCGCCTCTCCTTCCTGCTGAAGAAGGAGAAGGGGAGCACCGCCGCGGTGGCCGCACGCCTCGGCGTGTCCCAGCGCACCGTGCAGCGGTGGGCCAAGGGCACCCACGCCCCCAAGGGAGCCAGCGCCGAAGCCCTCGAACGTGAGGTGCGCAAGGACTGGCAGCCCCTGGTCAAGGAGAAGGCGGAACGCGAAGCGGCCCGGCAGGGCATCGTGGTGGCCACCCGGGCCCGGTTCGGTTTCCGCGCCGCCGCCGGATCCTCCGACGACGGACGCATACGGATGATCACGCAGGTCATCAGCCCCGAACACTCCGCCGCCGCGTTCGCCGCGTACCGCGCCGGAGCCAGCGAGGCAGAGCTCGAAGCGCTCTTCGGCGACGCCCTCGGCCACAGCTACTTCCGCGATGGAGGGACCCGCGCCGAAGGCCTCGATGTGGAGTTCACCGACGTCGCGCACATGGACGTCGAGTACTGATCACGGCCGCCGTGTCCTGATCAAGGAGTAGCCTGCACAACACCCACCACGGGTGATCAAGCCCAGAAAAGCCGAGAACCCCGGCCGATCCACAGCACCAACTGTGGGACTACATCGGTTCGGGGCTCGGATGACTACCAAGTCGGTGCCGAGTGTAGGGGAGAAATCTCCCCCCCGACCACACGGCAGCGGCTGAACCGACCCCGAAAGGGTCAGGAAGGCCCGCACGAGTGACCCCGAAGCGCCCCGCGCACAGGCAGGCCCCGCCCACCGAGTGCGGTTCCTGCGTCAAGATCGACGCCATTCTCCGCCAGCACAAGCGCCGCGCCCTCGGCCAGCCGCTCACCGGCGCGGCCATCGCCGCCGCCGCCGGAATCTCCCGGCAGAAGACGTTGGTGCACGTCCGCTACCTGATCGAGTGCGGGTGGCTGGAGGTGGACGGCCGGACGCCGGTGGAGCCGTGCCCCGCCACGCCGACCACGGCCGCCGCCTCCCACCGGCGCTCGCCGCTGGAGTGGGCGACCAGCCTCCCTCTGTCCTGCCGCACCTGCGGCCGGATCGTGGTCGTGCTCGCCTCCCAGGCCGGGGACGACTGGTTCGTCCAGCTCACCGAGGCGGAGATCGCCAGAGCGATCGGCCTCACGGAACGCCCCACCCGCGAGCACATCGCCGCCCTGACCGGCCGCCGGCCCCACGCCCACCACCACCAGGAGGCGCCGTTCCTGCGCGGGGAGCGGCTGGCGGAGACCGGGGGCCGCGGTGGTCTCCGGTGGGTGTTCCTCGACGGCAAGAAGCGCGACGGCGCCCTGGTCGACCTGTACACCAAGGAGGAGTACCGGGCGCTGCGGAACATCGCGCTCGACGTCCTCGCCCAGGCCCCGCTCATCACGGCCAAGATGACCGCCCGCGAGCGCACCGGCGCGGCCGAGCTGCTGGTGATCCCGCGCCTGCACATCGGCTACCCGCCCGCCGCGGTCCTGGCCGCCATGACCTACTCGACCGATCACGCGGAGACCGTCAAGGGCCATGCGTTCGGCCTGATCCGGTGGCGGCTCGACCAACGCGCGCCCCTGACTGGCTATGTGGCGACGGCTCAAGAGGCGTACGACCAGACCCCGGTGGTCCGCGATTGCGCGGGCGGCTGCGGGCTCCCGATCAGCGCCCCCGTGCACATCACGCACTGCGCGGACTGCCGCCGCCGGGAAGCGGCCGGCATCTCCGTCGACGTGGCGGAGGACGCCATCGCCAAACGGCTCCAGTCCATGCGGCTCACAGGGGAGACCCTGCGGGTCGGACAGGACCTGTACGTCTGAGACCCCCTCAGAGCCCCTCTACCGGCCCCGCATCCACTCCCCGGATGACGGGGCCACCCCATGCCCTGAAAGGCGCTCAGACGGCCACTCAGCGACTCGGGTTGGGTGTGACCCAAAACAGCCGGGGTGGGTTACACCCCCTGACCTGCGAAAACGTCCAGTTATCCCCAGAAACGGGCCCCACCCCGGCCCCCCGATGTGCGCTTCAGGGCGGATTCACGGCCAGAGTGGCAGGCAAATTAGGGCATACATGGGCAAGTTGGGTGTCACCCAAAACAGCCGGGGTCCGATCCCCCATCTGACCTGCGAAAACGTCCGGTTATCCCCAGAAACGGCACCCCAGATCCACAAGGATGGGTTACACCCGTCCACACGTGGGTTACACCCTCTGACCTGCGGAAACGGTGGTTTTCCCCAGGGGGGTGTCACCCAAAACAGCCGGGCTCCTAGGGAATACAGGGTTGCTCGGTCGGAAGAACGCGGGCGCGCAGCGCTCGCGGTCGGCCGACCCGCCGCGCCGGTTCGCGCGCGAAGCGCGCGGGCGGGCAGCGGCCGCGAGGCGCGCAGCGCCGAGCCCACCTGACAACAGCGCGCAGCGCTGTTGGACCCGCTCCGCGGGAGATCGGAAGAGCACAAGCGCGCAGCGCTCGCGGTCGGCCGACCCGCCGCGCCGTTTCGCGCGCGAAGCGCGCGGGCGGGCAGCGGCCGCGAGGCGCGCAGCGCCGAGCCCACCTGACAACAGCGCGCA
>NZ_JBWKDK010000102.1:0-10025 GCF_056436005.1 Streptomyces sp. NPDC043854
GGGCTGGGGGTGGATGTGCGCCGCCCCCCCCCCCTCCCCCCCCCTCCCCCTCCCCCCCCCCCCCCCCCCCCCCCCCCCCCCCCCCCCCCCCCCCCCCCCCCCCCCCCCCCCCCCCCCCCCCCCCCCCCCGGTACGCTGACCTCGCCCAATCCGCATGTTCGAAGGGAAGCGCCCCATGCCGCTCGAAGCCGGCCTTCTGGAGATCCTCGCCTGCCCCGCCTGCCACTCGTCCCTGGAGGACAAGTCGGCCGACGAGACGGCTCCCGAGCTGATCTGCACCGGCCGGGACTGCGGCCTCGCCTACCCGGTCCGCGACGGCATTCCGGTCCTCCTCGTGGACGAGGCCCGCCGCCCCGCCTGAGTACGCCCAGCCGTACGACGCACAGGGCGCCCGCCGCAGCGCCGGGCGCCCGAGCAACCGAGTCGCCCGCCCTTCTGAACCAGCCGGAGGCCGCCATGCTCGACGAGTCGCTCCTCGACGCACCGGAGGAGCTCGCCCGCGCCGACCGCCGCGGGCTGCTCCGCGGAGCAGCCGAGGCGGGGGCCAGAGTCCGCACCGCGGCCCGGCACGCCACCGAGGCCGGCCTGGCCGACCTGCGGCCCGACGGCCGGCCGCGCGCCGTACTCATCGCCGGCCCCGGCACCGCCGCCACCGGCGTGGCCGACCTGCTCGGCGCCCTCGCCGGAGCCTCCGCCCCCGTCACCCGGCTGCACCCCACCGGCGTCGCCCACGCGCCCGGCGCCCTGCGCTGGACCCTGCCCGGCTGGGCCGGCCCCGTCGACCTGCTGCTCGTCACCACCACCGACGGCACCGAGCCCGGCCTCGCCGTCCTCGCCGAGCAGGCCTACCGGCGCGGCTGCACCGTCGTCGCCGTCGCCCCCGAGCGCTCCCCGCTCAGCGAGGCCGTCGACGCCGCCCACGGCCTCCTCGTCCCCATGGCCAAGGCCCCGTACCAGGAGTACGACGAGTCCGCCGCCGCCGGCCCCGGCGCCCTGTGGGCCCTGCTCACCCCCCTCCTGCTGCTCCTCGGCAAGGTCGGCCTGATCACCGCCGCCCCCGAGACCCTCCAGCACGTCGCCGACCGCCTCGACCGCACCGCCGAACGCTGCGGCCCGGCCATCGCCACCTACTCCAACCCCGCCAAGACCCTCGCCGCCGAGCTCGCCGACTCCCTCCCGCTCATCTGGAGCGAGGGCGCCGGCGCCGGCCCGGCCGGCCGCCGCTTCGCCGCCACCCTCGCCGAGCTCGCCGGCCGCCCCGCCCTCGCCGCCGACCTCCCCGAGGCCCTGCCCGCCCACGGCGTGCTGCTCGCCGGAGCGTTCGCGGCCGGTGCCGACCCCGAGGACTTCTTCCGCGACCGGGTCGAGGAGCCACAAGCCCTCCGCGCCCGCGTCGTCCTGCTGCGCGACCGGCCCACGGCCGGGCTGTCCGCCGCCCCGGCCGCACGCGAACTCGCCCTCAGCCACGACACGGCCATCAGCGAGCTCGAACCCGAGGAAGGCGGCGAGCTCGAACAGCTCGCCGAACTCCTCGCCGTCACGGACTTCGCCACGGCCTACCTCGCGCTGGCGGCCACCCGGGGACACGGCTGAGCACGGTCCCGTGCCGGCCCTTCATCCAGGAAGACGGACGAAGATGGACCGCCTGACGAACACGATCCGCCCCTACGCCTGGGGATCGACCACCGCGATCCCCGGGCTCCTCGGCGTCGAGCCCACCGGAGAGCCGCAGGCCGAACTGTGGATGGGCGCCCACCCCGGCGCGCCCTCCCGCGTCGACCGCGGCGCCGGCGAAACCACCCTCGCGGACGTCATCGCCGCCGACCCCGAGCGCGAGCTCGGCGCCGCCGCCGTCGCCAAGTTCGGCCCCCGCCTGCCCTTCCTCTTCAAGATCCTCGCCGCCGGCGCCCCGCTCTCCCTCCAGGTCCACCCCGACCTGGACCAGGCCCGCGCCGGCTACGCCGAGGAGGAGCGCCGCGGCATCCCGGTCGACGCCGCCCACCGCAACTACAAGGACCCCAACCACAAGCCCGAGATGCTCTGCGCGCTCACCCCCTTCGAGGGGCTGTGCGGGTTCCGCCCGCCCCTGGAGGCCGCCCGGCTCCTCGCCGGCCTCGAGGTCAACTCCCTCAAGCCGTACGTGGACCTGCTCCGGGCCCACCCCGAGGAGGCGGCCCTGCGCGAGATGCTCACCGCCGTACTGACCGCCGACCGCGCCGAGATGGCCCACTCCGTCGCCGAGGCCGCGGCGGCCGCCGAACGGCTCGCAGGCCCGTACACCCCGTACGCCACCCTCGTGCACCACCACCCCGGCGACCCGGGCGTGATCGCCGCCATGCTGCTCAACCACGTCCGACTCCAGCCCGGCGAGGCGATGTTCCTCGGCGCGGGCGTCCCCCACGCCTACCTCGACGGCCTCGGCGTCGAACTGCTCGCCAACTCCGACAACGTGCTGCGCGCCGGACTCACCCCCAAGCACGTGGACGTGCCCGAACTCCTGCGGATCGTCCGCTTCGAACCCGGCGACCCGGCAGTGCTGCGCCCCGAGGGCAACGGCGAGGAGGTCTACGACACTCCCATCGACGAGTTCCGGCTCTCCCGCTTCACCCTCGCCCCCGGCGCCGCGCCCCGCACCCTGCCCTCCGGCGCCCCGCAGATCCTGCTGTGCACGGCGGGCCGCCCGAAGGCCGGCGAACTGACGCTCGCCCCCGGCGAATCGGTGTTCGTACCGGCCGGCGAGCAGACCGAACTGTCCGGGACGGGCACCATCTTCCGCGCCACCGTCGTCCTCTGACGCCGGCCCACCGGAGCGGAGCCCGTCGCGGCGGCTGCAAGAATGTGCGGCCGTAGCGCGGCGCCCCGGCCGGGGCGCCGTACCGAGGAAGGGACATCAGGCACCCATGAGTGCGTCGGGCGGAACCAGGGCGATCGTGGCGGCACTCGCCGCCAACCTCGCCATCGCGGCAGCCAAGTTCGTGGCCTTCGTCTTCAGCGGCTCGTCGTCGATGCTCGCGGAGAGCGTCCACTCGCTGGCGGACTCCGGAAACCAGGGCCTGCTGCTGCTCGGCGGGAAGAGGGCCCAGCGCGAGGCGACACCGCAACACCCCTTCGGGTACGGGCGCGAGCGCTACATCTACGCGTTCCTGGTCTCCATCATCCTGTTCTCGGTCGGCGGCATGTTCGCCCTCTACGAGGGCTACGAGAAGATCAAGCACCCGCATCCGATCGAGGACTGGTGGTGGCCGATCGGCGTCCTGGTCTTCGCGATCATCGCGGAGAGCTTCTCCTTCCGTACGGCGATCAAGGAGTCGAACGAGCTCCGCGGCAGCCTCAGCTGGAGCCAGTTCGTCAAGCGGGCGAAGGCCCCCGAGCTGCCGGTCGTCCTCCTGGAGGACCTCGGCGCACTCGTCGGCCTCGTGCTCGCCCTGGGCGGCGTCGGCCTCGCCCTGCTGACCGGCGACGGTGTCTGGGACGGCATCGGCACCCTTGCCATCGGCGCCCTGCTCATCCTGATCGCGGTCGTCCTGGCCGTGGAGACCAAGTCCCTGCTGCTCGGCGAGGCCGCGGGCCTGGAGGAGATCGAGAAGATCGAGGCCGCGGTCGTCGACGGGGAGACCGTCACCCGCCTCATCCACATGCGGACCCTGCACCTGGGGCCCGAGGAGCTCCTCGTCGCCGCCAAGATCGCCGTCCGGCACGAGGACTCGGCGGCGACGGTCGCCGCGGCGATCGACGCGGCCGAGGCCCGCATCCGCGAGGCGGTCCCGATCGCCCGCGTGATCTACCTGGAGCCGGACATCTACAACGCGGAGGCGGCGGCCGCGGGCAGCGACCCGGCCGCCACCCCGGGCGGCCCGGGCGCCCACTGACGCAGGCCCCCATGGCCGAGGGGGCCACGGCTCGGCCTTCACGCCGAAGCCCCCGCAGCACGCGCTGCGGGGGCTTCGGCGTCCCTGGACACGGGCCCCGGGTCAGGGCGTCGGAGCCAACGGGAACCGCGGCTCCGGCTCCGGTACCGCCGCCCGGCGCCGCCGCGCCCGCCGCCGGACCACCCACGCGCCGGTCCCGAGACCGCCGCCGACGAGGAGGACGGCGAAACCGGCGAACATGACGCCCCCGGCCACGATCAGCGCCGTCGGCCGCTCCACGGCCTTGCCGGTCACCGCCGACAGCGGCAGGGAGCCGTGGCCGGGGTCGCCGGTGCGGAACGCCGAGTCGAGCGAGTTCCCGCGGTTGTCCCCCATCAGGAACATCCGCCCCTCCGGCACCGTGACCTCGAAGGAGACGGCCGCCGGCAGCCGCCGGTCCTTCAGGTACGGCTCCTCCACCGGCTTCCCGTTGAGCAGGAGCGCCGCATCACCCGCGCGGTACGAGATCCGGTCACCCCCGAGCGCCACCACACGCTTGATCCCCGGGCCTCCCAACCGCCACCCGGGGGCGTCGAAGAGCACCACGTCCCCGCGCCGGACGCCCAGTTCCGCGGCGTCGCCCAGCGCGAAGTAGGCGATGTCCCCGGGCCGGTACGCCGGATACATGCTCTCCGAGGGCACCGAGTACCCCCGGACCGCCTGCTGGTTCACCGCGAGCGCCCACACCGCAGGCACCGCGACCATCACCGTCCCCACCGCCAGCAGCACCCTCGCCCAGATCCCCAGTCCCCGCCCCTGCCCGCGCCCCATGAATCCGCCCTTCCGCATATGTGTGGTGGCCGGAAGCGTACGGAACCCGGACCCGGATCCCCGCATCTCCGCCCGCCCGCCGGGTCCGGAGCGCACCGGGCCTCTTTGCCCGACCCCCTGGGGCCCGCACCGTTGATCGGTGTAGATTCGACAGCAGTGTCAGGCGTCGCTGCTGATGGCGGTCGGGCGGTCCTCACGACCGGCCGAGGGGAGAGAGGGCCCCCGACGGACTGAGTGCCCGGTGCACCGCCCCCGGCGATGCGCGGCTCAGCCGTACCCACCTCTCGAACCATGAGGAGCAGCACCCATGGACTTCAAGGTCGCAGACCTTTCCCTTGCCGCCTTCGGCCGCAAGGAGATCACCCTGGCCGAGCACGAGATGCCGGGTCTGATGTCGATCCGCCGCGAGTACGCGCAGGCGCAGCCGCTGGCCGGCGCCCGCATCACCGGCTCCCTGCACATGACCGTGCAGACGGCCGTCCTGATCGAGACCCTGGTCGCCCTCGGCGCCGAGGTCCGCTGGGCCTCCTGCAACATCTTCTCCACCCAGGACCACGCGGCCGCCGCCATCGCCGTCGGCCCGAACGGCACCCCGGAGAACCCGCAGGGCGTCCCCGTCTTCGCCTGGAAGGGCGAGACGCTGGAGGAGTACTGGTGGTGCACGGAGCAGGCGCTGACCTGGCCGAACACCCCCACCGGCGGCCCGAACATGATCCTCGACGATGGTGGTGACGCCACCCTCCTCGTCCACAAGGGCGTCGAGTTCGAGAAGGCCGGCGAGGCCCCGGACCCGTCGACGGCGGACTCCGAGGAGTACGGCCACATCCTGACGCTGCTGAACCGCACCCTCGCCGAGAACCCGCAGAAGTGGACCCAGCTCGCGTCCGAGATCCGCGGCGTGACCGAGGAGACCACGACCGGCGTCCACCGCCTCTACGAGATGATGGCCGAGGGCAACCTGCTCTTCCCGGCGATCAACGTGAACGACGCCGTCACCAAGTCGAAGTTCGACAACAAGTACGGCTGCCGCCACTCCCTGATCGACGGCATCAACCGCGCCACCGACGTCCTCATCGGCGGCAAGGTCGCGGTCGTCTGCGGCTACGGCGACGTCGGCAAGGGCTGCGCCGAGTCCCTGCGCGGCCAGGGCGCCCGCGTCATCGTCACCGAGATCGACCCGATCTGCGCCCTGCAGGCCGCGATGGACGGCTACCAGGTCACCACCCTGGACGAGGTCGTCGAGACCGCCGACATCTTCATCACCACGACCGGCAACAAGGACATCATCATGGCCTCCGACATGGCCAAGATGAAGCACCAGGCCATCGTCGGGAACATCGGCCACTTCGACAACGAGATCGACATGGCCGGCCTGGCGAAGGTCGAGGGCATCGTCAAGGACGAGGTCAAGCCGCAGGTCCACACCTGGACCTTCCCCGACGGCAAGGTCCTGATCGTGCTGTCCGAGGGCCGCCTGCTCAACCTGGGCAACGCCACCGGCCACCCCTCGTTCGTGATGTCGAACTCCTTCGCGGACCAGACCCTGGCCCAGATCGAGCTCTTCACCAAGCCCGAGGAGTACCCGATCGACGTCTACACGCTGCCCAAGCACCTGGACGAGAAGGTCGCCCGCCTCCACCTCGACGCCCTCGGCGTCAAGCTGACCACCCTGCGCCCGGAGCAGGCCGCGTACATCGGCGTCAACGTCGAGGGCCCGTACAAGCCGGACCACTACCGCTACTGATCCACCGCCGCAGGCCCGTCCTCGCGGATCCGCAGCACCGAGGCAGGCCCCCGGCACCCGTGCCGGGGGCCTGCCCCGTACACCCCCACGGGCGCGTACGCATACGCGCACGCACGGCATGCCCGCACGCCAGCCAGCAAGGACCCCCAGCCCATGCCCCGCGGCCGCTACTCGCTCCACGACCCCCACGACGGCACCCCGCTCGGCGAGGAGCACTTCCACTGCGCGCCCGGCCCCTCCGGCTGGCGCTACGTCTCCCAGCTGACCGGCCCCGACGGCGGCCACCGCGGCTCGCTCGACCTGGCCGTCGACGAACTCGGCCGCCCCATCCGCCTCGAGGTGAACGCCGCGAGCTGGCAGGTCCGGGGCGCCGCCATCGACGGCGTCACCTGGGTCCGCTCCGACCCCACCGGCACCGAGGCCACCGAGGGCAACGTCCGCGCGGCCGCCTTCACCGGCACCTCGCCGGCCTTCCTCGTCGCCACGGCCCGCCTGCTGCGGCCCGTGCTGGGCGCGCCCGCCACCCGGGTCCGGCTCGTCGCCCTCACCGACCCGGTGCTGGCGCCCCGCACCGTCGACCAGGCCTGGGCCCTGGTGGGGCGTACGGAGCACGCGACGGACAGCGGGCCGCTCGTCGTGGACGAGTACCGGGTCACCGCCCTGGACACGGGCGAGGTCCACACGGTCCACCTGGCAGGTGACGTGGTCCTGTCGGCCCCGGGCATCGAGCTCGAACACCTGGAGAGCCCCCCGTCGGTGTTCCTGCCGGAGGCCTGACCGCGCCGGCGGTGCGCGCTGCTCCGGTCAGGACTCCTCGTCCGGGAACCCCCACCGGACCACGGGCTTCGCATCCGGCGCCACCTCGGCGACCGTCGCCGCAAAGGACTTCTCGAACGCCGGCCGCCAGAGGTAGGAGCGCGAGACGCACAGCGGGAAGTCCGACTCCCCGGAGACGAAGTGCGCGCCGTCGTCGTCCACGGCCACGCCGAGGGTGACCTGGTTCTCGATGCTCTCCTCGTACATCAGCTGCGTCAGGGCCCGGACGACCGCCCAGGCCTGGGGCTCGTCGGCGACGCCGGTGACGTCGAATGCAAGATCGATGTTGACTGACATGGCGGCAGCGTAGGCGGCCCCACCGACAGCGGCAGCCCTACGCGGGCGGCGCGAACCCCGTCTTCCGCACCGGCTCGCCGCCGGACGGCACCGCGGGCGCGGGCGTCGGCCCGGGCGCAGGCGCGGGTTCGGGAGCGAGGGCCGGGGCGGGCGCGGGCATGTGCCCCGCGGGCGCCGCCCCGGGCGGCGCGTACGCACCGGCCGCCGCCACGGCTCCGCCCGGGAGGGCGCCCGGCATGCCCGGCCCCGCAGCGAACGCCCGGGCCGCGTCCCGCGACTGCCGCTCGTGCACCACCGCCATCAGGAACGCGGCCGCCGGCACCCCGGCCGGCGCCGGCGCCCCCGTACGGGCCACCAGGTCGTCCGCCAGCTTCGCCGCCATCGCGGCGCCCACCTGCGGGTCCAGCTGGTTCATCCGGGTCAGGTACTGGCGCACCGCCAGCCACAGCCCCTCCGGCACCGCCGACAGGTCCAGCCCCGTGAACCGCCCCGCCAGCCACGGCGGCGGTGCCGGAACCGGCATCACCTGCGCCCCCGGCACCCGCTCCCGTATGACCAGCGTCCCCCCGAACACGTCCCCGAGCCGCCGCCCCCGTGCCGACACCAGCGAGGCGATGCAGGCCACGCACCCGAAGGTGAGCAGCAGCTCCACGACCCCCATGGCCCCGCGGACCAGCGCGTGCCGGAACCGTATCGGCCCGCCGTCGTCCCGGACCACCCGCAGCCCGCAGGCCAGCTTGCCGAGCGACCGCCCGTGGCTGAGCGTCTCCACGGCGATCGGTACGCCGACGAGCACCAGCAGGAAGCACGCCACCGCGACCGCGGCCTGCGCGGCCTCGTCCAGGGAGGCGGTGGCGAAGGCCAGCCCGATCGAGATCAGCAGGTAGCCGGTGAGGTATACGAACAGGTCGAGGACGAAGGCCAGCGCCCGGCTCGGCAGCCGCGCGGGCCTCAGCCCCAGGACGACCGCGTCCCCCGTCACCAGATCGCTCACCGCTGCACACCCTTCCCGCGCCCGGACCCACCCCTCGGTCACCCAGTCTGCCAAGCTGACCACGGAAGAAGTAGCGCCGAAGCACGGCCGGCAGCAGGGGCCAGGGGCAGGGGGAGCGGCAACCGCATGGATCTCGACGTCTTCGTGACGGCCCACCGGGCGGAATGGGACCGCCTCGAACAGCTGCTGGGCCGCGGTCGCCGGCTGACCGGCGCCGAAGCCGATGAGCTCGTCTCGCTCTACCAGCGGACCGCCACGCACCTCTCCCTCGTCCAGTCCAGCACCCCCGACCCCATGCTGACGGGCCGGCTCACCCAGCTCGTGGCACGGGCCCGGGCGACCGTGACCGGCACCCGCCGCGCGAGCTGGCGCGACGCGGCCCGTTTCTTCACCGAGGGCTTCCCGGCCGCCGTCTACCGCAGCCGCCGCTGGTGGATACCGACGGCGCTGCTCTCCACACTGCTCGGCGTGCTGATCGGCTGGTGGATCGCGACCCACCCCGAGGTCCAGGCGGCCATCGCCGCGCCGGAGGAGCTGAAGGCGCTCACGCAGCCCGGGGGCGGCTACGAGACGTACTACTCCAGCCACCCGGCGGCCTCCTTCGCCGCCAAGGTGTGGACGAACAACGCCCAGGCGGCCGCGATGTGCCTGGTCCTGGGTGCGTTCCTGGGGATCCCCGTGCTCTGGATCCTCTTCCTGAACATGGTCAACCTCGGCGTCGGCATCGGCCTGATGACCTCCGCCGGCCGGCTGGACGTGTTCCTCGGCCTGATCCTGCCGCACGGCCTGCTGGAGCTGACCGCGGTGTTCGTGGCCGCCGGAACGGGCCTGCGGCTCGGCTGGACCGTCATCGACCCGGGCCCCCGGACCCGCCGGGCCGCCCTCGCCGAACAGGGCCGGGCCGCCCTCGGCATGGCCATCGGCCTCGCGGCCGTCCTGTTCGTCTCGGGCCTGATCGAGGGCTTCGTGACCCCGTCCGGCCTGCCCACCTGGGCGCGCATCGGCATCGGCGTCGCCGCCGAGGCCGTGTTCCTGGCGTACGTGTACGTGCTGGGCGGCCGCGCCGCACGGGCAGGCGAGGCGGGCGACGTGGAGGCCGCCGACCGCACGGCCACGCTCCCCACGGCGGCCTGATGTGCGTACAAGGCTGCTGAGCTGCTAGTCTCCTCGTCGTCCCGGAAAGACTGTTGACACGGTCGGAACGGGGAGGTAGATTCGAACGGTTGCCTCGGAGTGGACAGTTCGGCAGCGACGGTCTAATATCTACTTCGCCCCCAAGGAATCCAATTCCCATGGGGCGCAACCGACTCCTCGTTCAGGAATCCGAAGCCGGGAAATCCGGTGGAGAACTTCTGATAGAGTCGAAATCGCCGGAAAGGGAAAACGCGAAAGCGAAGAACCCGGAAAGCGAAGCGCGAAACACTCTGATAGAGTGGGAAACGCAAGAACGAAAGCCCGGAGGAAAGCCCGAGAGGGTGAGTACGAAGGAAGCGTC
>NZ_JBWKDK010000103.1:0-9027 GCF_056436005.1 Streptomyces sp. NPDC043854
TCCCCCCCCCCCCCCCCCCCTCCCCCCCCCCCCCCCCCCCCCCCCCCCCCCCCCCCCCCCCCCCCCCCCCCCCCCCCCCCCCCCCCCCCCCTCCCCCCCCGGGGCCGTGGCGTACTGCGGGCGGAGAACCGCAGAGCTCGGGCGTGGGGGCTAGCCGCGCCGGCGGCCGCGCCGACGGCGGTCAGCCCCGCGATGGAAGGGAAAAGGGCGCCCGGTGGGTGGGGCGGGGGCCGGACTGCCGGCCCGGACGCAGCAGCAGCGACAGCACCACCGCGGAGACCAGCACCGAGCCGACCAGCGTCGCGGTCACCGTGCCGTGCCCCGGGCCGAGCGCGTACTGCGTGAGATAGGCCCCGAACAGGGCGCCCAGCGCTCCGCTGACGAGCACCACACGCGGCGACGGCAGCCGCGGGGCGAACAGCCGCAGGGCCGCTGCCGACAGTGCCAGGCCCAGCAGGGCGGAGCCGAGCGCCTCGATCAGCAGCATGGGTGCCTCCCGCAGGTGAGGGGCTGACCGGTCACAGCCGTCCTACCCGAAGCGGAGGACACGGAAACGGCCCGGCGGAATCAACCGCCGGGCCGTTTCGCGTAGTTCTCGGAAACACGCCGGAACGGGTCAGGTCGCCCCGGAACGTGTCATATCGTGCCGAAAGGCATCAGGCCGTGCCGAAACCGACCTTGCGTGCGCTCGGCTCGCCCAGGTCGACGTACGACAGGCGGTCGGAGGGCACGAGGACGCGGCGGCCCTTGGTGTCGGTGAGGCTCAGCAGCGGTGCCGAACCGGTCAGCGCCTCGGAGACGATGCGTTCGAGCTCCTCGGCGCTCAGGTTGCTCTCCAGCACGATCTCCCGGGGTGCGTGCTGCACGCCGATCTTGACCTCCACGGCTTTGTCCCTCCGACGCTCGGTTGTGCGCGATCAGCCGCGCCGTACCCGGTCCACATTAGCCCGCAGCGGCGACACGCAAGCGGCGCAGCGGACACGCTGGCAGCGAACAGCGATTACGCCGAGGCGCCGTCCGAGCCGTGCAGCGGGAAGCCCGCGATGCCGCGCCAGGCCAGCGAGGTCAGCAGCCCCACCGCCTTGTCGCGGGCGACCGGGCTCTCGCTGGAGAGCCAGTACCGGGCCACGACCTGCGAGACGCCGCCCAGGCCCACGGCCAGGAGCATCGACTCGTCCTTCGACAGGCCCGTGTCCTCGGCGATCACGTCCGAGATGGCCTCGGCGCACTCCAGCGAGACGCGGTCGACGCGCTCGCGCACCGCCGGCTCGTTGGTCAGGTCGGACTCGAAGACCAGGCGGAACGCGCCGCCCTCGTCCTCCACGTACGCGAAATAGGCGTCCATCGTCGCGGCCACGCGCTGCTTGTTGTCCGTCGTCGACTCCAGCGCACCGCGCACCGCCTGGAGCAGGTTCTCGCAGTGCTGGTCCAGCAGCGCCAGGTACAGGTCGAGCTTGCCCGGGAAGTGCTGGTACAGCACCGGCTTGCTCACCCCGGCCCGCTCGGCGATGTCGTCCATCGCCGCCGCGTGGTACCCCTGCGCGACGAAGACCTCCTGGGCCGCGCCCAGGAGCTGGTTGCGTCGGGCTCGGCGCGGCAGGCGCGTGCCCCGGGGACGCGCTGCATCCGTCTGCTCGATGGCTGTCACGCCGCCTCCCACTTTCTCTGTTGCCGCAGTGCGCTCTGCGCCGCGCCCGCCATCGTACTTTTCGGTAACCGAATCTGTAGGGTCGAAGCCGAGTTTTCTCGCTGTGCGGACCGCCCGGAGGCGCTGGTCAGCGGCGCCGGGAGGGGTTGCCGAACGGTAGTCCGGGGCGGCCGGGCGCGGTCGGCCGAAGGGCCCCGGCCCCTCAGCGGTAGTCGTCCTCGTCCAAGGGCACCACCCTGGCCTGGTCGACGGCATCCCCGTCGGCCGCCTCCCCGCGGTCCACCCCCGTGACCCGCTCGTCGTCGTCCTCGGGCCGCAGCTCGGCCTGCTGCTCCGCGGCGTCCGCCTCGGGCGCCTCCGCGTCCAAGGCTTCCCGGATCCTGCCCCGGAAGGTTTCCGGCTCCGCCGGGTCGACACTCATCTGGACTCCCCTTCTTCCCTCACCCCTCGTGGTCCTGCCTCACCTATGAGCCTAGGAGGATCGCGGGTACGCCGCTACGCGGATCCCCGGGCGTCCCCCGCGGGTCTGTGATGCCGAACACAAGAGTCCGGACGTGATCGTCTCGTAACATTGCCCCCATGTCTTCGACCGAGCTGCCGGGTGTGCGATCGGCCACCGAGCCGTCCTTCCGGGCCGGAGCCGCCCGGGTGGCCGAGGGGGAGCAGCTGCGCACCGCCCTGCTGCCCGGCCTGGAACTGACCGTGCGGTCCCGGCCCGCGACCCGTACCGGACTGCCGCCCGCCCTGTTCGTCCACGGCCTCGGCGGCTCCTCCACCAACTGGTCCGCCCTCATGGCCCGGCTGGAGGACTCCGTCGACTGCGAGGCCGTCGACCTGCCGGGCTTCGGCTGGTCCCCACCGCCAGCCGACCGGGACTACTCGGTCACGGCGATGGCCCGCGCGGTCATCCGCCACCTCGACGCCGCCGGCCGCGGACCCGTCCACCTGTTCGGCAACTCCCTCGGCGGCGCCGTCGCAACCCGCGTCGCGGCCGTCCGCCCCGACCTGGTGCGCACGCTGACGCTGGTCTCGCCCGCACTGCCCGACCTGCGCGTGCAGAAGGCGGCCCTGCCGACCGTGCTGCTCGCCGTGCCCGGGATGGCCGGCCTGCTGCACCGCATGGCCGGGGGCCTCACCGCCGAGCAGCGCACCCGCGGCGTGATGGGGCTCTGCTACGGCGACCCTTCCCGGGTGCGACCGGAGGACTTCCGCGTCGCCGTCGAGGAGATGGAACGGCGGATGGCCCTGCCGTACTTCTGGGAGGCGATGACCCGCTCCACCCGCGGCATCGTCGACGCCTACACCCTCGGCGGGCAGCACGGGCTCTGGCGCCAGGCGCAGCGGGTGCTCGCCCCGACCCTGCTCGTCTACGGCGGCCGCGACCAGCTGGTGGCGTACCGTACGGCCCGGAGGGCGGCTGCGTCCTTCCGGGACTCGCGACTGCTGAGCCTCCCCGAGGCCGGGCACGTGGCGATGATGGAGTACCCCGAGGCGGTGGCGAACGCCTTCCGGGAGCTGCTCCACGACACCGACCGAGATATCGAAGACGGCAGGGGCTGACCACCGTGGGACGACATAGTCGCAAGGGCCCTGCCCCCGCTCCCGCCCCGGCCCGCCCGGCGCCCGCGCCCGCCGCGCCCCCCTCGTACGACCCGTATGACCCGTACGACCCGTATGGCTCGTACGAGGAGTTCCCGCCGTACCGGGAGGAGACCGGGTACGGGCAGCAGCCGGTGTACGGCCGGCAGTCCGGCTACTACGAGCAGCCGTCCGGGTTCGAGCAGCAGCCGGGCTACGAGCAATTCCCGCCGCACGAGCAGTACCCGCCGCACGAGCAGTACCCGCCGCACGAGCAGTACCCGCGGCACGAGCAGTACCCGCCGTACGAGGAGCCGCGCGGCCGCCGCCACGCCGAATCCGCCGTCACCCACCAGGGCTACGCCCCCGCCGCCCCCGAGCCCGGCGCGCGGCCCGGCGGCCGCCCCGAGCAGCGCGAGCCCGGCGGCGCCTGGGGTGCCGACGCCGGCTCCGTCCAGGGCGACCGGCGCGGCGCACCGCGCGCCTCCGGCGCGTCCGCGGCCGTGCTGGACACCGGCACCCCGGCCTTCGGCACGCCTGCGGCCGGGTTCCCGCAGGTCGTCCCCGGACTGCAGCCCGCGGCCGCCCCCGCCCACCCGGCCGACCCCTTCACCTCCACCGGCGCGCAGCGCCGCGTGGTGCCCTCGCCCCGCGAGGAGGCCGCGCCCGCCGAGAACGAAGAGGAACGGTCCTCCGGCCGCGGCTCCAAGGCCCGCACGTACGGCAGCATGGCCGCCGTCGCCGTCACCACCGCGATCGCCGTCGTCGTGGCCACCCAGATGCTGACCGACGGCGACACCAAGAGCTCCGCCCCGCAGGCGGCCGGCAGCGCCTCCGACCGCGCCCAGCCCGGCCAGTCCGCGGCCTCCCGCTCCGAAGGCCGCGGCGCCCCCGAGGCCCCGGCTCCGGCCCCGGCCGCGCCCGAGCTGTCGTACGAGCAGAAGATGGCCCAGCAGATGCCGCTCGACGCGAAGCTGAAGGGGTCGGGCGCCTTCGACACCGTGCCCGGTGTCGCGGCCGCCCCCGGCAAGGGCAAGGTGGTCCGCTACCGCGTCGACGTCGAGCAGGGGATCGGCCTGGACGCGCAGCTGTTCGCCGAGGCCGTCCACCGCACCCTCAACGACGACCGGAGCTGGGGCCACGGCGGCTCCAAGACCTTCGAGCGCGTCCCGGGCGGCGAGGCCGAGTTCGTGATAACCCTGGCCAGCCCCGGCACCACCGGCGTGTGGTGCGCGAAGTCCGACCTGGACACGACGATCGACAACGTCAGCTGCGACTCCGCGCGCACCGAGCGCGTGATGATCAACGCGTTCCGTTGGGCGCAGGGCTCGGCGACGTACGGCCCGGACCAGATGTTCGCCTACCGGCAGATGCTCATCAACCACGAGGTGGGCCACCGGCTCGGCCACGGGCACGTGAACTGCCAGACCCCGGGCGCCCTCGCGCCGATCATGCAGCAGCAGACGAAGTCCCTCGACATCGGCGGGATCACCTGCAAGCCCAACCCCTGGGCGTTCCCCGGGAACTGACGCACGGCCGGCAGCGCCCCGCGGCAAGGCCTTTGCTAGCGCTCTCGAACGCGAACCGTACGGGAAAGTTACGACTCTTCACCCCTTCCGGTGGGGGGGGGGGGGGGGGGGGGGGGGGGGGGGGGGGGGGGGGGGGGGAGGGGGGGGGGGGGGGGGGGGGGGGGGGGGGGAGCGCCCGGCCTCCCCCCCACCCCCCCCCCCCCCCCCCCCCCCCCCCCCCCCCCCCCCCCCCCCCCCCCCCCCCCCCCCCCCCCCCCCCCCCCACCGGCACATCCGCTTGAGTTTCCCGCGGCGGGTCACCGGACCGACGGAGGCCGCCGGAAACGGGAGATCGGGGGTGCCACTCGTGCGGATCGGACTGCTCACGGAAGGTGGTTATCCGTATGCGACGGGAGAGGCGAGGCTGTGGTGCGACCGCCTCGTGCGCGGGCTGCCGCAGCACGAGTTCGAGCTCTACGCGCTGAGCCGCAGCGCCGAACAGGAGGAACACGGCCGGGTCGTGCTCCCCGAGCACGTCACCCGTGTCTGGACCGCCCCGCTGTGGGCCCCCGCGGACGACGGGCGCACCCACTCCCGGCGTGAACGCAGGCGGTTCACCGACTGCTTCAAGGACCTGGTCCGGGGAATCTGCGCCGGCGAGGCCGAGCCCTTCGCGGCCGGCCTGTACGGACTCGCCGAACTCGCCCGCGAGCAGGGCGGCCTGTACGCCGCCCTGCGCTCCGAGACCGCGGTGCGCGCCGTGGAGGCCGCCTGTCGGGCCCCCGGCGCACGCCGCTCCGTACAGCGCGCGCAGGTCGCGGACCTGCTGGAGTTCGTCGACGCCCTGGAGCAGCTGCTGCGGCCGCTGTCCCTCGACTGGTACGAGGACCTGCGCGAGGTGGACGTCTGCCACGCCACCGCGGGCGGGGTGGCGGCCCTGCCCGGGCTGCTGGCCAAACGCTTCTTCGGGCTGCCGCTGCTGGTCACCGAGTACGGGGTCCGGCTGCGGGCGCACTACCTGGAGCGCGCCGCCGACGCCGCCCCCGGGCCGGACGGTCCGGCAGGCGGCCCGCGGCTCGCCGTCCGGGCCCTGCTCGCGGCCTTCCAGGTACGCCTCGCCTGCGAGATCTACGCCCGCGCCGACCTGCTCGTCGTCGGCAACGCGCACGCCCGGCGCTGGCAGGAGCGGTGCGGGGCCACCCGGGACCGGATGCGGACGGTGTACCCGGGGATGGAGGCGGACCGATTCGCCACGGTCGGGGAGGACCCGGACCGCGGGGATGCGGACACGCTGGTGTGGGTCGGCCGGGTCGAGCCCGCCAAGGACCTGGTCGCCCTGCTCCACGCCTTCGCCGAGGTCCGCAAGGCCGCCCCGGACACCCGGCTGCGGATCTTCGCCACGGCCGCCGTCCCCGGCTACCTCGCCGACTGCCGCTCCCTCGCGGCCCAGCTCTTCCCCGACGAGGCCGCCGACGCGGTCACGGCGGGGGAGAACCCCGTCACCTTCGAGGAGATCGGCGGCCCCGAGGCCCCCACCCCGGCCGACGCCTACGGATGCGGGCGGGTCGCCGTGCTGTCCTCGGTGATCGAGGGCTTCCCGATCTCCCTGACCGAGGCCATGTTCTGTGGCCGGGCCACCGTGTCCACGGACGTCGGAGCCGTCTGCGAGGTCATCGGCGGCACCGGGCTCGTCGTCCCGCCGCGCAACCCGCGGGCCCTCGCCGACGCCTGCCTCTCCCTGCTGGCCGACCCCGAACGGGCCCGGCGGCTCGGGGCGGCCGCCCGCGCCCGCGCCCTGGAACTCTTCAGCGCCGAGCAGAACGTGGCCGCCTTCCGCGAGGCCTACCTGTGGCTGCTGGCCCGCGGACCCGGCCGGGCCGACGGCACCGTCCCCTTCGAACAGCCCCCCGAGGCCCGGGTCCCGGGCCACTGGACGAGCCCCGCGTGGGCCCCGAACCCGGAGGCCGCGGTATGACCCTCGACGAAGCCGCCCCCCTCGCCACGGCCCCCCGCCGCCGGGCCGCCGGCGACCCCGTCAAAATCCTGCTGCACCGGCACCGGGAGCTGTGCGAGCGGGCCGTCGACCCGCTCGAGATCGCCGCCGGGCTGGAGGCGCAGGGCATCACCGACCGGACCGCCGCCCGGTTCCGCCACCGCGACGTGTTCTCCCTCGCCGAGGAGCTGTACGCCCGCACCCCGCGCCTGGAGGAGCCGCCCGCGCCCTCCGCCGCCGGCCCGGCCGACGCCCGCGCCCTGCGCCGCTTCGGGCTCGCCCTCCTGCCCGGGGCCCTCGCCTGCGCGGCGGCCGCCGCCGCCGTGCCGTACGCGGAGTACGCGGAAGCCGTCGCCGTCCTCGCCGCGGCCGCCGCCCTCGTCCTGCCGGGCCCTCCGGGGCTGGCCGCCGCCGGCCGCACCCGCCGGGCCGGCCGCACCGCCTGGGCCGGCCGGGCCGTCCTGCTGCTCGCCGCGGCCGTCGCCGGCTGGGCCGTCCACCGCCACGGCACCCCCCTCGGGATCGCCCTCGCCCTCGGCGCCGTCCCCGGCCACCTGGCCGCCGCCGGGTACGCCGCCGGGGCCCGGCGCCGCCTCGCCGCCAGCCGCGCCCTGGAGGACTTCGCCGACGGGGCCCGGCCGCTGCTGCTGGGCACCGTCACGGGCTTCACCGCGGCCGCCGCCGGGACGGCCGT
Organism: Streptomyces sp. NPDC043854; assembly: GCF_056436005.1. Lineage (NCBI taxonomy): Bacteria > Bacillati > Actinomycetota > Actinomycetes > Kitasatosporales > Streptomycetaceae > Streptomyces > Streptomyces sp. NPDC043854. Next base: position 7,422 of record NZ_JBWKDK010000103.1, read on the forward strand.
CCTCGCCGGAGCCGCCGTCCCGGTCGCCCTCCCGCTCGCCCTGCTGCTCTTCCTCACCCGGCTGCTGCTCGGCCACGGCGCCCCCCGCGGGCCCGTCGCCGCCGCCCTCGTCCTCGCCCTGGTCCCGGTCACGGTCGCGGCGCCCGCCGCCGCGGCAGGACTCCTCGTACTCGCCGTTCCCGTGCTGGCCCGCGCCTCCGCGCACGCCCGGCCCTGAGCGGCGTACGCCCCTCCGCTCCCGACGCCCGACGCCCCGACACCCGCTCCCGACACCCGCTGCCCGAACGCCCGCTCCCCGACGCCCGGCCGGCCGCTCCCCGCGGCCGACGCCGGAGCACCGTGCCACACCCCCTTCCCCCAGCCCATCGACCAAGGAGACACAGCATGACCGGCCAGCCCACCGACCCAGGGACCGCGCGATGAGGGTGCTGCTGATCGGGGCCAACGGATACCTCGGCCGCTACGTCGCCGACCGGCTGCTCGCCGACCCCGCCGTCCAGCTGACCGCGCTCGGCCGCGGCGACGACGCCGACGTCCGCTTCGACCTCGCCACCGGCAGCCCCGGCGCCCTCACCCGCTTCCTCGACGCCGTCCACCCGGGCGTCGTCATCAACTGCGCCGGCGCCACCCGCGGCGGGGCCCGCGAGCTCACCCGGCACAACACCATCGCCGTCGCCACCATCTGCGAGTCCCTGCGCCGCAGCGGCTGCGGCGCCCGCCTCGTCCAGCTCGGCTGCGCCTCCGAGTACGGGCCCAGCCAGCCCGGATCGTCCACGGCCGAGGACGCCGTGCCCAGACCCGGCGGGCCGTACGGAGTCAGCAAGCTCGCCGCCACCGAGCTGGTCCTCGGCTCCGGCCTCGACGCCGTCGTCCTGCGGGTCTTCTCGCCCGTCGGGCCCGGCACCCCGGCCGGCTCCCCGCTCGGCAGGCTCGCCGAGGCCATGCGGCGCGCCATGCAGTCCGGCGACGCCGAGCTCAAGCTCAGCGGGCTCGGCGTCCAGCGCGACTTCGTGGACGTACGGGACGTGGCGCGGGCCGTGCACGCCGCCTCGCTCTCCGCCGCCCAGGGCGTCGTCAACATCGGCACCGGCCGCGCGGTCCGGCTGCGCGACGCGGCAGCCGTCCTGGCCCGGGTCGCCGGATACGGAGGAGCCCTGTACGAGCTCGACGTACCCCACGGCGGACCGCACGCCGGGCCGCAGCAGGCGCACCCCGGGACCCACGGGCCCCACGGCTCCCACGGCCACCCGGGCGCCCGGGCCGGCGCCCTCGCCGCCATCGGCTCCCCCCGCTCCGAGGCCACCGCCGATCAGCTGGCCGCCGCGGCCCCGCCCCCGGCCGCGTACCCCTACCCCGACGGCTGCGGCGCCTGGCAGCAGGCCGACGTGCGCACCGCCCGGGACCGACTCGGCTGGCGGCCCCGGATCAACCTGGAGGAGTCCCTGGCGGACATCTGGATGGAGGCGGCGTGCCGCATCTGACCACGCAGGCCGAGGCGCCCGCCGCCACCGGCGCGGGGCGGGGAGGGGCCTTTCCCCCCCCCCACACGCGCACCCCCCCTGCTCCCCCCCCCCCTGTCCCAGCCAACCCCCCCCGCCCCCCCCCC
>NZ_JBWKDK010000104.1:0-7858 GCF_056436005.1 Streptomyces sp. NPDC043854
GGTCTTTTCCCCCCCCCCCCACCACCCCCCCCCCCCCCCCGCTCCCCCCCCCCCCCCCCCCCCCCCCCCCCCCCCCCCCCGCCCCCCCCGCGTTCGCGTGCGGCCGGCCGGCCGCCGGTGCTTCGGGCAACTGGTACGGGTACGTCACGTTGCGGCAGCACCGGCTTAACACGCCTTGGGCACAGTGGTGGTTGCCGGCAGGGGCGAGGGTCCCGGCCGGTGCCACGGAACGGCGTTGGCGTACCTCCGGAGCGGCTCCCGGACCACGTGAACGCCATGGACGCGGACGGCCCTGACCCGGCCCGTGTCCGTTGCGGGGACCGCCGTCGTCCCGCCCCTCGCACATCCGAGGGTGCGGCGGTCCCCGCGCCCGGCTCCTTCGGCCGTCCGGCCGCCGGGCAGGTCAGGTCGGGTCAGGGGCAGGTGAGCTCGCGGCGGGCGTCCCTGATAGCCGCGTTCAACGCCTGTACCTGCGGTGCCAGTTGGGTGACCGCCTGGCTGCCGGTGGTGTCGCCGGGCAGTTTCTCGTACGCCTTCTTGAGGTTCTCGGAGGCGGTCTTCACCGCGTTCTTCCTCGCCTGGTTCCAGGTCGCCGTGGACTTCGCGACCTTCTTCCAGTCCTCATGGACCTTGTTCGTCGCGTCCTTGATCTGGTCCTTGGTCGCCGTGGCCGGGTTCAGGGCGTTCAACGCCGCGGTGTCGGAGCTGAGTTGGTTGATGCTCGCGCACAGGTCCGCCGCGGCCTTGCTCGGGTCGTCGGTCGGTTCGGCGGCGAACGCGGCGGTGGTGCCGCCGCCGGCCAGAACCAGTGCCGCCGCGGTGACGGCAGCCGTCCTCAGAAAGCGTCGCTTCATGGGTTGCCCCTCTTCGGGATCCTTCGGAACGGTCCCCCGTTTCGGCCCCCCGGGTTTTCGCCCCCGAGCTCCCCGAGCCCGCCCCCACCCCCGCCCACTCAAGCTGGCACAGGGGCCCCGGACCCGCAAACGGGCCCCGTCGCCCGGAGGGCCGCTCTGCGGGTGCGGTGCCCGGGAGTTCGGGCTATACCGGAACGGTGAATGCTCGGGGGGCGACCAAGCCTCCGGGAGGCTCAGATGGACGATTACCCGCTCCTCAACCTCTTCTGGACCATGCTGCTGATATTCCTGTGGGTCCTGTGGTTCTTCCTCCTCTTCAAGATCATCAGCGACATCTTCCGGAGCCATGACATGGGAGGCTGGGGCAAGGCCGGCTGGACCATCTTCGTGGTGCTCCTGCCGTTCCTCGGCATCCTCGTGTACCTCATCGCCCGCGGGCAGTCGATGGCCGAGCGCGATCTGGAGAGCGCCAGGCAGGCGGACGCGGCGTTCAAGGCGTACGTCCGCGATGCCGCCGCAACGTCCGGCACGGGCGGCAGCGCGTCCGAGCTGGCCGCGCTGGCCGACCTGAAGGAGCGGGGCGCGATCACCGAGGCCGAGTTCCAGCAGGCGAAGCAGAAGCTCCTCGCCTAGCCCTCGCCTAGCCCGTTCCGGAAGCCGCCCCTCCAAGGGCTCCCGCGTGCGTACCGTACGGGGGAGCCCTTGGTTGTGCGCCCGTCTCCGTATGCCGGTCGCCGTGTCTCGGGAAGCGGGCAGCCGCTTGCCGTCCTGCATAAGCGCATGCAGAGTGCTCGGTGACTGAATAGGTACGGGGACGGAGGGGTCGGGATGAGCGACAGCCCGGCGGCACGGCTGCAGAAGCTGTTCGAGGGGCACCGGCTGACGCCGACCCAGCGGCGGATCGCCCACTGCATGGTCCGGGGGGCGACGGAGGTGCCCTTCCTCTCGAGCGTGGAGCTCGCCGAGCTGGCCGGGGTGAGCCAGCCGTCGGTGACCCGGTTCGCGGTGGCGCTCGGCTTCGACGGCTACCCGGCGCTGCGCCGGCACCTGCGGGAGGTGGCCCCGCCCGCCGAGCGGGTCGAGGAGCCGCGGGAGGAGGCGTACAACGAGTACCAGCAGGCCGTCCAAGGGGAGATCGAGAACCTCCGGCAGCTCTCCGCCATGCTCGCCGACCCCTCGCCGGTGGAGGAGGCGGGCCGGCTGCTCGCCGGGTCGTCCCCGCTGCCCGTGCTGGGGCTGCGGGCGGCGTCCTCGCAGGCACGAGGGTTCGCCTACTTCGCTGCCAAGGTCCACCCGGACGTACGGCTCCTCGACGAGGGCGGCTCGATGCTGGCCGACCGGATCGACGCGGCCGCCGGCGCCGGCGCCTCGGCCCTGCTGTGCTTCGCACTGCCCCGGCACCCGCGGGAAGTGGCCGAGGCGCTCGAGCACGCGCGGGGGGCGGGGCTGGCGGTGGTGACGGTCGCCGACTCGGCCTTCGCGCCGGTCGCGCGGTACTCGGACCTGCTGATCCCCGCGCCCGTCGGCACCGGGCTGGCCTTCGACACGGCGTGCGCGCCGATGCTGCTGGGGCGGGTGCTGCTGGAGGCGATGGCCGACGCCCTGCCGGACGCCCAGGCCCGGCTGGAGGCCTTCGACGCGAGGGCCGCCGCCCGGGGCCTGTTCGTCGAGTAGCCCGTACGGCGCCCGTACGGGCCGGGCGCCAGGCCCGCGGGCGCGCCCCCCGACCCCGGTCCCTCCGACCCCGGTCCCGCGGGCCCCTCAGCGGTAGTTGAGCTCCGCCAGCTCGGCCGCGGCCCGGTCGCGCAGCGCCGGTATGCCGGCGAGGAGGCGCAGCCCGGTGTTGCGGGCGAGGCGCAGGGCCGGGTTGCGGGTGGTGGAGAAGCGGGTCATCCGGTCGGTCAGGGCCACCACGCGCAGCGCCACGGGCCGGCGGGCGGCCTCGTACCCGTCGATGTCGCCGGCGGCGAGGGCGCGGCCGAGCGCGTACCCGTCCTGGATGCCGGTGTTCATGCCCTGGCCGCCGGCCGGGCTGTGCACGTGGGCGGCGTCCCCCGCCAGCAGCAGGCGGCCCGCCCGGTAGCGGTCGGCGACCCGGTGGTGGATCCGGAACCGGGACGACCAGGCGAGTTCGCGGACGGCGGCCTGGCCGGGGGCGAGCCCGTCCAGCAGGCGCTGCACGAAGGCGAGGTCCGGGGCGGCCGGGGCCTCGGCCACGGCGGAGACGACCCGGTAGCGGCCGTCGGGCAGCGGGGCCACGACGGTCGGCCCGACGGGGCCGAAGGTCATCGAGACCTCGTGCGGACCCGGCGCCCAGTCCATGGCCACGTCGGCGAGGACGAACGACTCCGCGTAGGCGCCGCCGGTGAACGGGATGCCGGCGGCCTCGCGGACCGCGCTGTGCATGCCGTCGGCGCCGACCGCGTGGGCGGCCCGCAGGGTCTCGCCGCCGGCGGTGGTGAGGGTGACCCCGTCGGCGTCCTGGGTGATGCCGGTGACCTCGTACGGGCGGTGCACCTCGCCGCCGAGGGCCCGCAGGCGGGCCAGGAGCACGGCCTCGGTCTCGTACTGGGGGACCATCAGCGCGTACGGGTGCGCGGTGCGCCCGCGCAGGCCGTCGAAGGAGAGGGCGGCGACCGGGCGGGCCCCGTCGCGGATCCGGAACCGGGAGACGGGGATGCCGCGGCCGACCAGCTCCGCGGACAGGGCGCCGGACGGGTCGAGCTCGTCGAGCACCTCCAGGGTGCGGGCGTGGACGACGGCGGCGCGGGAGGTGTTGGCGCCCTCGGCCTGGCGGTCGAGGAGGACGAAGTCGACGCCGGCCTCGGCGAGGGTCACGGCGAGGGCCAGCCCGGTGGGGCCGGCGCCGACGATCGCGACGCCGGTGCGGGCGGGGAGGGGGAGTGCGGCGGTGCGGCTCACGGTCACGGCGGGCCTCCTCCAGTGGGCCAACACTTGTTGGCCAACGGCTGTTGGCATCAGCATGCGCTCCGGGCCCCGGGAAGTCAACGCCTGTTGGCCTACAATTGTTGGCATGACGCGGAGCGAACAGGTCGAGGGCGGGCGGACCAAGGGCGAGCAGACCAGGGCCGCGATCCTGCGGGCCGCGCGGGAGCGCTTCGCCGCGCAGGGCTACGAGCGCACGACCATCCGGGCCGTTGCGGCGGACGCGGACATCGACCCGTCGATGGTGATGCGCTACTTCGGCAGCAAACAGGGGCTCTTCGACGCGGCGCTCGCCGTGGACCTGCGGCTGCCGGACCTGGGCGCGGTGCCGGAGCGGGAGCTCCCGCGGCTGCTCGTACGGCACTTCGTGGAGCGCTGGGAGGGGGATCCCGCCGATGACGCGCTGCTGGTGCTGCTGAGGTCGGCGGTGACCAACGAGCAGGCCGCGGAGCGGATGCGGGGCGTCTTCGTGGCCCAGGTCGCGCCGTCCCTGGCGGCCGCGGTGGGGGCGGAGCGGGCCGCGCGGGTGGCGGGCCTGGTCGCGGCCCAATTGCTCGGGCTGGCGGTGACGCGGTACCTGCTGAGGATTCCGGCGGTGGCGGCCCTGCCCGCGGAAGCCGTGGTCGAGGGCCTCGCCCCGGCCCTGGCGGCCACCCTGGCCCCCCGCCCCTGACGGCGGGCCACCCTGGCTCCCGCCCCTGACCGGCCCGGAGGCCCGCGCGTCGCGGGGGGTCGGGTCGACCGGACCGGCGGCGGGTCACAGGAGCGCGTCGCGCAGGTCGCCGCCCGCCTCCGCCACGATGTCCGCCGCGCTCTGGGCCGGGCGGGCCGCGGCGAAGCGGACCTCGCCCGACGGGCGCACCGTGAAACCGTGCACCGCCGGCCGCGGCAGGCTGTTGTAGCCGTAGTGGGCCGTGAAGAAGTACGCGCCGGTGTCCGGCACGGCGATCAGGTCTCCCGGGGCCAGCTCCGGCAGCTCCCGGGCCGTGGCCAGCAGGTCGCCCGCGAAACAGGCCGGGCCGGCGACGTCCTGGGCGGCGGGCGGGCCCGTCTTCGGGGCACCCTTCGCGTCGTACGGCAGGATCCGCACCGGCCACGCCGCCGGCGCGTACACCGTACGGGTGGCCAGCTGCACGCCCGCGTGGGTGAGGGCGATCGGCCGGTCCCCCGTCGTCTTGGTGTACTCCACCCGGGCGACCACCAGCCCGTGCTTGGCCAGCAGCGCCCGGCCGAACTCGGTGACCAGGCCGTACGACCCGTCGAACAGCGCCGGCACCGCCTCCCGCAGCACCCCGGCGTACTCCGCGTACGTCGGGGTGTGCGCGTCCGAGGCGAAGTTCACGGGCAGGCCGCCGCCGATGTCGAGGGTGTCGACCTGGCGCCGCCCGGCCGCCGCGTTGATCTCCTCGGCCAGCGCGTGCAGCTCGCGCACCCCCTGCGCGATCAGCGGCAGCGGCACTCCCTGCGAGCCCGAGTGGGTGTGCAGCCGGGTCAGCCACGGGCGGTCCAGGAAGGCCCGTACGAGCCACTCCCGTGCGCCCGCGTCGCGCAGCGCGATCCCGAACTTCGAGGTGGCGGCGGCCGTGGACAGCGCTTCGATGGCGCCCGCACCCGTCTGGGGGTTGATCCGTACGCCGATCGGGGGCACGGCGCCGCCCGGCCGCGCCGCGACCAGGGCGTCCAGCCGCTCCAGCTCCTGCCGGTTGTCGGCGTTGACCGCGATCCCGAGGGCGAGGGCCTCGCGCAGCTCGGCCGTGGTCTTGGCGGGGGAGTCCAGCACCGTCCGCTCCGCCGGCACGCCCGCGGCCCGGGCCAGGGCCAGCTCGCCGGGGCTGGCCACCTCGCAGCCGAGGCCCGCGTCGGCGAGCAGCCGGAGCACCGGCACCAGCGGCGCGGCCTTGACGGCGAAGGCGTGCAGGACGGGGGTGCCGGGCGGCAGCACGGCCGTGAAGGCGTCCGCCAGGGCGGCGGCGGATTCCCGGATTCCGGCCGTGTCCAGCAGGCAGACCAGCGGCGGGGCGGTGTCCGACCCGCCGACGAGGCCCTGCTCGACGGCGGCCCGTACGGCCAGGTCGCGGCGCTCGGCGGCGCCCTGCGCGTGCATGTCGGCAGCCATGTCCGCCATCCCATCATCCGGCGCGCCGGTCCGCAGCTGTTGACTGGATCTATTCAGGCAGAGAGGATGTGAATGGAATTCACTACAGCGGTACCCGGAACGCATCGCCACTTCGTCAGGAGGCATCGCCATGTCAGGACCCCGACCGGTACGAGCTGCGCGCGGCACCGAGCTCAGCGCCCTGGGATGGCAGCAGGAAGCCGCCCTCCGGATGCTCCAGAACAACCTCGACCCCGAGGTCGCCGAACACCCCGACAAGCTCGTCGTCTACGGCGGCACCGGCAAGGCCGCCCGCGACTGGCGCTCCTTCGACGCGATGGTCCGCACCCTGCGCACCCTCAAGCAGGACGAGACCATGCTGGTCCAGTCCGGCCGCCCGGTCGGCGTCATGCAGACCCACGAGTGGGCCCCCCGCGTCCTGCTCGCCAACTCCAACCTGGTCGGCGACTGGGCCAACTGGGAGGAGTTCCGCCGCCTGGAGCACCTCGGCCTGACCATGTACGGCCAGATGACCGCCGGGTCCTGGATCTACATCGGCACCCAAGGCATCCTCCAGGGCACCTACGAGACCTTCGCCGCCGTCGCCGCCAAGAAGTTCGGCGGCACCCTGGCCGGCACCATCACCCTCACCGCCGGCCTCGGCGGCATGGGCGGCGCCCAGCCGCTCGCCGTCACCATGAACGACGGCGTCGCGATCTGCATCGACTGCGACCCGCGCGCCATCGAGCGCCGCATCGAGCACCGCTACCTCGACGTCAAGGCCGACAACCTCGACCACGCCCTCCAGCTCGCCACCGAGGCCCGCGACCAGCGCAAGCCGCTGTCCATCGGCGTCCTCGGCAACGCGGCCGAGCTGGTCCCGCAGCTGCTCGCCATGGGCGCGCCCATCGACATCGTCACCGACCAGACCTCCGCCCACGACCCGCTGGCGTACCTGCCGGTCGGCGTCGCGTTCGAGGACATGGCCGACGCCACCGCCAAGGACCCGGCCGGCTTCACCACCCGCGCCCGCGAGTCCATGGCCAAGCACGTCGAGGCCATGGTCGGCTTCATGGACGCCGGCGCCGAGGTCTTCGACTACGGCAACTCCATCCGCGGCGAGGCCCAGCTGGCCGGCTACGACCGCGCGTTCGCCTTCCCCGGCTTCGTCCCCGCCTACATCCGCCCGCTGTTCTGCGAGGGCAAGGGCCCCTTCCGCTGGGCCGCCCTGTCCGGCGAGGCCTCCGACATCGCCAAGACCGACAAGGCGATCCTGGAGCTCTTCCCGGAGAACGAGTCCCTGGCCCGCTGGATCAAGATGGCCGGCGAGCGCGTCCACTTCCAGGGCCTGCCCGCCCGCATCTGCTGGCTCGGCTACGGCGAGCGCGACAAGGCCGGCGAGCGCTTCAACGACATGGTCGCCTCCGGCGAGCTGGCCGCCCCCCTGGCCATCGGCCGCGACCACCTCGACTGCGGGTCCGTCGCCTCCCCGTACCGCGAGACCGAGGCCATGCTCGACGGCTCCGACGCCATCGCCGACTGGCCGCTGCTCAACGCCATGGTCAACGTGGCCTCCGGCGCCTCCTGGGTCTCCATCCACCACGGCGGCGGCGTCGGCATGGGCCGCTCCATCCACGCCGGCCAGGTCACCGTCGCCGACGGCACGGCGCTCGCGGGCGAGAAGGTCCGCCGCGTCCTCACCAACGACCCCGGCATGGGCGTCATCCGGCACGTCGACGCCGGCTACGACATCGCCGAGTCGGTGGCGGACGCCAAGGGCGTGCGCGTCCCGATGCGCGAGGGCGACGCCGAGGCCTCCGCGTGAGCCAGAGCTTCCACGCCATGTGGGCGTGGGGGGGGGGGGGGGGGGGGGGGGGAGGAGGGGGGGGGGGGAGCGACGAAACCCACAAGGCGAGTAGCAAAAAAGCACACCCCCATTCCTCTGGAGATAGGAGAGAGAAGA
>NZ_JBWKDK010000105.1:0-7471 GCF_056436005.1 Streptomyces sp. NPDC043854
GGGGGGGGGTTCTGGGCAACCCGCGGTTGTGCTACCCCCCTCCTCACACGGTCCCTTTTGAGAGGCCCCCCGGGGGGGAGGGGAGGGGGGGGGGGGGGGGGGGGGCCCCCCCCCCCCCCCCCGTCCCACATCCGCTCCGGCCCGCCACTCAGCGGCCGGCCAGCTCCTCCAGCCGCGCCACGAGCGACGCTGGCGTCGGCATCGCCTCGATCTCGGCCCGCACCTCCCGCGCCACCGCGGCCATCTTCTCGTCCGTGATCAGCCGCGTCAGCAGCTCCGCGTCCAGGTCCTCCGCCGTACGGCTCAGGCCCAGACCCCGGTCCTGCACGCACTGGGCGTTGATCCCGCGGTCCGCGCCGTCGGGCAGGACCAGCTGCGGCACGCCCGCGTTGAGCGCGGCGAGCGTCGTCCCTGCACCGCCGTGGTGCACGGCCGCATCACAGTTCTCCAGCAGCTTCGCGAGCGGCACCCAGCCCACGACCCGTACGTTCTCCGGCAGTTCGCCGAGCTCGGACGTCTCCACCTCGCCCAGCGCGAGCACGAACTCCGCGTCCACCTGCGGGGCGGCGGCCACCAGCCGCTGGATCGGGCCCAGACCGTTCACGTGCACCGTCGCCGTACCCAGCGTCACCCCGATACGCGGGCGGCCGGTCCGCTCCTCCAGCACCCAGTCCGGCAGCACCGCACCGCTGTTGTACGGGACCGGCCGCATCACCCAGCCGTCCGCCTCCGCCTCCACCATGCTCGGCGGCGCGATGTCGATCACCGGCACCCGGTCCGGCACGCTCGCCACACCGTGCCGGGCCATCGTCTCCGACATCATCGCCACGGTCATCTCGCGCAGCGGAGTCGCCCGCAGACAACCGAAGTTGTGCTGGACCGCCGGAATGCCGAGACGGGACGCCGCGATCAGACCGGCCACGAAAATCTGCTCGTACACGATCAGGTCGGGGCGGAACGCGTCGGCGGTCCGCATGATGCCGTCGGTGAGGGCGTCGTTGAGCCGGGCGAACATCATCAGCCCGTCCATCGGGTCGAACCGGTCCGGGTCCCGCAGCCGCGCTATCAGCTCCCCGCACTTCGTCTGGAGGAACTCTTCCAGGTGGAAACCGGGGTGGACGTCGGCCACGTGCAGACCGGCGTTCGCCGCCTCCAGCGCGTCGCCCGAGCTGGCGACCAAGACGTCGTGACCGGCCGAACGCAGCGCCCAGGCCAGCGGAACCGTCGGGAACAGATGCCCGATGGCCGGATAGGTGACGAACAGAACGCGCATGAGAACGACTTCCTCTCGGGTGGCGTGAACAGATGAGGCCGGGTATTCAACCCGACGACAGGATTCGACAGAAGGCCGGGTCGCGGACCCTTGACAAGAACCTTCTGAATTCTTGCAATTGCCCTTACTCCGGGGGCATCATGAGTCAGTCTCGCCCGCAGAGTCAAGGCGCCTTCCAGCGGTTTCCGCCTAGGGGTCTTTAGGGGATTGTTAGGGGTTTCTGCCGCCCCTTTCCCGTGTCAGGGTCTCCCCAGTATTGGAGTTCTCTGTACGGAGTGGTGGAGCGCGCGATGTCGAACGAGTCCCAGGATTTCGCACCCGAGATCGGCGGCTCCTCCGAGGCCGGCGGGACTCAGCCCGGACCCCGGGACGCCCAAGGCGGAACCGGGGACACCCAGGACGTAACCGGCAGCGGCGACCACCCGGCGGCCCAGGCACAGTGGCGCGAGCGCCTGGCCGGCCTGACCGAGGGCGAACAGCGCACAGCACTGCTCGACTGGGTCTCCTCCCTGGTCACCGCCACCCTGCGGGACGCCGCTCCCACTGCCCTCGACCCGGACCGCTCCTTCCTCGACCTCGGCTTCGACTCGCTCGCCGCAGTCGACCTGCACGCCCGCCTCGTCGCCGGAACCGGTCTGCGCCTCCCCGTCACCCTCGCCTTCGACCACCCCACCCCCGCCCACCTCGCCGCCCGCGTCCACGCCCTGCTCCTGGGCCGGGCCGCCCCCGCCGAGGCACCCGTCACCGCCGCCGTCAACAGCGACGAACCGATCGCCATCGTCGGAATGGGCTGCCGATTCCCCGGCGACGTCCATTCCCCCGAAGAACTCTGGGAACTCGTCGCCGCCGGCACCGACGCCATCTCGGAATTCCCCACCGGACGCGGCTGGAACCTCGACTCCCTGTACGACCCCGACCCCGACCGGGCCGGCACCACCTACACCCGCGAAGGCGGATTCCTCCACGACGCCGACCAATTCGACGCCGCATTCTTCGGAATATCCCCGCGCGAGGCCCTGGCGATGGACCCGCAGCAGCGCGTCCTGCTGGAAACCTCCTGGGAGGCATTCGACCGGGCCGGCCTCGACCCCGCCGGACTCCGCGGCGGCCGGGTCGGCGTATTCGTCGGCGCCGAAACCCAGGAATACGGCCCCCGGCTCGAGGACGCCGCCGACGGATTCGAGGGCTACCTCGTCACCGGCAACGCCGCGAGCGTCGCCTCCGGCCGCATCGCCTACACCTTCGGCTTCGAAGGCCCCACCGTCACCGTCGACACGGCCTGCTCCTCCTCGCTCGCCGCCCTGCACCTCGCCGTCCAGGCCCTGCGCAACGGCGAATGCTCCCTGGCACTCGCCGGCGGCGCCGCGATCATGGCCAGCCCCGGCTCCTTCCTCTCCTTCAGCCGCCAGCGCGGCCTCGCCCCCGACGGCCGCTGCAAGCCCTTCGCGGCCGCCGCCGACGGCACCGCCTGGGGCGAAGGCGTCGGCATGCTCCTCGTGGAGCGCCTCTCCGACGCCCGTGCCCACGGCCACCGCGTCCTGGCCCTCGTCCGCGGAACCGCCCTCAACCAGGACGGCGCCAGCAACGGCCTCACCGCACCCAGCGGCCCCGCCCAGCAGCGCGTCATCCGCCAGGCCCTCGCCAACGCGGGCCTGTCGCCTACCGAAGTGGACGCCGTCGAGGCACACGGCACGGGCACCCGGCTGGGCGACCCGATCGAGGCCCAGGCACTCCTCTCCACGTACGGCCAGGACCGCCCCGCGGACCGGCCGCTGTGGCTCGGCTCCCTCAAGTCCAACATCGGCCACACCCAGGCGGCCGCCGGCGTCGCCGGCGTCATCAAGATGGTCATGGCCATGCGGCACGGGGTCCTGCCGCAGACCCTCCACGTCGACGCACCCACCCCCCACGTCGACTGGGAAGCCGGCGCCGTCTCGCTCCTGACCGGCGCCGTCGACTGGCCGGCGTCCGGCACCCCGCGCCGGGCGGGCATCTCCTCGTTCGGCATGAGCGGCACCAACGCCCACGCCATCATCGAGGAGCCGCCCGCCGAGGACCGTGCCGACGACGCGGCGGACCTGTCGTCCGGGCCGGCGCCGGTGCCGGCCCCCGGCCACGCCCCCGGACCGCTGCCCTGGGCCCTGTCCGCCAAGACCCCCGAAGCCCTGCGCGCCGCCGCCCGCCGCCTCGGCGACTGGCTCGACACCCACCCGGACACCACCCCGCACGACATCGGCCACTCCCTCGCCGCCACCCGCAGCCGCTTCGAACACCGCGCCGTCGTCCTCGGCGACGACCGCACCGCCCTCCGCCAGGCCCTGAACGCCCTCGCCGACGGCACCGACACACCCGCCGCCGTCCACGGCGAACCCGCCGCAGGACGCACCGCCGTCCTCTTCACCGGCCAGGGCAGCCAGCGCCTGGGCATGGGCCGCGAACTGTACGAGACCCACCCGGTGTTCGCCGACGCCCTCGACGACGCCTGCTGGTACCTCGACGAGCAGCTCGAACACCCGCTGCTCGACGTCCTCTTCGCCGACGAGGACACCCCCGAGGCCGCCCTCCTCCACCAGACCGCCTACACCCAGCCCGCGCTGTTCGCCGTCGAGGTGGCGCTGTACCGGCTCGTCGAGTCCTGGGGACTCCGGCCGGCCTTCGTCGCAGGCCACTCCGTGGGCGAGATCGCCGCCGCCCACGTCGCGGGAGTCCTCAGCCTCGAAGACGCGTGCGCGCTCGTCGCCGCCCGGGGCCGCCTCATGCAGGCCCTGCCCACCGGCGGAGCCATGATCGCGGTCCAGGCGTCGGAGGACGAGGTCCTGCCGCTGATCGGCGAGGGCGACCGGGTGGGCATCGCCGCGGTCAACGGTCCGCAGGCGGTCGTCGTCGCCGGCGACGAGGACGCGGCCGTCGCCGTCGCCGAAGCCTTCGAGGCCCAGGGCCGGAAGACCAAGCGGCTGACCGTCAGCCACGCGTTCCACTCGCCGCACATGGACGGGATGCTGGAAGACTTCCGCCGGCTGGCGCAGGTCCTGAACTACCGCACCCCCACCCTGCCCGTCGTCTCCCTCCTCACCGGAACCACCGCCACCGCCGCCGAGCTCGCCAACCCCGAACACTGGGTCCGGCACGTACGCGACGCCGTCCGCTTCCTCGACGGCGTACGCACCCTCCGGACGCGCGGCGCCGACTCCTTCCTGGAACTCGGCCCCGACCCCGTCCTCACCGCCATGGCACAGGACTGCCTCGCCACCGACCCGCAGGACACCACGACCGCGACCCCGCCCCCCGCCTTCGCCGCCGCGCTGCGCGCCGGCCGCCCCGAGACCGCCACCCTCCTCGACGCCGTCGCCCGCATGTTCGTCCGCGGCACGGACGTGGACTGGGCCGCCTGCTACGCCGGTACGGGCGCGGCGCGCGTGGACCTGCCGACGTACCCCTTCCAGCGGCAGCGCTACTGGATGGACGCGCGCCCCCCCGCCGCCGATGCGACCACCGCCAACGGGTACGGGACGGCTCCGGCCGACAGCGTCTTCTGGGACGCGGTCGAGCACCAGGACGTGGCCGCGCTCGCCGCCGCCCTCGAACTGGACGCGGACGGCGAACAGCCGCTGAGCGAGGTCGTCCCGGCCCTCTCGGCATGGCGCCGCCGCATGCGGACCCGGTCCGAGGTGGACGGCTGGCGCTACCGCGCGTCCTGGAAGCCGCTGGCCGATGCCGCGGCCGGCGGTGTCCGGCTGACGGGGTCGTGGCTCGTCGTGACGCCCGCTGCGGACGTGGACGACACGGCCGTGGTGGGTGCGCTGGCCGGGCGTGGCGCCGAGGTCCGGCGGGTCGTGGTCGAGGCGGGTACGGACCGTGCTGCGCTGGCAGGGCTGCTGTCCGAGGCCGTTTCGGCGGCCGGTTCGGTGGCGGGTGTGGTGTCGCTGCTTGCGCTGGATGAGGCTGCGGGTGTGGTGGCCACGGCTGTTCTGGTGCAGGGGCTGGGTGATGCCGGGGTGGAGGCGCCGTTGTGGTGTCTGACCCGTGGTGCGGTGAGCGTGGGCCGTTCGGACCGTCTCGTCTCGGCGGTGCAGGCCCAGGTGTGGGGTCTGGGCCGGGTGGCGGCTCTGGAGCTGCCCGGGCGTTGGGGTGGTCTGGTGGACCTGCCCGAGGTGTGGGACGAGCGGGCCATGGGCCGGCTCGTCGGCGTACTGGCCGATGGCGCGACGGGTGAGGACCAGGTCGCGGTCCGGTCGTCGGGTGTCTTCGGGCGCCGGCTCGTCCGGGCCGCCGCCGGGAAGGGCGGCCCATGGTCGCCGTCCGGGACGGTCCTGGTGACCGGTGGTACGGGTGCTCTGGGCGGGCGGGTGGCCCGCTGGCTGGCCGGCGCGGGTGCCGAGCGTCTGGTGCTGACCAGCCGCCGGGGCGCCGACGCGCCCGGCGCCGCCGAACTGGCCGACGAGCTGACGGAACTCGGCGTCGAGGTGGCGGTCGTGGCGTGCGACGCCGCCGACCGGGATGCCCTCCGTGCCGTGCTGGAGGCCGAGGCCGAGCACCTCACCGCGGTCGTCCACACCGCCGGTGTCCTCGACGACGGTGTTCTGGACGCCCTGACGCCCGAGCGTTTCGAGAGCGTGCTGCGTGCCAAGGCGACCTCCGCGCTCCACCTGCACGAGCTGACCGCCGAGCTCGGCATCGAGCTCTCCGCCTTCGTGCTGTTCTCCTCCATGACCGGCACCATCGGTGCGGCCGGGCAGGCCAACTACGCCGCCGCCAACGCCTACCTGGACGCCCTCGCCGAGCAGCGCCGGGCCGCGGGCCTGGCCGCGACCTCGATCGCCTGGGGCCCATGGGCGGAGAGCGGCATGGCCGCCGACGAGGCGACGGACGCCCGGATGCGCCGCGAAGGCGTGCCCCCCATGGCCCCCGATGCGGCGATCGCGGCGCTGGCGCAGGCCGTCGGCGCCGGCGAGGCCGCCCTGACCGTCGCGGACATCGCCTGGGACCGCTACGCGTCCGTCGTGGCAGCCCTCCGCCCCAACCCGTCCGTCGCAGGGTTCGTCACCGGCGCGTCGGCGGACGACACCGCCGCCACCGGCCACGGGACCGTCGTGACGGGCGCCGATGTCGCGGGCGCCGCGTTCGCGAAGCTGGCCGGCCTGCCCCGGGCCGAGCAGGACCGGGAGTTGCTCGGCCTCGTCCGTACGCACGTCGCCGCCGTCCTCGGACACGACGGCGCGGACGCGGTGGGCGCCGAGCGTGCCTTCAAGGACCTCGGGTTCGACTCCCTGGCCGCCGTCGACCTGCGCAACCGCCTCGGCGCGGCCACCGCGCTGCGGCTGCCCACCACCCTCGTCTACGACCACCCGACCTCGGCCGCCCTCGCCGAGTACCTGCGCAGGGAGCTGGTCGGCAGCGGGCAATCGGCCGACACCGGCCTGCCGGTCGCCGTCGCCGCCGACGAGGACCCGATCGCCATCGTCGCGATGAGCTGCCGCTTCCCCGGCGGCGTCCGGACTCCGGAAGACCTCTGGCGGCTGCTGGCTCAGGGTGCGGACGCGGTCGCCGAATTCCCGGCCGACCGCGGCTGGGACCTGGACCGCCTCTACAGCCCCGACCCGGACCGGCCCGGAACCTCGTACACCCGTGAGGGCGGCTTCCTCTACGACGCCGCCGACTTCGACGCCGACTTCTTCGGCATCTCGCCGCGCGAGGCCCTCGCGATGGACCCGCAGCAGCGGCTGCTGCTGGAGACCTCCTGGGAGGCGTTCGAGCGCGCCGGCATCGACCCGGCCGTTCTGAAGGGCAGCCGGGCCGGTGTGTTCGTCGGCACCAACGGGCAGGACTACCTCTCCCTGGTCGCCGGCGACGCCGACGGCCTGGAAGGCCACGTCGGCACCGGCAACGCGGCCAGTGTCGTGTCCGGCCGCCTGTCGTACGTGTTCGGCCTCGAAGGCCCGGCGATCACCGTCGACACGGCCTGCTCCTCGTCGCTGGTCGCCCTGCACCTGGCCGTTCAGGCGTTGCGCCAGGGCGAGTGCACCATGGCCCTCGCCGGCGGCGTGACCGTGATGTCCACCCCTGATGCCTTCATCGACTTCAGCCGTCAGCGGGGGCTGGCGGAGGACGGTCGGATCAAGGCGTTCGCGGCTGCGGCGGACGGCACCGGTTGGGGTGAGGGTGTCGGCATGCTGCTCGTGGAGCGGCTGTCGGACGCCC
>NZ_JBWKDK010000106.1:0-7283 GCF_056436005.1 Streptomyces sp. NPDC043854
GCGCCCCCGGACCCGCCCTGTCCGGAGCCCGCCGCTGCCTGGGCCGCGATCCTGCAACCCCCCTTTCCCCCCCCCCCCCCCCCCCCCCTCCCCCCCCCTCCCCCTCCCCCCCCCCCCCCCCCCCCCCCTCTTCGCGTCCGGGGTTTCCGGGATCAGTTCCAGACGTTGTTCTGGTTCTGGGCGTGGGCGCCGTGCTGGCCCACGCCGAACTGCGCGGCCAGGCCCTGGCCGATCTGGGCGTTCTGCGGCGGCAGCACCTCGCTCGGCTGCACCAGGGCGAACCCGGTGCCGAGGAAGCTGAGTTCCCAGCCCTCGCCGGTGTTGCCGCGGCGGCGCCAGACGCCGGTGGAGTGGGTCTGGGCCTGCATCTGCACGCGCAGCGAGGTGGACCAGGCGACGATGGCGTCGGCGTCCGCGTTGACGTACTTGTCGGGCGTGACCTGCATCATCAGCGGCTGCCCGGAGGTCATGAGGGCGACCTTCCCGCGACCGGTGATGTTGAGCTGGTACTTGCCGGACCCGGAGATCCCGTACTGGCTGTCCACCGCGATGACCTCGCTGTGCAGGGTGGAGTCCATGGCCAGGACGTAGCTGCTGTCGACCGTGAGGCCCTCGTGGTCGACGTCCACGACGTGCACGTACTGGGCGAGGTTGGCCAGGTAGACCGTGCCCTGCCCGGAGCAGCGCATCAGGTCGAGGCCCTCGCCGGTACGGCGGCGGGCGCCGCGCTGGTTGCTGCTCTGGTACTCGCCGTCGAAGTCGACGATGCCCTGGTAGGCGACCATGGTGCCCTTGCGGGCGAGCACGTCGTCGGACCCGGCCAGGGTGACCCGCAGCAGCTGCGGGTTCTGGACGGTGTACCGCTCCTGGGACTGTGCCTCGGCGTAGCCGAAAAGTGAGCTCTGCATGATGTGTCCGCTCCCCCTCAGCCCCGCGTCCGGAGCCGGTCGGTGCTGTCCTCGCTGGGCTGTACGACGACGATGCCCTGGCCGGAGAAGGCCATCTGGTAGGCCTCCCCGCTGCCCCGGCCGATCATCGACGAGGCCTTGAAGCTGCGCTTGCCCTTCACCTTGAGGTTCGGCGACCAGGCGACGAGGGCGTCCGGGTCGACGTACGTCTCGTCCTCGCCGCGGCCGCAGTCGACGACGATCGGGGTGCCCCGGGAGGTGACGGCGACCCAGCCGGTGCCGGCGATCTGCACGTTGAACAGGCCCTGGCCGGCGAACTTGGCCATGCCCTTGACGCGCTCGACACCCCACTGGAGGTGGGCGTCGAAGGCGAGCAGGTTGGTGCCGTTGACGGAGAGGGCGTCGTTGTTGAGGTTGAGCACGACGACGTCCGCGCCGTAGTCGGCGAGGTAGAGCAGTCCGTCGCCGGTGCACTTCATCAGCGGGGCGCCCTCGCCGGTGAGCCACTGGGAGGCCATCTGGCGCATGGCCGGCGGGTTGGGCTCGTACTGGATGAAGCCCTCGTACGCCACCATCGATCCGGTGCGGGCGAAGAGGTCCTGGCCGCTCTGCATGGCGACCTTGAGCATGGCGCGGCCGTGGTTCTCCATGCGGGCCGTGACGGGGGTGGGGGCGTAGCCCGCGAGCTGCTGGTTCATTGCGTTCATGACGGGCTCCCTCAGACCTCGTACGGCTGGACGACGATGAAGTTGCCGGGGGCGCCGCGGAACTGGAGGTTCACGCTCTCCCCGCTGTGGCCGGGGTAGGCGTTGCGGCGCAGCCGGACCTGGCTGGAAACGATCACCTGGGAGGCGGCCGACCACGCGACGATGGCGTTGGCGTCCGCGAAGGTGGTCGGGGTGACGGGCAGGACGACGGGCGTGCCGTGCGTCTTGACGACCACCGTTCCGGTGCCGTGGAACTGCATGGTGAACAGGGCTCCGCCGGGGATGCCGTGGCCCTCGATGCGGCGGACCTCGTACTGGAGCGACTCGTCGAAGGCGAGGACGTTCTCGGAGGAGACGCAGAGGGCGTCGCCCTGGAGCTCGACGGCGTGCAGGTGCGCGCCGTTCTCGGCGAGGAAGACCTGGCCGCGGCCGCTGCAGCGCATCAGCTGCATCTCCTGGCCGGTGGCGTTGCCGACGATGCGGCCGGCGAAGCCCGCGCCCTTGTAGCCGAAGTCGACCTTGCCCTGGTACAGGACCATGCTGCCCTGGCGGGCGAGGACGGGCTGGCCGCCCATGGCCAGGTCGACCCGCATGAGCTGCTGGTTCTGCGCCGTCCAGCGGGCGCCGGTGGGCACCTCCTTGTACGGCTGGAGGGCGGCGCCGAGGCCGGGTCCGGCCGCTGCGGGCACGGCGTGCGGGGCGGCCTGGCCGGGCATCTGGCCGTACGGGGGCTGCGGCTGGCCGTAGGGGGCGGGGGCCTGTCCCGGCGGGGGGACCTGGCCGTACGAGGGCTGGGGCTGGCCTGGGACCTGGCCGTACGAGGGCTGCGGGACCTGGCCGTAGGAGGGCGGACCGGGCTGCTGCGGCGGGTGCGGCGGCTGGCCGTACGGGGTGGCCGGGGGCTGTGCGGCCTGGGGCGCCTGCGGTGCTTGAGGGGCCTGAGGTGCCTGAGGTGCCTGAGGTGCCTGAGGTGCCATCGGCGCGACCATGGTGGGGGCCGAGTGGACGGGGGCGGGCGGGGCCGGGGCCTGGGGAGGCTGGGGCGCCTGCGGGGCCTGCGGGGCCTGGACCGGGGCGCCGAAGGACGGTGCGGGTGCGGCCGCCTGCGGCGGAGCGAAGGCCGGGGCGGGGGCCGGGGCCGGGGCCGCCTGCTGGGCCGGCTGCTCGGGCTCCTGCTCCTCGGCCACCTCGCCGCCGAAGTGCTTCAGCAGGGCGGCGAGTCCGCCGTCGAAGCCCTGGCCGACCGCGGCGAAGCGCCACACGTCCTTGAGGTAGAAGTCGCCGAGCATCAGCGCGCGCTCGGTGCTGAACTCCGCGCCGGTGAAGGAGTACCGGACGACCTCCTCGCCGCCGGCCACGATCCGGATGTAGCCGGGCCCGATCTGCGACATCTGGCCGTCGCCGTCGAGGGTGGCGGTGAAGGCCAGCTTGTGGATGTGGGCCGGGACGCGGTCCAGCGTCACCCGGAACGACTCGGTGTCGCCGGCCTGCGCGCCGAGCTGCTGGACCGACTCCTCCGGCGACTTCGGCTGGTTGTAGAAGACGAAGTAACGGTCGTCCGAGAGCTGTTCGTTGGCGTCGAGCCCGAAGCAGCTGATGTCGAAGGCGAGTCCCGGCCCGGCGATCTGCACGCCCACGTACAGGTCCGTGCCCGCCGTCAGATCGCTGATCCTGGCCTTGTGACCGCGTTGGAATTCCCTGGCCATGCGTAAGACCGTCCCCCATCCCGACAGTGAAATACGTGCCGCTCAGGCTAGCCGCATCGGGCGACATCCGGCCAAGTCGGTACCGACCCGGTACATGTCGGTACCGACCCGGTACACGCCGCGGGTCCCGGCGGGCCCGGTACGCGGGTGCGCGCCGCCTGCCGGACTCAGTCGCCGCGGGGCCCGGGGACCTTGGGGAGGCGCTCGGCCGCCGCCACGCCCTCCAGGTAGCCGCGGGCACGCTCGGTGCGCGGGTAGGCCTCCAGCAGCTCCCAGAAGCGCGGGCCGTGGCCGGGGACAAGGAGGTGGGCCAGCTCGTGCAGCAGCACGTAGTCGACCACGTACTCGGGCATCCCCTGGAGCCGGTGCGAGAGCCGGATACTGCCCTCGGCCGGGGTGCACGAGCCCCAGCGGGTGTTCTGGTTGGTGACCCAGCGGACCGAGCGGGGGCGGGCGCGGGCGCCGAGGTACTGCCCGGACAAACGGTCGGCGCGCTCGGCGAGTTCCGCGTCCCCGGGAGTGCGCCTGGTCTCCCGTGCGGCCAGCCTGTCGAGCATGACGCCCACCCAGCGCCGTTCCTCGGCCTCGGACATGCGGGCGGGGATGAGGACGACCGTGCGGTCGCCCTCGCGGTAGGCGGACACGGTCCTGCGGCGGCGTGCGCTCCGGCGGACTTCGACGGCGCGCTGCGTGGGGTCGGCGGACACGCCCACGACCGTACCCGCTCGGCGCGGCCGGGGGAGCCCCGCTCCGCGGTTCGGACCTGATCCATTCGCAGCGGGTGCGGCATGCACCCCTCTTCTCCATCTCATATGCCCAATAGGTCGTGCCTGTGGACAAACTCGCGCGCCGGACGCGGCGGGCGGGCACTGTTGCGGGGACGGGAATCCGAGGGCGGGAAACCGAGGGCGGTCCGCCCAGGCGGTGCGCCGACGAGGAGGAGGGGGAAGGCCGTGTATCCGAAGGTGAAGCCCGCGCTGGCCAGGGCGTGGCGGGATCTGCAGACGGTCCAGTTCGGGGTGACGCCGGCGCATGCGGTGGTGCTCGGCCCGGTCGATACGGCGACGGGGGCGCTCATCGACCGGATCGACGGGACCCGCGGCATGGACCTGCTGCGCACGGAGGGCGCGGCCATGGGGCTGCCGGACGGGCAGGTGGACGGGCTGGTCCGGCGGCTGGCCGCGGCCGGGCTGCTCGACGACGCCACGGCGGGCGGCCCCCGGGCCCAGGCGGTGCGCAAGCGGCCGGAGACGCTGGAGCGGCTGGGGCCCGACCTGGGCTCGCTCTCCCTGGTGCACCGCGAACCCGGCGGGGACCTGCGGGGGGTGGCGGCGCGGCGGGCGATACGGGTCCAGGTGCGCGGCAGCGGCCGGGTGGGCGGGCAGATCGCCGCGGTCCTGGCCGGGGCCGGCGTGGGCCGGGTGGAGGTGCTCGACGGGGGGCGGGTGGAGCCGGCGGACGTGGCGCCGGGCGGGCTCGGGTCCGAGAGCGTGGGCCGGCTGCGCTCCGAGGCCGCCGCGGGGCTGGTGCGCGCGTCGGCTCCGGGGCGGGCGCCGCGGGCGGCGGAGCGGGAGGGGCGGGAGACCGGTCCGGCCCTGGTGGTGGTCGCCCCGCGGGACGGCCTCGCCGCCTGGGCGCCGGATCCCGCCCTCGCGGCCGACTGGATCGCCGCGGGCGTCCCGCACCTGTACGCGGGGGTGCTGGAGGGCACCGGGACCGTCGGGCCGCTCGTGCTGCCGGGCGCCACGGCCTGCGCGGGCTGTATGGAACGGGAGCGGGTCGAGCGGGACCCGGCCTGGCCGCGGATGCTGGTGCAGTGGCGCTCGGCGCACCGCAGACGGGCGGCAGCTGCCTGCGACCTGGGGCTGTCCACGGCGGTGGCCGGCCTGGCCGCCGCGCACGCGCTGTCCTTCATCGACGGGGAGCTGCCGGCCTCGACCGCGTCCCGCTGGGAGGCCGCTCTGCCGGGGCTGCACTGGGAGCGCACCGGGATCCGGCCCCATCCGGACTGCCCGTGCGCGGCGGCCGCCCTGGTGGCGCAGCAGGAGGTGCAGGAATGAGGCGGGCCGGTCCGGGCCTCGGACGGGGCCGGGTGATGCGCGCCGGAGGGCGCGGAAGGGCCATGACAGGATGCGGGGAAGCCGCAGGCGCGGGGAGGGCACCCCTGAACCGCCGCTTGCGCCACGGCTGTCTGGGAATTGGAGGGGCGCATGTCTGATCTTCCCCGGAAGGCGGTCACCCGTACCGTCAAACTGGCCGCGCTGCCGCTGGGCATAGCGGGTCGGGCCACCTGGGGGCTGGGGAAGCGGATCGGGGGCAAGTCGGCGGAGATCGTGGCGCGTGAGATCCAGCAGCGCACCGCCGAGCAGCTGTTCCGCACACTCGGGGAGTTGAAGGGCGGTGCCATGAAGTTGGGGCAGGCGCTCTCCGTCTTCGAGTCGGCCCTTCCCGAGGACTTCGCCGGCCCGTACCGGGCGGCGCTGACCAAGCTTCAGGAGGCGGCTCCGCCGCTGCCCGCACAGACGGTGCACCAAGTGCTGGCGGAGCGTCTGGGCGAGGACTGGCGCGACCTGTTCGAGGAGTTCGAGGACAAGCCGGCGGCGGCCGCGTCGATCGGGCAGGTGCACAAGGCGGTGTGGCACGACGGCCGGCCGGTGGCGGTCAAGGTGCAGTACCCGGGGGCCGGCGAGGCCCTGGTGTCGGACCTGCGGCAACTGAGCCGGTTCGCCGGGCTGCTGGGTCCGCTGGTCCCGGGCATGGAGATCAAGCCGCTGATCCAGGAGATGCGCGACCGGGTCGTGGAGGAGCTGGACTACGAGCTGGAGGCCGAGGCGCAGCGCACCCATGCGGACGCGTTCGAGGGCGATCCGGACGTGGTCGTGCCGGACGTGGTGCACCAGAGCGACCAGGTGCTGGTGACCGAGTGGCTGGAAGGGACCCCGCTGTCGGAGGTGATAGCCGACGGCACGCAGGAGGAGCGGGACCGCGCGGGGCAGTTGCTGGCCCGGTTCCTGTTCACGGGGCCGGCGCGCACGGGGCTGCTGCACGCGGATCCGCATCCGGGCAACTTCCGCCTGCTGGCGGGGCCGGACGGCCGGATGCGCCTGGGCGTGCTGGACTTCGGCACGGTCGACCGGCTTCCGGGGGGCTGGCCCAAGAGCATCGGCACCTCGCTGCGGATGACGCTGGAGGACGATGCCGAGGGGATGTACGGGCACCTGTCCGCCGAGGGGTTCGTGAAGGAGTCCATCGAGCTCGACCCGCAGGCGGTGCTGGACTACCTGAAGCCGATCATCGAGCCCATCGAGGCGGAGGAGTTCACCTTCACCCGGTCGTGGTTGCGCGGCCAGGCGTCGCGGATAGCCGATCCCCGCTCCCCCGCCCACCAGTTGGGTCGGCAGATCAATCTGCCGCCCGCGTACCTGCTGATCCACCGGGTGACGCTGAGCACCATCGGGGTGCTGTGCCAGCTGGGTGCGACGGTGCGGCTGCGGGGCGAACTGGAGGCCTGGCTGCCGGGGTTCGTGCCGCCGGAGTGAGGCCGGCGGCGGCCGGGGGCGCGGGGTCACCACCAGGACGAGTCGAGGCGGCCCTCGATCGCCCGGAGGTTCTCCCGCGCGCAGTCCACGCAGAAGTACTGTCTGGTCCCGTTCTCCACCGAGCAGGTCCAGGTGGGCGGGGGGCCGTTCGGGGACCGTGTGCCGCAGCGCGCGCAGACGACGGGCTGGGCCTCGGGTTCCGACGGGTCGGGAGGGGGAGTCGGCTGGGCCACCTCCCGACGATATCCCCGCCGGGGGCGCGGAGCGGTCCGCAACGCACCGGGGGGGGGGGGGGGGGGGGGGGGGGGGGGGGGGGGGGGGGGGGGGATGGGGGGGGGGGGGGGGGGGGGGGGGGGGGGGGGGGGGGGGGGGGGGGGGGGGGGGGGGGGGGGGGGGGGGGGGGGGGGGGGGGGGGGGGGGGGG
>NZ_JBWKDK010000107.1:0-6630 GCF_056436005.1 Streptomyces sp. NPDC043854
GGTGTACCGGAACCGGCGGGGGGGGGGGGGGGGCCGGGGGGCCCCCCCGCGTTGCCTTTTTTTTTTCCTTTTTTTCCCCCCCCCCCCCCCCCCCCCCCCCCCACCGACCCCCCCCCCCCCCCCCCCCCCCCCCCCCCCCCCCACGGTCGTTGCAGGTCGCTCGTCGCAGGCGTCAGGCCTGGATGCGGTTGCTCATCCACGTCAGCATCGGCGGGATCTCGCGGCGCCAGGTGTTGAAGTTGTGGCCGCCGCTGTCGAGGATGATCGACGAGACCCGGTCCGGACCCTTGACCAGCTTGACGAACTTGCGGGTGTCCGCGATGTTCGGCTCGCCCGTCTCGCTGCTGGTCACCAGGAACGAGGTGCCCGTCGGCTTCTTGCGCTCGATGCTGTACAGGATGTCGGCGCGCTTCTTCAGGTTCTCGTCGCCCATGAACAGGTTGCCGGTCGTGGCGTCGTTCGGGGCCTCGTAGTACGCGGACAGGCCGGCCGCGGCACCGAAGGTCTGCGGGTAGTGCGCGGCGATCTTCAGGGCGCAGTAGCCGCCGGTGGAGTTGCCGATGAAGCCCATGTTCTCGGGCTTCTTGCCGACCCGGAAGGTGCTCTGGATGGCCTGGGGCAGGTCCTTCGCGAAGAAGGTCTCGGTCTGCGGACCGCCGGGGATGTCCACGCACTCGGTGTCGCGCGGCGGCGCCACGGTCGGGCGCAGCATGACCAGGATCATCGGCTTCATCTTGCCCGCCTTGGCCTGCTTGAAGGCCGTCATCGGGTAGTTCAGCCCTTTGATCAGGTTCTCCGCGGTGCCCGGGTAGCCGGTCAGCACGATCGAGGCGGGGAAGTTCTTGTCCTTGTGCTGCGGCTGGAAGTACTCCGGCGGCAGCCACACGTACCCCGGGCTCGTTATCTTCGACTTCTCACCGGATATCGACACCTTCAGGATCTGGCCGCCGACCTGCGGCTGGGCCCCGCCGGGGACCTCCAGCTTCTGCTTGTCGATGACCTTGATGTCCTTGCTGCTCATCGAGTGGTCGACGACCTTGCCGACCGAGGTCTCCTTGCCGAACAGGTCCGCCCACGAACCGTAGAAGGAGAACGACTGGTTCGCCGCCAGGCCGACCGCCGAGAACACCGCCAGCTGCGTCGCGAACAGGAGGCCGATCCGGCCCAGCACCGCACGCCACGTGCGGCCCGAGAGCCGGGGCCAGAACCACACCGTGGCTGCAAAGAGCAGCACACCGGCAGCGACGGCGATCGCCAGAACCGTATTACTGGTGAGACCCATGAGCTGTCAGTCGACTTTCTGGTGGCAGGACTAGTTTTTCTCGACGGAAGAGTGAACCCGCTCGCGCCCGATGTCGTCCTAGTGGACGCACCACACTCCGGAGGCTGTCGCGGCCTTCGGCCACTTGATCTCTCGCGGAGCAACGGGAAGCGATGTCTAGCAGGATAGATGGCGATAAGTCGGGACAGGTTCCGAGCGGGGTACGCCGAATCTTCCGCGGACCACGACCGGAGTCCGTGCCCGGCCTGGTAGGTACGGCCGTCACGATCGTCGGCCTCCTCGACGTTGCGGCGGGTGT
Source organism: Streptomyces sp. NPDC043854 (assembly GCF_056436005.1). Classification (NCBI taxonomy): domain Bacteria; kingdom Bacillati; phylum Actinomycetota; class Actinomycetes; order Kitasatosporales; family Streptomycetaceae; genus Streptomyces; species Streptomyces sp. NPDC043854. The sequence continues at coordinate 1,581 of NZ_JBWKDK010000107.1, forward strand.
CTTCCCGCGGTTCCAGCACAGCCGGCTCCGCGCCGTCGCCGAGGTGATCCCCGGCTCGACCCGGCCCATGGCGGCGGCCGTCACCATCTGCGCCGGCGTCCTGCTGCTCCTGCTCGCCCACGGCCTCAAGCGCCGCAAGCGCCGCGCCTGGCGGGCGGCGGTCTTCCTGCTGCCGGTCGGGGCCGCCGCACAGTTCGTGTACCGACACTCCTACATCGGCGTGGTCATCGCTGTCGCCCTGCTCGCCCTGCTGTTGCGCCATCAGGGTGAATTCAAGGCGCTGCCCGACCCGCGCAGCCGCTGGAAGGCCCTGGCCAACTTCATCCTGATGAGCGCCGGTTCGATCGGCCTCGGCATGGTCATCGTCAACGCCCACCCGAACAAGGTGGTGGGGCACCCCGGCCTCTACGAGCAGATCGCACACGTCCTGTACGGGCTCGTCGGCATCGAGGGCCCGATCGCCTACTCCGGCGGCCGCGCGGACTGGATCGTCGGCTACTCCCTCGGCGCGCTGGGCATGCTGACCGCGCTGACCACCACCTACCTCGCCTTCCGCCCCGAGCACCCGGCCGCCCGGCTCACCGCCGACGACGAGGTCAAGCTGCGCGAGCTGCTCGCCAAGCACGGCGCCCGCGACTCCCTCGGCCACTTCGCCCTCCGCCGCGACAAGGCCGTCGTCTTCTCCCCCAGCGGCAAGGCCGCCGTCACCTACCGCGTCGTCTCCGGCGTGATGCTCGCCTCCGGCGACCCCATCGGCGACGTCGAGGCCTGGCCCGGCGCCATCGAGCGGTTCATGGCGGAGGCCAAGGCCCACTCCTGGACCCCCGCCGTCATGGGCTGCAGCGAGACCGGCGGCGAGGTCTGGACCCGCGAGACCGGCCTGGACGCCCTGGAGCTCGGGGACGAGGCGATCGTCGACGTCAAAGACTTCTCCCTGACCGGCCGCGCGATGCGCAACGTCCGCCAGATGGTCAAGCGCATCGAGCGCAACGGCTACACCACCAAGGTCCGCCGGGTCAGCGAGCTGACCGAGGAGGAGCTGGAGCAGGTCCGCGGCGCCGCCGCGGCCTGGCGCGGCACCGACACCGAGCGCGGGTTCTCCATGGCCCTCGGCCGCGTCGGCGACCCGGAGGACGGCGACTGCATCATCGCCACCGCCCACCGCGTCGAGGAGGGCGACACCAGCCCGTTCGGCGACCTCAAGGCCATCCAGCACTTCGTGCCGTGGGGCAAGGACGGCATGTCGCTGGAGCTGATGCGCCGTGACCGCGGCGCCGACCCCGGCATGAACGAGCTGCTGATCGTCGCCTCCCTGGAGGCCGCCCCCTCCCTGGGCATCGAGCGGGTCTCGCTGAACTTCGCCATGTTCCGCTCCGCCCTCGCCCGCGGCGAGAAGATCGGCGCGGGCCCGGTGCTGCGGCTCTGGCGCAACCTGCTGGTCTTCCTGTCCCGCTGGTTCCAGATCGAGTCGCTGTACAAGTTCAACGCGAAGTTCCGCCCGCGCTGGGAGCCCCGCTTCGTCGTCTTCCGCACCACCCGCGACCTGCCCCGCATCGGCTTCGCCGCCATGCAGGCCGAGGGCTTCGTGACCCTGGCCCTGCCCCGGCTGTTCGCCGCCCGCCGCCGGCCCAAGCCGGTCCGCACCTGCGCCCACACCCAGCTGAGCGCCGTGCCCGCCCAGGCGGAGCGCGAGGTCCAAGCGGCCTGAGCCCCTGCGGGCGCGGCCCGGCCGGCCGCGGCCGCGCCGCCGCGCACGTCAAGCCCGGCCCCCGGTGATCCCGGGGCGCCGGGCTTCGTGCTTCCCGCGGCGCCCCGGGGCCGCGTACCGGCGGGCGCCTCCCGCCCGCCGCCCCGGGCGAGCACCTGCCGCCTGCCGCCTGCCGCCCGGGTCGCCGCCCGCTGCCTGCGGCCCGGGCCCTGCCCGATGCGGGGCAGCCCTACCCTGGGACCATGAACAACAAGCACGGGGCCGCCGGCAGGGGCCGGGTCACAGGCCTGCCGGACTGGGACCGCTGCGCGGTCATGGGCGTCGTGAACGTCACCCCCGACTCCTTCTCGGACGGGGGCCGCTGGTTCGACACCACCGCGGCCGTCAAGCGCGGCCTCGACCTCATAGCCCAGGGCGCCGACCTCGTCGACGTCGGCGGGGAGTCCACCCGGCCCGGCGCCACCCGCGTCGACGAGGAGGAGGAGCTGCGCCGTGTCGTCCCCGTGGTCCGCGGGCTGGCCTCCGAAGGGGTCGCCGTCTCCGTCGACACCATGCGCGCCTCGGTCGCCGCGCAGGCCGTCGAAGCCGGCGCGACGCTGGTCAACGACGTCAGCGGCGGGCTCGCCGACCCCGGCATGATCCCCGCCGTCGCCGCCGCCGAGGTGCCCTTCGTGGTGATGCACTGGCGCGGCTTCAGCGCCGACATGAACCGCCTCGCCGTCTACGACGACGTCCTCGCCGAGGTCACCGCCGAGCTCCGGAACCGCATCGACGCCGTCGTCGCCGGCGGCATCGCCCCCGAGCGGCTCGTCGTCGACCCCGGCCTCGGCTTCGCGAAGATGGCCGAGCACGACCTGGCCCTGGTCGCCCACCTGCCCGAGCTGCGGGCCCTCGGCTTCCCGCTGCTCGTCGCCGCCTCGCGCAAACGGTTCCTCGGCCGGGTCCTGGCGGGCGCCGGCGCCACCCCGCCGCCGGCCCGCGAGCGCGACGCCGCCACCGCCGCCGTCTCGGCCATCGCCGCCCACCAGGGTGCCTGGGCCGTCCGGGTCCACGAGGTACGGGCCACGGCCGACGCGGTTCGGGTGGCCCGCGCGGTGGAAGGGGCTCTGTGACCCGGCCCGCACCTGGGGCCCGTACTGCCAGGAGAGGGGCACGGTGAGCCGTACCGACATCGAAGCCGTCGAACAGGTCAACACGGCCTTCTACGAGGCCATGGAGCGGGGCGACTTCGACGCCATGTCGGCGCTCTGGCTCGAGGACGAGGTGTCCTGCGTCCACCCGGGCTGGCCCGTGCTCAGCGGCCGCGGCGAGGTGCTCCGCTCGTACGCGCTGATCATGTCCCACACCGACTACATCCAGTTCTTCCTGACCGACACCAAGGTCGCCGTCATCGGCGACACGGCCCTGGTCACCTGCACCGAGAACATCCTCAGCGGAGGGCCCGCCGAGGACGGCGGAGAGCTCGGCCCGCTCGTCGGCCAGCTGGTCGTCGCCACAAATGTGTTCCGACGCACATCCGGGGGCTGGCGCCTCTGGTCCCACCACGGTTCTCCGGTCCTGGCGGACTCCGACGAGGACGAGGAGGAGGCCTCCGGCTGACCCCTCCGGCGGGGTACGGCCGCTTTCGCAGGTAGATTCGAAGACGGACGACGCCGACCGCACTCGGCGCAGGCCCATGGATCCGGGGAGTCCCGGACCGCATGCACCTACGAAAGCAGGAGTGATTCGCGTGGATCGTGTCGCGCTGCGCGGCCTCAAGGCTCGCGGGCACCACGGCGTCTTCCCCCGGGAACGCGAGGAAGGCCAGACCTTCATCGTCGACCTGGTACTGCACATCGACGCGCGCCCTGCGGCGGCGGACGACGACCTGGCGAAGACCGTCCACTACGGGGTCGTCGCCGAGGAGGTCGTCGACGTGGTCGAGGGCGAGCCCGTCGACCTGATCGAGACCCTGGCCGAGCGGATCGCCCAGCAGTGCCTCAAGCACGAAGCGGTGGCCCAGGTGGAGGTCGTCGTCCACAAGCCGGACGCGCCCATCACCGTCCCCTTCGACGACGTGACCATCACGATCACCCGGAGCCGCGCATGAACAACGGACTGAACGGCCAGAGCGACCCCACCGTCCAGCCGGTACCCGCGTCCGTCGTCGAGACGGTCGATGCGGCCGACGTCACCCTGTCCAACCCCAAATGGGCCGTGATCGCGCTCGGCGGGAACCTCGGCAACCGGATGGAGACCCTCCAGGGCGCGATCGACGCCCTCGGCGACACCCCCGGCGTCCGGGTCAAGGCCGTCTCCCCCGTCTACGAGACCGAGCCGTGGGGCGTCGAGCCCGGCTCCCAGCCCTCGTACCTGAACGCGGTGGCCCTCGTGCGGACCACCCTGCCCCCGTCCAGCCTGCTGGAGCGCGGCCAGGCCATCGAGGAGGCCTTCGACCGCGTCCGCGAGGAGCGCTGGGGCCCCCGCACCATCGACGTGGACATCATCGCGTACGCCGAGGTGGTCTCCGACGACCCCGCCCTCACCCTCCCGCACCCCCGGGCCCACCAGCGCGCCTTCGTCCTCGCCCCCTGGCACGACGTCGACCCCGAGGCGCGGATCCCCGGCCACGGCCCCGTCGCCGACCTGCTCGCCGGGATCGGCCTGGCCGGCGTCACCCGGCGACCCGACCTGGAACTGCGCCTCCCCGAGTAGTCGTGAGTGGTTAGCCTGTGGACGGCCGGCGGACGGCTGAGGCAGAGGCGCAGAGAACGGGGAACGGGCACGTGAAGCAACTGAGGCCGGCGGTCCTGGCGGGCATCTTCGTGGTGGCCGGGGTGCTGTCCTGGGCGGGTGCCCGGCTGTGGAACGCGTACGGGACCCTGCCGGGCGTCCCGCTGGCCGCCCCCATCGTGCTGGGCGCCATCGCGGTCGTCCTGCTGGCGACGGCCCTGTCGCTACGCTCCCGCCTCAAGGCCCAGCGCGAGCGGCAGCCCGACGCGAAGGGCGTGGAGCCGCTGATGGCGGCCCGGGCTCTGGTCTTCGGCCAGGCCAGCGCCCTCGTCGCGGCTCTCGTCGCGGGCATGTACGGCGGCGTGGGCGTCTTCCTCCTGGCCGACGGCCTGGAGGTGCCGGCCCGCCGCGATCAAGCCTGGTACGCGGCCTTCTCGGTGCTGGCGGGTGCGGCGGTCATCGCCGCGGCCCTCTTCCTGGAGCACGTCCTGAAGCTCCCCGAGGACGACGACACCACCCCCCAGGCCCCCTCCCGGGGGGGGGGGGGGGGGGAAGGGGGGGGGGGGGGGGGGGGGGGTGGGCGTGGGTGGGGGGGGGGGGGGGTGGGTAGGGGGGGGGGGGGGGGGGGAG
>NZ_JBWKDK010000108.1:0-6276 GCF_056436005.1 Streptomyces sp. NPDC043854
CGTCCCGAGGCCGAGGCGCTCGTCACCGCCCTCGCCCGGGCCCACGTCCACGGCATCCGCGTCGACTGGCAGGCCTTCTTCGCCGGCACCGGCGCCCGCCGGGTCGACGACCTGCCCACCTACGCCTTCCAGCGGCAGCGCTACTGGATCGAGCCGGGCAGCCGGATCGGCGACCTCACCGCGGCCGGACTGGACGCGGCCGCACACCCGCTGCTCGGCGCGACGGTCGCCCTCGCCGACTCCGACGGCTTCGCCTTCACCAGCCTGCTGTCCGCCGCCACCCACCCCTGGCTGGCCGACCACCTGGTCATGGGCAGCATCCTGCTCCCCGGCACGGCCTTCGTCGACCTGGCGGTCTGGGCCGGAGACCAGGTCGGCTGCGACACCGTCGAGGAGCTGACCCTCGAAGCGCCGCTGATCCTGCCCGAACGCGGCGGCGTGCAGCTCCAGATCAACGTGAGCGCACCCGACGCCGACGGCTCCGGCCGGCGCTCCTTCAGCCTCTCCTCCCGCACGCAGGACGGTGCCGCCGACGAGTCCTGGACCCGGCACGCCGGCGGTGTCCTCGCCCGCGGCGCCGTCCCGGCCCGGTCGGTGTTCGCGGCCGGACAGTGGCCCCCGGCCGGCGCCGAACCCCATGCCACGGACGGCCTCTACACCGACCTGGCCGAGGTCGGCATGGGCTACGGCCCGGCCTTCCGCGGCCTCACCGCCGCCTGGCAGCACGGCGACAGCATCTACGCCGAGGTCGCCCTCCCCGAGGAAACCGCGGCCGCGGCCGGCGACTTCGGCCTCCACCCCGCACTGCTGGACGCGGCACTGCACACCCTCGGCCTCGGCGTCCTGGGCGGCACCGAGGGCGAGGGCCGGCTCCCGTTCGCCTGGAGTGGTGTCACCCTCCACGCGAGCGGCGCCGACGCCCTGCGCGTCCACCTCGCGCCGACCGGTGCGGGCGACGGCGTACGCCTGGAGATCGCGGACGTGACGGGCGCACCCGTCGCGACCGTCGACTCGCTCGTCCTGCGGGCCGTGTCGGCCGAGCAGGTCCGGGCGGCCCGCACCGCCCACCACGAGTCGGTGTTCCGCACCGAGTGGACGGCACTGCCCGCCGCCACCGCGACCGGCGCCGACGACGACACGGACGGGGACGCGGCCGGGGACCTGCGCGGTCGCTGGGCGGTCCTGGGGGCCGAGGTCCCCACCGCCCTGCTCGGCACGGGCGCCGGCACGGGCGCCGACGACATCGCCGTCTACGCGGACCCGGCCGGGCTGGCCGCTGCGGTCGACGCCGGAGCACCCGTCCCGGAGGTCGTGGTCGCCGTCTACGCAGCAGCCGACTCCGCCGCACCGGAGCTGTCCGCCGAGGCCGTGCACCGGGCCTCGCACCACGCCCTCGCCCTCGCCCGGACCTGGCTGGGGGAGGAGCCGTTCACCGGCGACCGGTTCGCCGCCACCCGCCTCGTCGTCCTCACCTCGGGCGCGGTCGCGGCCGGTGACGCCGCCACCGGCGCCGACACCGTCACCGACCCCGTCCACGCCGCCGTCCGCGGCCTGCTGCGCTCCGCACAGGCCGAGAACCCCGACCGGCTGCTGCTGCTCGACACCGACGGCACCGAGGACTCCGTACGCGCCCTGCCCGCCGCCCTCGCCGCAGCCCGGGCCGCCGGCGAGCCGGAACTCGCCCTGCGCGCCGGCACCGCCCTCGCGCCGCGCCTCGCCCGCGTGGCCCGGCAGCCCGAGGAAGCGGAGGACGGCGAGCAGCCGGCCGCGGCCGGAGTCCGGTACGCGCCGGATTCGACCGTGCTGATCACCGGCGCGGGCGGTCTCCTCGGCGGGCTGATCGCCCGCCGCCTCGTCGCCGAGCACGGCGTACGGCACCTGCTGCTCGTCGGCCGTCGCGGCGGCTCCACCCCCGGGGCCCGGCGCCTCGCCGACGAACTCACCGCCGCGGGCGCCTCGGTGACCTGGGCCGCCTGCGACGTCGCCGACCGCGACGCGCTGGCCGCCGTACTGGAGGCGATACCCGACGCGCACCCGCTCGGTGCGGTCGTCCACACCGCCGGCGTCCTCGACGACGGCGTGATCACCTCCCTCACCCCCGAGCGCCTGTCGGCCGTCCTGCGCCCCAAGGCCGACGCGGCCGTCCACCTGCACGAGCTGACCCGCGACCTAGACCTCTCCGCCTTCCTCCTCTTCTCCTCCATCGGCGGCGTCTTCGGCGGCGCCGGCCAGGGCAACTACGCGGCCGCCAACGTCTTCCTCGACGCCTTCGCCCACCACCGCCGCTCCCTCGGGCTCCCCGCCACCTCCCTCGCCTGGGCCCTGTGGGCCGACGGCTCGGGCATGGCCGGCAGCCTCACCGACGCCGACGTCAGCCGCATGACCCGCGGCGGACTGCCCCCGCTCACCTCGGCCGAGGGCCTCGACCTCTTCGACCTCGCGCACCGCCTCGACGAGCCCGCACCGGTCCTCATGCGGATCGACCCCGCCGGGCTGCGCCCCCAGGCCCAGGCCGGCACCCTCTCCCCGCTGCTGCGCGCACTGGTACGGGTCCCCGCCCGCCGGTCCGCGGGCGCCGCGGCCGCCGCGGCGGCGGGCGCCTCCGGTCTGCGGCAGCGCCTCGCCGGCCTCCCGGCCGCCGAGCAGGAACGCACGCTCCTCGACCTGGTCCGCAAGCAGGTCGCCGCGGCCCTCGGCTACCCGAACGCCGCCGCCGTCGAACCGGGCCGCTCCTTCAAGGAACTGGGCTTCGACTCGCTCACCGCCGTCGAACTGCGCAACCTGCTCGGCGAGGCCACCGGCCGCCGCCTGCCCGCCACCCTCGTCTTCGACTACCCGACGGCCACCGCCCTCGCCCAGTACCTCCGCGAGGAGCTCGCCGGCGACCCCGCCGACGACGCCGGCACCGCAGCCGGCACGGCCGGCGCAGGCCGCCTCCCGGCCCGCCGACGGGCCGCCGCCTCGGCACGCGCCACCGCCACCGACGACGACCCGATCGCCGTCGTCGCGATGAACTGCCGCTTCCCCGGCGGCATCGCCTCCCCCGAGGACCTGTGGCGGATGCTCGCCGAGGGCCGCGACGGCATCACCGCCTTCCCCGCCGACCGAGGCTGGGACCTCGACACCCTCTACAGCGACGATCCCGACCGCGAAGGCACCAGCTACGTCCGCGAGGGCGGCTTCCTGCACGAGGCCGCCGACTTCGACGCCGCCTTCTTCGGGATCTCCCCGCGCGAAGCCCTCGCCATGGACCCGCAGCAGCGCCTGCTGCTGGAGACCACCTGGGAGACCTTCGAACGCGCGGGCATCGACCCGACCGCCCTGCGCGGCAGCCGCACCGGCGTGTTCGTCGGCTCCAACGCCCAGGACTACCTCCAGCTCTGGCTCGACGACGCCAACGGCGCCGACCTCGAAGGACACCTCGGCACCGGAAACGCCGCCAGCGTCGTCTCCGGCCGCATCTCCTACACCTTCGGCCTCGAAGGCCCCGCCGTCACCATCGACACGGCCTGCTCCTCGTCGCTCGTCACCCTGCACCTCGCCGCCCAGGCCCTGCGCCGCGGCGAATGCGCGATGGCCCTCGCGGGCGCGGTGACCATCATGTCCACGCCCGGCGCGTTCACCGAGTTCAGCCGCCAGCGCGGCCTGGCCGGCGACGGCCGCATCAAGGCGTTCGCCGCGGCCGCCGACGGCACGATCTGGTCAGAAGGCGTCGGCCTGCTCCTCCTGGAGCGGCTCTCCGACGCCCGCCGCAACGGGCACCCCGTCCTCGCCGTGGTCCGCGGCACCGCCGTCAACCAGGACGGCGCCTCCAACGGGCTCACCGCCCCCAACGGCCCCTCGCAGCAGCGCGTCATCCGCGAGGCCCTCGCCGACGCCGGCCTGACCGCCGCCGAGGTCGACGCCGTCGAAGCCCACGGCACGGGCACCCGGCTCGGCGACCCGATCGAGGCGCAGGCCCTGCTCGCCACGTACGGGCAGGACCGGCCGGAAGGGCAGCCGCTGTTCCTGGGCTCGGTGAAGTCGAACATCGGGCACACCCAGGCCGTCGCCGGTGCCGCCGGCGTCATCAAGATGGTCATGGCCATGCGGCACGGCCTGCTGCCGCGGACCCTCCACATCGACGAGCCGACCCCCTACGTGGACTGGTCCGCGGGCGACATCGAGCTGCTGACCGAGCAGCGGGCCTGGCCCGAGACCGGTCGCCCGCGCCGCGCCGGCATCTCCTCGTTCGGCTACAGCGGCACCAACGCCCATGCCGTCCTCGAACAGGCACCGCAGACAGGCGGGTCGGCGTCGCGCACGGAGCCCGTCACGGCGACGGGGGCCGGGCTCCCGGTCCCGCCGGTCCTGCCGTGGACGGTCTCCGGCCGCACGGCCGCCGCCCTGCGCGCCCAGGCGGCGCGCCTGCGCCCGGCCGCGGTCGACGTGCTGGCGGCGTCCGGCCCCCGGGGCGCGCTCGACCTCGGCCACTCCCTGGCCGTGCACCGGGCCGCCCTGGAGCACCGCGCCGTGGTGTTCGGCCAGCCGTCGGACGGCGAGGCACTCGTCACGCGCCTGGAGGCCCTCGCGGCCGGCGAGCAGGTTCCGGGGCTGGTGCAGGGCTCGGTGTCGGGCGGCGGGCTGGCCTTCCTGTTCACCGGGCAGGGCAGCCAGCGGCTCGGCATGGGCCGTGAGCTGTACGACGCCTTCCCCGTGTTCGCCCAGGCCCTCGACGCCGTCTGCGAGAAGCTCGCACTTCCGCTGAAGGACGTGCTGTTCGGGACGGACGCGGGCCTGCTGGACCGGACGGAGTGGACCCAGCCGGCGCTGTTCGCGGTCGAGGTGGCGCTGTTCCGCCTCGTCGGATCGTGGGGCGTGCGGCCGGACTTCGTGGCCGGCCACTCGATCGGCGAGATCGCCGCCGCGCATGTCGCGGGCGTCCTGTCCCTGGACGACGCGTGCACGCTGGTCGCGGCCCGCGGCCGGCTGATGCAGGCGCTCCCGGCCGGCGGGGCCATGATCGCCCTGCAGGCCTCGGAGGACGAGGTCCTGCCGCTGATCGGCGAGGGCGACCGGGTGGGCATCGCCGCGGTCAACGGCCCGCAGTCGGTCGTGATCGCCGGCGACGAGGACGCCGCCGTCGCCATCGCCGAGTCGTTCTCCGACCGGAAGGCGAAGCGGCTGACCGTCAGCCACGCGTTCCACTCGCCGCACATGGACGGCATGCTGGACGACTTCCGCCAGGTGGTGGCGGGGCTGGCCTTCGAGGCCCCCCGCATCCCGGTCGTCTCCCACCTGACCGGCGCCCTCGTCACCGACGAGATGGGCACGGCGGACTTCTGGGTCCGGCACGTCCGCGAGGCCGTCCGCTTCCTCGACGGCGTCCGCGCCCTGGAAGCCGCCGGTGCGACCACCTTCATCGAGCTGGGCCCGGACGGGGTGCTGTCCGCCCTCGCCCAGGAGTGCCTGACGGGTGCGGCCGACGTCGCCTTCGTGCCGGTCCTGCGTGCGGGCCGTCCGGAGGCGGAGACGGCCGTCGCCGCCGTCGCCCGGGCCTATGTGCGGGGCGTGGAGGTGGACTGGTCCGCGTTCTTCGCCGGTACCGGCGCCGAGCGCGCCGAGCTGCCGACGTACGCCTTCCAGCGGCAGCGCTACTGGCCCGAGAAGTCCCCGTCGAGCGGCAGCACGGTGCCCGCCGGGGCACCCGGCGCGGTGGACGCCCGCTTCTGGCAGGCGGTGGAGCACGGGGACCTCGCCTCCCTGGCCGCCGAGCTGGAGGTGGACGCCGACGCGCCGTTCAGCGAGCTCGTCCCCGCCCTGTCCGCGTGGCGGCGACAGGGGCAGGAACAGTCCGAGGTGGACGGCTGGCGCTACCGGGTGTCGTGGAAGCCGCTGACGGATGCGGCGGCTGCTGCGCGACTGTCCGGTGCCTGGCTGGTGGTGACTCCTGCTGCCGGTGTCGACGGCACCCGGGCCGTGGTGGATGCCTTGGCGGGCCGTGGTGCCGAGGTCCGGCAGGTGGTCGTCGAGTCCGGTGCCGATCGTGGCGTGGTGGCGGGTCTGCTGGCCGGGGCCGATGCCGGTGCCGTGGCGGGTGTGGTGTCGCTGCTCGCTCTGGATGAGGCCGCTGGTGTGGTGGCCACGGCTGTTCTGGTGCAGGGGCTGGGTGATGCCGGGGTGGAGGCGTCGTTGTGGTGTCTGACCCGTGGTGCGGTGAGCGTGGGTCGTTCGGACCGTCTCGTCTCGGCGGTTCAGGCCCAGGTGTGGGGTCTGGGCCGGGTGGCGGCTCTGGAG
>NZ_JBWKDK010000109.1:0-6052 GCF_056436005.1 Streptomyces sp. NPDC043854
TGCGCACCCTGACCCGTGAACAGGAACGCGGTGCGCCCCTTCGACCGGGAGAAGCCCTGCACCACACCCGGATGCGCCCGGCCCTCGGCGAACGCAGCGAGGGCGGCCAGCAGTTCCTCTCGGTCAGCACCGAACACCGCCGCCCGGTGGTCCAGGGCCGAGCGCGTGGTGACGAGGGAGTGGGCCACGTCGAGCGGGCGGAGGTCGCAGTGTCCCTCCAGGTGGGTCCTGAGTCGTGCGGCCTGGCCGGACAGGGCCTCCGGCGAGCGGCCCGAGAGGAGCAGCGGGACGGCGGCCGGCGTGCGGCTACCCGGCTCCTGCTCGTCCGATTCGGGAGCCGGCTGCTCTGGGGCCTGTTCGATGATGACGTGGGCGTTGGTGCCGCTGATACCGAAGGAAGACACGCCGGCCCGGCGGGGGCGGCCGGTCTCCGGCCACGGACGGTTCTCCGTCAGCAGCTCGATCCTGCCCTCCGACCAGTCCACCTTGCTCGTCGGCTCATCCACATGCAGGGTCCGGGGCAGCACCCCGCGCCGGATCGCCTCCACCATCTTGATGACACCCGACACACCAGCCGCCGCCTGGGTATGGCCCATGTTCGACTTGATGGAACCCAGCCACAGCGGCCGGTCCTCGGGACGGTCCTGCCCGTACGTGGCCAGCAGCGCCTGCGCCTCGATCGGGTCACCCAACGTCGTACCCGTGCCGTGCGCCTCCACCGCATCCACATCCGCGCAGCTCAAACCCGCCGACGCAAGCGCCTGACGGATCACACGACGCTGCGACGGACCATTCGGAGCGGTCAGGCCGTTGCTCGCACCGTCCTGGTTGACGGCCATGCCGCGCACGATCGCGAGTACGGGGTGGCCGTTCCTGCGCGCATCGGAGAGCCGCTCCACCAGCAGGACGCCTGCGCCTTCGCCCCAGGCCGTGCCGTCGGCCGCGTCGGCGAAGGACTTGCAGCGGCCACTGCGGGACAGGCCGCGCTGGCGGCTGAATTCGATGAAGGTCTCGGGCGTGGCCATGACGCAGACGCCGGCGACGAGCGCGAGGGAGCAGTCGCCCCCGCGCAGGGCCTGGATGGCGGAGTTGAGGGCGACCAGGGACGAGGAGCACGCCGTGTCCATCGTGACCGAGGGGCCTTCCAGGCCGAGCACGTAGGAGACGCGGCCCGAGGCGATGGCGCCGGTGTTCGCGTTGGCGGCGTAATCGTGGTACATCATGCCGGCGAACACGCCGGTCGAGCTGCCCTTGAGCGACAGGGGGTCGATGCCGGCCCGCTCGATCGCCTCCCAGGACGTTTCCAGCAGCAGGCGCTGCTGCGGGTCCATGAGCAGGGCCTCGTTCGGGGAGATCCCGAAGAGGGAGGGGTCGAAGTCGGCCGCGTCGTGCAGGAACCCGCCCTCGCGGACGTACGTCGTGTTCGGGCGCTGCGACTGCGCGTCGAAGAGGCGGTCTTCGTCCCAGCCGCGGTCGGCGGGGAAACCCGTGACGGCGTCCACGCCGCCCTCGACCAGCCGCCACAGGTCCTCGGGGGTCTCCACCCCGCCGGGGTAACGGCAGGCCATGCCCACGATCGCGATGGGCTCCCGCAGGGCGGATGCGAGCTTCTTGTTCTGGGCTCGCAGCCGCTCGGTCTCCTTCAGGGACGACCGGAGCGCATCGACAAGCTTCTTCTCGTCAGAGCTGGCCATTACAGATCTCCCACCGTTTCCCCGCCGAGCGCCATGCTGATCAGGCTCTCGGTGTCCATGTCGTCGATCGAGTCCTCCGAGGACTCCCCGGCCTCGCCGGACTCGCCCGACTGCCCGGCTCCGCTCAGCCCGCCGAGTTCCAGCAGGGCGTCCAGCAGGCCCGCGTCCCGCAGCCTGCTGAGCGGGATGGTCTGCAGTGCGGCGCGAATCTCGGTCTCGCCTGCACCGACACCTTCCCCGCCGGCGCCCGAGTCCGGGACGAGCTCCGCTCGCATGTGGCCTGCGAGGGCCTTTGCGTCGGGGTAGTCGAAGACGAGGGTGGGCGGCAGGCGCAGGCCGCTGACCGCGTTCAGCAGGTTGCGGAACTCGACGGCGCTGAGCGAGTCGAAGCCCAGCTCGCTGAAGGCCCGGTCCGCGTCGATGGAATCGGCCCCGGCGTGGCCGAGGATCGACGCGGCGTGGGTGAGGACCGTGTCGAGCAGCAGGGCGTCCTGCTGGTCGGGGGTCAGGCCGGCGAGCCGCTGCTTCAGCGCCGACGGCGACGCGGCTGGGTCGGTGGTGGTGGTTGTGCCGGTGGTGCGGCGTGCGGGGGCGCGGACGAGGCTGCGGAAGAGGTGCGGGAGCTCGTCGGAGATGGCGCGCAGGGCCTTGAGGTCGAGGTGGATCGGGATGAGGGCGGGGGCTGGGAGGGTGCTCGCGGTGTCGAAGAGGTGCAGGCCCTCTTCGGGTGAGATCGCCCGTACGCCCGTGCGATGCATGCGCTCCAGGTCGGCTTCGCCCAGTTCCCCGGCCATGCCTGCTTCGTCGGTCCACAGGCCCCAGGCCAGGGACTGGGCGGGCAGGCCCGCTGCCCTGCGGTGGGCGGCCAGGCCGTCGAGGAAGGCGTTGGCGGCCGCGTAGTTGCCCTGGCCCGGGTTGCCGAAGACACCTGCGGCCGAGGAGAACAGGACGAACGCGGACAGGTCGTGGTCGGCGGTCAGCTGGTGGAGGTTGAGTGCCGCGTCGACCTTCGGGCGCATGACGGTGTCGATGCGGTCGGGGGTGAGGGAGGCGATGACGCCGTCGTCGAGGACGCCGGCGACGTGGACCACCGCGGACAGCTTGACGTCCGTGAGGAGGGCGGCGAGCGCGTCGCGGTCGGCGACGTCACAGGCCGCGATCTCCACCTCCGCGCCGAGGGCCGCCAGGTCCGCTACCAGTTCCTGGGCGCCCGGTGCGTCCGCGCCGCGGCGGCTCGTCAGCAGCAGGCTGCGCACGCCGTACTCGGCCACGAGGTGGCGGGCGAACACGCCGCCCAGACTGCCCGAGGCACCGGTGAGCAGCACGGTCCCGCTGCCGAACGCCGGGGCCGCCTCGCTAGCGGCGTCGGCCGCCGCCGGGACCTCGGTACGGACCAGGCGGGCGCCGTAGACGATGCCGTCACGGACGACGACCTGGGACTCGCCCACCGCCAGCGCGGGGGAGACGTCTTCGGGGGTGTCCGTGTCGACGAGGACGACCCGGCCGGGGGCCTCGGACTGGGCGGAGCGGGCCAGGCCCCAGACCGCAGCACCGGCCAGGTCAGTGACGTCCTCGCCCGGCAGTGCGACTGCGCCGCGCGTGACGATCACCAGGCGGTCCGCGGACGACTGCAGCTCGGCGAGTGCCGTGTGCACCGCCGCACGCACCGCCGACGCGTCCATACCCGGGACGCTCCGCAGGACGAGGGTGTCGGGGTCCATGGGCTGGGCCTTGGCTGCGGGGAGCTTGGTCCACTCGAGCTGGAAGAGGCTGTCGTGGAGCGGGGAGCGGGTGGCGGCGAGCTGGTCCATGGCGACCGCGCGCAGGGCGAGGGAGCCGACCGAGGCGACCGGCCGGCCCTCGCCGTCGGCGACTTCGAGGGTCACCGCGTCGGCACCGGCCGGCGCCAGCCGCAGCCGGACCCGGGTCGTCGCACCCGAGGCATGGAAGACGACATCGCTCCACGCGAACGGCAGCCGGGCCGTGCTCTGGTCACCGCCGTCGAGCAGACCGATCGCATGCAGGCAGGCATCCAACAGCGCCGGGTGCAGCCCGAACCCGTCGGTGGCAGTGCCCTCCGGCAAGGAAACCTCGGCGTACACCTCGGAGCCGGAACGCCAGGCGGCGGTCAGGCCCTGGAACACCGGACCGTACTCCAGCCCCGCATCCGCGAGACCCCCGTACAGACCCGCCACGTCCACCTCCACCGCACCCCGCGGCGGCCACTGCGCCAGCGCGAAGGACGGCCCCGGCCCCGACGGCGCCAGCAGACCGGCAGCATGGCGCAGCCACGGCTGCTCCGAACCCTCCGGCCGCGAGTACACGGTCACAGGCCGCGCCCCCGAAGCACCCGGCGCACCCACACACACCTGCACCTGAAGACCACCGCGCTCCGGCAGAACGACAGGCGCCTCGACCGTCAACTCCTCCAAGACACCGCAGCCGACCTCGTCCCCGGCCCGGATCGCCAACTCCACCAGACCAGTCCCCGGGAACAGCACCAGCCCACCCACAGCATGATCGGCCAACCACGGCTGCGAACCGACGGCGAGACGCCCGGTGAGAACCGTGCCGTCAGTGTCGGCCAGCGGCACGGCGGCGCCGAGCAGGGCGTGCCCGGAGGCGCCGATGCCCAGCGAGCTGAGGGCGGATCCGGTCTCTGCAGTGTTCTCCAGCCAGTACGTGGCGCGCTGGAAGGCGTACGTGGGCAGGTCGTGGACCGGTCGGGCCCCGGTGTGGGCGTACAGGGCCTGCCAGTCGGGCGTGATGCCGTGGACGTGCAGCCGGGCCATGGTCGCGAGGAGGGCGGCGGCCTCGGGCCGGTCACGACGCATCGCCGCAGCCAGCACAGCCGTCTCCGACTCGACCGACTGCTGGGCCATCGCCGTCAGCACGCCGTCCGGACCCAGCTCCACGAAACGGGAGACACCCTCGGCCTCCAACGCCCGCACACCGTCGGCGAACCGGACGGCTTCACGGACGTGCCGGACCCAGTACTCCGGATCGGTCAGCTCACCGGCACCCGCAACCGTACCCGTGACGTTCGAAACCACCGGGATACGCGGGGCGCTGTACGACAGCGACGCCGCCACCTGCCGGAACTCGTCCAGCATCGGGTCCATCAGCGACGAGTGGAAGGCGTGCGACACCTTCAGACGGGTCGCCTTGCGGCCCTCCCCCTCGAAGTGCGCCTTGATGGCGAGTACTGCGGCCTCGTCGCCCGAGACCACGACCGCGCTCGGGCCGTTGACCGCGGCGATCGACACCGACTCCGACAAGTGCGGGACGACCTCCGCCTCGCTCGCCTGGAGCGCGACCATCGCCCCACCGGCGGAAAGCGCCTGCATCAGGCGGCCGCGGGCGACCACCAGCCTGGCCGCGTCCGCCAGCGACAGCACACCCGCCACATGGGCGGCGGCTATCTCGCCGATCGAGTGGCCGGCCAGGAAGTCGGGCTTCACGCCCCACGACTCCACCAGCCGGAACAACGCCACCTCGACCGCGAACAGCGCCGGCTGCGCGAACTCCGTACGGTTCAGACGCTCCGCATCCTCACCCCACACGATCTCCATCAGCGGCAGGCCCAGCTCCGCCACCACCGCATCGAACGCGGACGCGAACACCGGGAACGCCTCGTACAGCCCACGGCCCATCCCGAGCCGCTGCGCACCCTGACCCGTGAACACGAATGCGGTGCGCCCCTTCGCCCGGGAGAAGCCCTGCACCACACCCGGATGCGCCCCGCCCTCGGCGAACGCCGCCAGGCCGGCGACCAGTTCGTCCCGGTCAGTACCGAACACCGCCACGCGGTGATCGAGCTGGGACCGGCGGGTGGCCAGGGTGAGGCCGATGTCCTGCGGGTGCGTGTCCGTCCCGCGGGTGGTGGCGTAGGCGTGGAGGCGGGCGGCCTGGGCACGCAGCGTCGCCTCGGTCTTGCCGGAGAGCAGCCACGGAAGCGGTGCGGATGCGTCCGTGGCCGCCGTCGGCTGGGTGGGGCTTTCGGCGGGGGCCTGTTCGATGATGACGTGGGCGTTGGTGCCGCTGATACCGAAAGAAGACACGCCGGCCCGGCGGGGGCGGCCGGTCTCCGGCCACGGACGGTTCTCCGTCAGCAGCTCGATCCTGCCCTCCGACCAGTCCACCTTGCCCGTCGGCTCATCCACATGCAGGCTCCGGGGCAGCACCCCGCGCCGGATCGCCTCCACCATCTTGATGACACCCGACACACCAGCCGCCGCCTGGGTATGGCCCATGTTCGACTTAATGGAACCCAGCCACAGCGGCCGGTCCTCGGGACGGTCCTGCCCGTACGTGGCCAGCAGCGCCTGCGCCTCGATCGGGTCACCCAACGTCGTACC
>NZ_JBWKDK010000110.1:0-5919 GCF_056436005.1 Streptomyces sp. NPDC043854
TCTTCAGTGCGGGAGGCCCCCCCCCCCTCTCCCCCCCCGCCCCCCCCCCGCCCCCCCCCCCCCCCCCCCCCCCCCCCCGCAGCCGGTGACCGGCTTGAGGATGACGGGCAGCCCGATCTCCTCGACCAGCCGGGCGATCGCCTCGCGTCCCGTGGCGTGCGGGGGCACGGGCAGGCCGAGCCGGCCGGCCGTGGCCACGGCGTGGTCCTTGTCCTGTGCCGCCGCGAGCACCCCGGCCGTCGGCCCGATGAACGCGATGCCGGCCCCGGCCGGCTGCTCGCGCAGCGCGGGGTGCTCCGCGAGCGCCCCGTAGCCCAGTTACACGGCGTCGGCGCCGCAGCGCTGGGCCGCCTCGACGATCCGGCCGACATGGTCGTACGTCCCGGCGAGCCCGGCGCCGTAAATGAACGGCATTGCGCTTAGCCCAGCGTCCGGTAGTGCGTGACGAGCCGCCGGTCGCCGTCGAGGACGTGGAAAGCCAGCGCCGGCGCCAGCTCGAAGTCCACGACGGGGCGGCCCTCCAGGGGTAGCGGAACGGTGGAGGCCACCCCGGGCGCCACGAGCAGCGGCAGCCCCGCGAAGGTAGTGGCCGCGGCGACGTGCGCGTGCCCGCACAGCAGGGCGACGACCTGCGGGTGGCGGCCCAGCACCTCGGCGAGGCGGTCCTCGCCGAACTGCCGGACCCGGTCCACGTGCGGGGTGTGCAGGTCGACCGGCGGGTGGTGGAAGCAGACGAAGACGGGCAGGGTGCCGTCCTCGGCGGCCAGCGCCCCGTCGAGCCAGCGCAGGGTGGCGTCGCTCAGCGCGCCCTCGTCGCTTCCCGGGATCGTCGAGTCGCACAGCACGAAGACCGCCCCGGGCGTGCGGACGACCTGGTTCAGCTCCTCGTCCTCCGGCTTGCCGTCGAGCAGCCCGGTCCGGAACGGCCCGCGCCGGTCGTGGTTGCCGGGCAGGACGAGGACCGGCCAGGGCAGGTCGAGCAGCGCGCGCGCCTGCGCGTACTCCTCGTCCGTGCCGTGGTCGGCGATGTCGCCGGAGACCAGCACGGCGTCCACCGGGCCGGGGATGTCCCGCAGGTAGCCCATCACCTTCCGGGCGCGCTCGGTGGCGCGCTCCCCGAGGTCCAGGTGCAGGTCGCTGACGTGGGCGATGACGGTCAAGTCTCTTCCTTCCGGGCGTCGTTCGCCGCCGCGGCCTGGAAGCGGGCCCGGACCTCGGCGTTGGTGTGCGCCGACGTTACCCGGAGCGGGATGGCCCCGCCCGGCCGATCTCCAGGGCCAGCAGGTGCGGGCCGGGCTGCCCGCCGATCTCCGCCAGGTGGGCGTCGGCCTCCTTGACGGTGCGGCAGATGCGCGCGGTCCGGTATCCGGCGGCGAGCGCCAGCTCGTCCCAGCGCAGGGCGGTGTCCCGGCTTCTTGGCCGCCGGCTTGGTGCAAACCTTCCTTGTTTTCACCTCCGTTCGGATTGCTCGTGGTCATGCTGCTGAAGAGCATCCGAGGAGGCGGTGTTGTGGTGGTGGCGCGCGGGTGGCGCGCAGGTGTTCCGGAAGAGCGCCGGGTCCCTAGAGCAGATCGCCGGGGAGGGCGGCGTACGCGTCCCGCAGCGCGTCGATCACCGGATGGGAGCCGGGACGGGAGCCGGGCCCGGGCCCGGGGCCGGAGCCGGGTCCCGGCAGCTCCACGGCGTCCACGGCGCGGACGGCCCGCACCCCCATCGCCGCGTTGGTGGCGAAGGCCGCCTCGAAACCTGCGACGTCCGCCGGCCGCACGCGCCGGCTGTCGTACGGATGGACCTGCTTGAGCAGCTGCATGGTCACCCCGTCGAGGCACTCGGCGTCCGGCCAGACCACCCGCCCGCCGTCGACGAAGCCGACGTTCCAGGTGGCCCCCTCGGACACGGCCTGCCCGGCATCGACGAACAGCGCGTCGTCGAAACCGCATTGCTGCGCCTGCCGCCGGTGGTACAGCCCGGCGAAGAGCCCGACGCTCTTGACCTCCGGCACGTCGCGCACGTACTGCGTCGACCGCACCCGCAGCGGCGGCGGTACGGCGCCGCCCGCCGGCCGGACCGTCACCAGCACCTGCGGATCACCGGCCGCGAGGGGACGCCCGAGGTCGAGCCCCGGATCGAAGATCGTCACCCGGACCGTGGCGGCCCCCCGGGCCGGCGCCATCCGCCGCGCCAGCGCCCGTACCCGCTCCCCGTCGAGCCCTGCCCCGAACAGCATCCGGCAGTCCCGCCGGAGCCGCTCCAGGTGCAGCGCGAGCCCCTTCACCCGCCCGTCCTCGACCCGCATGGTCGTGAAGTGCCCGTAGTTGACCAGCGCCAGCGCCTGCAACTCCCGAACCCCGACCGCCGCCCCATTCAACTCAGCCATGGCGCCCACGATGCCAGCCACCCCCGCACCGCACATGCAGCACGGGCACAAGCTGTGCGGTGGGCCTTCCGGATCCCGTTTCCGGGTGGCACCACGATGGTTCGAGCTCAGTTGCCGAGGACGGTCTTCAGGGCGTCCAGGGACAGGCGCGCACGTGGATCCGCTGCTCCCTCCTTGAAGTTGACGCCCTCGGCCGCCAGGACATCGGCGGGGGAGTCTGTGCGTGTGGGGTCGTTCCACCGGAAGCCGGGGCTGACGCGTCCCGCAGCGTTGAGGACGCGCCAGGCGTTGGGGCACTGGCCGCAGGTGGCCAGGTGGGTGCCGACTGGGACGGCGTGGCTGCCGATGGCGACGGCCACATCCCCGTACGTGGTCCACCGCCCGGAGGGGATGGCGGCCAGGAGGGAGTGCAGACTCGTCCAGTCCTTCCCCGTGCCGCTGAGCTGCTTGGCCAGGACCGCGAGGTTGACGCCCGCCAGCGCCGCCCATTCGGCAGGGTCGACGGCTTCCGGGACGTGGTCGGTGTCGATGTCCCACCAGGTCGGGCCCTGGATGCCGGGCTCCGATCGGTTCGTCACGCTGGTGAAGATGTGGTTGGCCAGCCCGGTCGGCGAGTGCTTCGTACCGTCGGCACCCCATGTCAGTGGCTTGCCGGTGTTGTTGTTCCACGTGGCGGTTCCACGGCTGCTGTCCTCGCCCACCCACGCGTGGATGGCCTCGCGGATGGATTGCGGCACGCCATGCCTCGGTACCAGCCGCAGCCGGGTCCCGTCCGGCAGCAGCCCGGCGTCGACGAGGACGTGCACGGCGTTGCGGGAGCGTGTGCGCTCCTCCAGTTTCCGGGCCGCGGCCTTGGCCTCGATCCGGGCCGGGGCGAGGGTGAACTCCTCCACTTCCGGGGTGGGGTAGACCTTGGTGAAGCCGGCAACGAGCTGGTCCTCCACCTTCCACAGGCCCACCTGGACGAGGTCGATGTCGAGGTTCATCTCCGACAGCCAGACCACGGTGTGGGTGACCTGCTTGGGGAAGTCCGCGGCGATGATCACCTGTCTGGGGCGCTGGAGGAGTTCCGGGCTCCACTCCCCGTCCACGTGGTCCAGGAGGCGCTGTCGGCACTCGTCGAGCTCGAGGCTCTCGCCTCGGCCCTTCAGGAAGTCGCGGTGCGCCTGGGCCAGCGTGCCGAGGTCGAACCGGGACACCAGGGCGGCGTAGGTGATCGCCTGGAGGTGTACGTCACGGTCGGCCGTACCCCGCTTCAGCTCGACCACCACGAGGCGGCCGGTGGCATCCAGGCCCAGGACGTCCAGCCGGTCGCGCGCCGGCACTCCGTCCGTGTCGGCCCACCGGTCGAACTCGGAAGTGATCACGAGCACCGACTCGCCGAGGATCCGGGGGTTGGCGATCACCCATTCCTGGAGGTGCTGTCGTTCGAGGAGGCCTTCCGCGGCCAGAGCGGTCGGTGAGACGGGCGTGGCCGAGCCCCCGTCGACGGTGAAGAGATGATCCACGCTGTCCCCCTGCCCCGGTCCGTCAGCCCGGCGCCCCCGCGCCGGCTGTCCTGAGCCTACGTATGGGGCGTGCCACGGAGCGGTCCGTTGCGGTAGATCCCGAAAGGCCTTGGGGTCGTCTGGGAAGCCGGATTCCGAGGTCGACTCCCAGATGGCTCCCCAAGGCGGGGGGCAAACGCCAGTCAGGGGCCTGATCCGATTTCTCGGATCAGGCCCCTGACCTGGTCTTACTCTGTCGGGGTGGCGGGATTTGAACCCACGACCTCTTCGTCCCGAACGAAGCGCGCTGCCAAGCTGCGCTACACCCCGATCGCCGCCGTTTCCGGGCTTTCGCCCTGGCGACATCGATTACTTTAGCGGACCCTCGGCCAGAGGCGAAATCCGGTTTTCGCGGACGTGCCCGCGGGTCCGCTAGGCCTTCGGGGTGAGGGTCAGGAGGGTGGCCTCCGGGGGGCAGGCGAAGCGGACCGGGGTGTAGCGGTTGGTGCCGCAGCCTGCGGAAACGTGCAGGTAGGCGCGTCGGCCGCCGGTCTCGTGGGTGGAGAGGCCCTTGACCCGGTCGGTGTCCAGGTCGCAGTTGGTGACGAGGGCCCCGTAGAACGGGATGCACAGCTGTCCGCCGTGCGTGTGCCCCGCCAGGATCAGCGGGTAGCCGTCGGCCGTGAAGGCCTCCAGGCTGCGCAGGTACGGGGCGTGCACCACGGCGATCGAGAGGTCGGCGTCGGCTTCGGGGCCGCCGGCGACGCGTTCGTAGCGGTCGCGCTTGATGTGCGGGTCGTCGAGGCCGGTGAAGGCCAGCTCCAGCCCGTTCACCTTCAGCCGGGCCCGCGTGTTGGTGAGGTTCAGCCAGCCCGCCGCGTCGAAGGCGTCCCGCATGCCCTCCCACGGGTTGTGGACGGCGCCGACGACCGGCTTGTTGCCGTTCAGCCCGTGGCGGCCCTGGAGCTTCTCGATCAGGTACCGCCCGGGGTTGCGCAGCCGCGGCCCGTAGTAGTCGTTCGAGCCGAAGACGTACACGCCCGGGAACGACATCAGCGGGCCGAGCGCGTCGAGCAGCTCCGGCACGCCTTCCGTGTCAGAGAGGTTGTCGCCGGTGTTCACGACGAAGTCGGGGCGCAGGCCGGCCAGGGACTGGAGCCAGGCGCGCTTCTTGCCCTGGCCGCTGACCATGTGGATGTCCGACACCTGGAGTACGCGCAAGGGGCGCATCCCGGCGGGCAGAACCGGAATGGTGATCCGGCGCAGGCGGAAGGACCGCGCCTCGAATCCGGCGGCATAGGCCACTCCAGCAGCCCCCACCGCCGCGATTCCGGCGGTGACCTTCAGGGGTACTCCGTAACGCGCACGCATGGGGTCATCGTCTCAGACGCGGAAAACCGGAAGGCGCCACCGTCCCCGCACCTGGCAGACTCATAGGCATGACCACGCTCAAGGCCAAGCTGCAGGAAGACCTCACCACCGCGATCAAGGAGCGCAACGAGCTCCACTCCTCCACGCTGCGACTGACCCTCGCCGCGATCACCAAGGAGGAGGTCGCGGGCAAGGAGGCGCGCGTCCTCACCGACGAGGAGGTCCTCAAGGTGATCGCCAAGGAGGCGAAGAAGCGCCGCGAGGCCGCGGACGCGTTCGCCCAGGGCGGTCGCGCCGAGCAGGCCGAGCGGGAGACGGCGGAGGGTGAGTTCCTCGACACCTACCTGCCGAAGCAGCTGACCGACGACGAGCTCACCGCGATCGTGGCGCAGGCCGTCGAGGAGGCCCGGGCCGCGGGCGCCGAGGGGCCGCGGGCCATGGGCGCCGTCATGAAGATCGTGACCCCGAAGGTGGCCGGCCTGGCGGAGGGCGGCCGTGTCGCCGCCGCCGTCAAGAAGCACCTCCAGTAGCAAGGGGCAACGGGAGCAACGGGAGCAACGGAAGAACGACGGGGCCCCGGGGGGGGGGGGGGGGGGGGGGGGGGGGGGGGGGGGGGGGGGTGGGTGGGGGGGGGGGGGGGGGGGGGGGGGGAGGGGAGGGGGGGGGGGGGGGGGCCGAGTGGCG
>NZ_JBWKDK010000111.1:0-5895 GCF_056436005.1 Streptomyces sp. NPDC043854
CGCCGGTGACCGTTCCCGCCTCCCTGACCTTTTCGTTCCAGGGTCTTTGGACGCTCTGGGTCGTGGGTGGTGGGGAAAAACCCGCCCCCCCGTGAGGCGGACGAGCTCGTCCGCCTCACGGGGGTGGGGAAGAACGCGCGCGGGGTTCCGGCCGCGGCCCAGACCCGGGTGTGGCCGACTTAGACGGTGCCGCGCCAAGCGCCGGTTTCGGTGCCGCGGTCTTCGATGAAGTGCTTGAA
Organism: Streptomyces sp. NPDC043854; assembly: GCF_056436005.1. Lineage (NCBI taxonomy): Bacteria > Bacillati > Actinomycetota > Actinomycetes > Kitasatosporales > Streptomycetaceae > Streptomyces > Streptomyces sp. NPDC043854. Next base: position 240 of record NZ_JBWKDK010000111.1, read on the forward strand.
GCGCTTGAGGTCGCCCTTGACCCGGCGGTCGACGAAGCCGAGTTTGTCGCCGATGTTCTCGGCCATGCCTTCGGGGTTGAAGTCCATCATGAGGGTGACTTCGGTGTGGGCGGGGTCGATGGGCCGGAAAGTGACGACGCCGGACTGTTCGGTCTGGCCGCCGACGGTGACCCAGGCGACCTTGGTGTCGGGGATCTGCTCGGTGATCTCTGCGTCGAACTCGCGCTCGATCCCGCCCATCTTGGTGACCCAGTGGGTCAGGGTGTCGGTGCGCTGGTCGATGCGTTCGACGCCGTCCATGAACTGGGGGAACGACTCGAACTGGGTCCACTGGTTGTAGGCGGTCGTGACGGGGACGTCGACCTCGATGGATTCCTTCACCTGCGACATGACACGTCCAGACTTGTTCGGGAACGGACTTCTGCCGTCAACCCCACCCCAGGGGGTGGGCCGCGGCAGGGAACAGGAGGATGTCTTCCTCCTGTACCGCGCCTGCCCGGCGGTAAGCGGGGCACACCATCCGGCCGGGCATCGTTTCGCAGCAACCGGTCCTTCTGGCGCGCGGGCCGGGCGGCCCAGCGGTAAAGGCACTTCCGGCCGTTGGGTTGCCACCTGATCATGCAAGCGGTGGACGGGCGGTGGAGGTGCTCCGACTGGGGACCAAGAACGCCTCCACTGCCGGTCAGGACGGCCGTTGGCGTGCCGGGCTGAGGCTGGGGGCAGTGTGCTGTACCTGCCGGACCTGGGGCTCTGTGCCGGGGCCGGGCCCGGCGTTCCAGGGGGAGGGACTTACGCACGGGTCCGGCCTTGCAGGCTCCTGCCCGGAGCGTGGCCGCCCATGCCCATGCCGGAACGAATCGGGTCCGACCCTTGACCGTCTCGCCACACAGCGCGGGATACGCGGTGACGATTCGGGTAGCCGGACCACATGGACACCATCACCACGCCGCTGCGCGCCGTCGCCCTGATCTGCACGCTTTCGCCGCCGTAGCTTGCAGTTGCCGGCCGAGCAGGCCATGAACGCCCTGGCCCATCACGCCGTCACTGGGCGGCGTCCCTGTTCGAGGTGCACACGGGAGACACTGGCGCCATCGCGCCGCCTCTTCCCACCTTTCGGCCCGACACCCCCTTCCCCTGACCGTGCCCGAAGGAGCCTGCGATGTCCTCCCCTGACCAGCCCCGCCTCGCCGATCCGGTGTCGCTCCACGCCCGCCCGCCGTTCCCCAAGCAGGACCAAGACCACCCCGGCTCGACCGAATCCATGGATCCCCGCCCCGACCACGGCGAGGACTCCTACGAAGGCCACAGCCTGCTGAACGGGCGCAAGGCGCTGGTCACGGGAGGGGACTCCGGGATCGGGCGGGCCGTCTGCCTGGCCTTCGCACGGGAGGGCGCCGACGTCGTCTTCACCCACCTGGCCGAGGAAGCCGACGAAGCCGAGGAGACCGCCCGCCTGATCCGCGAGGCCGGCCGCACGGCGGTGGCCGTGGCCTGCGACATCCGGCACGAAGGCGAGTGCACCGCACTCGTCGAAAAGACGGTGGGCGAGCTGGGCGGCATCGACCTGCTGGTCAACAACGCCGCCTACCAGATGGCCCAGCCGGACGGGATCGAGGCGATCACCACCGAGCAGTTCGACCGGGTGATGAAGACCAACCTGTACGGGATGTTCTGGCTCACCAAGGCCGCGCTGGCCCACATGCCGCGCGGCGGCTCGGTGATCAACACCGCCTCCGTGCAGGGCTACCAGCCCAGCCCGCACCTCCTCGACTACGCCATGACGAAGTCCGCGATCATCTCCTTCACTCACAACCTTGCCCAGATGCTCGCCGGGCGCGGTATCCGGGTCAACGCGGTGGCGCCGGGGCCGGTCTGGACTCCGCTGATCCCGGCGACGATGCCCGACCCGACGAAGTTCGGCGAGCAGTCCCCGCTGGGCCGGCCCGCACAGCCAGCGGAGATGGCACCCGCGTACGTGTTCCTCGCCTCCGGCCAGGCCTCCTACATCACCGGTGAGATCGTCAACGCCACCGGCGGAACCCCCCTGCCGTGACCCCGGACGAAGCCCTGCGGAAGATCGCCTTCCTCCTCGAATGGCGCGGGGCGTCCCCGTACCGGGTGCGGGCCTTCCACACCGCGGCCGACGCCGTCCGCGACCTGCCACCGGGCCCGGTGGACGCCGCTCAGGCCATCCACATGCGCGGGGTGGGCCCGGTCACCGCCGAGGTGATCTCCCAGGCATCGACCGGTGCGATACCGCACTACCTCGCCCGGCTGCAGGCCGAGGCCGACCCGGGTGCCCGGGCAGGCTGGGACCTCGCGGCCGCGAGTACCGGGGACTGCCACCTGCACTCCGACTGGTCCGACGGCGGCAGCCCAATCGAGGACATGGCCGAGGCGGCTCGTGCCCTGGGCCACCAGTGGGCCGTTCTGACCGACCACTCGCCGCGGCTGACGATCGCCCACGGGCTGAGCCCGGACCGGCTGAGGAGACAATTGGAGGCCGTGGCCGAGCTGAACTCCAGGATGGGCCCGGATTTCCGGCTGCTCACCGGCATCGAGTGCGACATCCTCGACGACGGCTCCCTTGACCAGGACGAAGACTTGCTCGGCGGGCTCGACATGGTCGTGGCGTCCGTGCACTCCAAGCTCCGCTCGGAACCCGAACTGATGACCGCCCGGCTGCTGGCCGCGGTGCGCAACCCGCGCGTCGATGTCCTGGGGCACTGCACGGGACGGATCATCACCGGCCGGGGCCGCCCGCAGTCCCGCTTCGACGCTCAGGCCGTCTTCGCCGCGTGTGCGCAGACCGGTACCGCCGTGGAGATCAACTGCCGGCCCGAACGCCGCGACCCCCCGGACGACCTCCTCCTGCAGGCCGCCGCCGCGGGCTGCCTCTTCGCCGTGGACACCGACGCCCACGCCCCCGAACAGCTGCACTGGCAGAGCTCCGGTTACGCGCGCGCGGCACGGATAGGCCTGGGCGCGGACAGGCTGATCACCACCTGGCCGCTCGAACGGTTGCTGACGGCCAGAGGCGGCAGGCAGTGAACCACCCCGCCCACATGGCCCTGCCCCCCGGGGGCCGGGCCCGGGGTTTCAGGTGGAGGCCCCGCGCGCGGATCCGGCCTGGAAGGCTCCTGCCCCCAGGCCTGGCCGCGCATACCGATACCCGACGCTGGACCGGTTCGGCGCTGGATGTGGATCTGGCCGGTGCTGCTGAGTGTGCGTCCGGTCCGACTCCTGGCGTGGTCGTGACCGGGTGGGGCGGGCTGGCCCGCTGCGCGGCCGGTTGCTCTGGCAGCGCGGACAGCGGTCGTGGGGCTGGCCTCCTTGCGGGAGCCGGGCGGGTGAGGGGATCCGGCGTGGACGGCGTGTGCAGGGCTGCGCCGGTAATGACCGTGCGAGGGTGCTTGAGTTTCTGCCCGTTCCTTTCGTGGGGTGTTCCGCCGGTGCTCGAACGTAAACAGGTCAAGGGCCGTACGCAGGTCACCTTCGTCCTCCCCGAAGACGCCCCGCAGGGGCCGGTCAGTGTGGTGGGCGATTTCAACCACTGGAACCCCGCTGCCCACCCGCTTAAGTCCCGGGGCGATGGGACCCGGGCCGCAACGGTCGCTCTGCCCGCTCACGGCAGCCATTCCTTCCGCTACCTGGCCGTCGGCGACTACTGGTTCGACGATGAGCACGCCGACGGCCATGACGGCACCAACAGCCGTCTCCACACCTGAGAGGCGGGCCCGGGATGGATGCGATCGTTCTCCTGCGGGAGGACCACAAGACGGTCGAGAAGCTGTTCAAACGGTTTGAGAAGACCGGCGACGAGGACACCTCGGAGCGCCGTGGGATCGCCGACGAGGTGATCGAAGAACTCACCGTGCACGCGTGGATCGAGGAGCAGCACTTCTATCCCGCCGCCCGCGAGGCCGCTCCCGACACCACGGATCACATCCTGGAGAGCATCGAGGAGCATCACGCGGTTGTGTGGATGCTCTCGGAGCTGAAGGACATGGACCCCGGCGACGAGCGGTTCAAGGCGAAGATGAGCGTCCTGATGGAGCAGGTCCGCCACCACGTCGAGGAAGAGGAGCAGGACTGGTTCCCCGAGGTCCGCAAGGCAATGGGACGCAACCGCCTCGTCGAGCTCGGCGAGCGGATGGCGGCGGCGAAGGACGACGCGCCGCGGGATCCGCTGTCCGTCCCCAGTGCCGACTCGAAATGACACCCCGCGCCCCCTCGGGCCGCGCCGGCCGAGGACGCTCCTGCTGTGCGCGCTCGCCCTCGCGGCGTCCGCGTGTTCGGCGCCGGCGGCGCGGGAGGAGGCCGCGGGGCGGGCGGGAGTGGCTTTCGAAGCGGCCCTGGCGGCCGGTGATCACTTGCGGGCCTGCTCCCTGCTGGCTCCTGCCACCCGCCAGCAGCTGGAGCAGGAGGAACAGAAGGGCTGCGCGCAGGCGCTGGCGGCCGAGCAGCTGCCCCCGGCCGCGGGCCTGCGGAATGCCACCGCATATGGCAGGCAGGCCATGGTCCGGATGGGAGGCGACACCCTGTTCCTGTCGCTGTTTACCGGCGGGTGGAAGGTCGTGGCAGCGGGCTGCACACCTGATCCCGGCAAGCCCTACCAGTGCCTGATCAAGGGATCCTGACCGTGCGCGCCCTGTTCTTCCTCACCCTGGCCGTGATTCTGAGCGGGCTCGGCTACTTCATCACCATCGGAGTGCTCCAGCGATGACAGACGGCCGACGGGGCGGGAGTTTCTGGCGGGACAACAGCCTGACCCTGGCGTTCGGTGCAGCGTTCCTGGTGGTCCTGGTGTGCCAGGCGGTCTCCGGTCACGCTGAGTTCAATGAGCAGCTCATCGTGGACGGCCTGCAGCCGGTCGGCTTTGTCTATTACCTGACCACCTCGGACTTCGCTGTCGATGTGACGGAGAACTGGCAGTCGGAGTTCCTGCAGTTCTTCCTCTACATCTTCGGCACCGTGTGGCTGGTCCAGCGCGGCTCGCCGGAGTCGAAGAAGGTCCACAAGGTCGGCCGGGAAAGCGAGGAGGAGCAGCGCATGGGCGACCATGCCCGCAGTGATTCTCCCCGCTGGGCGGGCACCAAGGACTGGCGGCAGGTCGTGTACGCCCGCTCTTTGGGGATCGTGATGGGTGTCCTGTTCCTGCTGTCGTGGCTGGCGCAGTCCATCACCGGCACCGCCGCCTACAACAACCTGCAGCTCCGCGATCTTCAGGACCCCGTCTCCTGGACCGGCTATGTCGCCTCGGCGGACTTCTGGAACCGGACGCTGCAGAACTGGCAGTCCGAGCTCCTGGCCGTCGCGGCGATGGTCGTGCTGTCGATCTACCTGCGCCAGCGAGGTTCCCCGGAATCCAAGCCGGTCGGCGCCCCGCACGCCTCCACCGGTATCGAGGGCTGATGGCTCTTCCCGGCGGCCTGCGGCAGAAGACCCAGGGGATGTGTTTGCCGACGGGCTGTGCGCGCCCCCTGCCGCGGGGTGGCGGCTGTTGCGGTTATGCGGTTCAGTGGCCCAGTGCTTGCTTGAGTGGGCGTTAAGTCCGATCCTCCTCGGTTCGTGATCGCTCGATCGTGGTACTGATCGCGGTCCGGACCGCCTCGTGGGCATGTCCATGTTGAGATGCGGGGCGTGAAGAGAGAGC
>NZ_JBWKDK010000112.1:0-5721 GCF_056436005.1 Streptomyces sp. NPDC043854
GCCCCCCCCCCCCCCCCCCCCCCCCCCCCTCCCCCCCCCCCCCCCCCCCCCCCCCCCCCCCCAGCAGCCAGTCGGTGTCCCGGCCTGCGGGCGGCATGCCTACTCCTCCTCGCTGTCAGGGGTGTCGGTGATGTGCTTGAGGGCCATGCGGGCTGCGACCCGCTTCTCTGCCGCCACGGTGCCCCAGAAGGGGTGGGTGCTGATGGCGGTGGTCAGGCGGAGCAGGCGCCGGTCCAGCTGGGCCCGGGCCTGCTTCTGCTCGGGGGTGTAGCCGGGGCTGGCGGGGACGTCGCCGCCGTGGGAGTAGCGGTGCTCGGAGGCCTTCCACCCCTCCATGGGCTCGACGGACCAAGGCAGCTCGGAGCACAGCCAGCGGTGCGCGGCCTGCACACGGTGGAGCTGAAGCTGCATCGCGCGCAGCCGGGCGGGGAACTCGTACGTCACCCTCGTATCGTATAGCCGTTCGAATTCGGTATTCCGCTTACGCCGCGCCGGGGCGCTTCCATGTCATCGACCGGTCCGCGCCTGGGACGGGTGATCAGCCGATGGTGGGGAAGGCGCCGATCAGTACGCCATCCCAGGTCAAGGGGTGATCCACGATGGCCAGACCGGTATGGACCGGGGTGATCAGCTTCGGACTGTCATGTTGGCTGAACTAAGCACCAGACACCGCGGGCGCGGCGGACCAGCATCGTGCCCTGGAGTAGCCGGCCCAGGAGGATGCTACTGGCTGCCATTGTCCTCAGCGCCAAGGTGGTTCGGGCCCGGGAGGCCTGGGGAGGTATGCGATGGGGGATGGCCGGCTGGCGGTGCCTGTCGGAGGGTTTGTGTGAATCCTGCGCACGAACCCCGAGTCGAGATGTGCGATTGGGGACGCAACCCTCCCACACGCCCATGCGTCACTCCAAGCAAGTATCCACATACGTAAAGCGAGGATGGGTGGGGGATGGATCCGATATCAGTAGGTCTGCTTGCGGCGCTGGCCGGCGGAGCCGGTGGTGAGCTTGGCCGTCAGGTTTGGGGGAAGCTGAGTGCTCTGGTGCGGCTCCCATTCGGCAGGGCAGCCGGCGGCCCGGCAGCGGCAGTGAGCTCCGGGGAAGCGGAACTGACGAGTCTTTCCGAAGACTACGGCGACCAGGGCCGGGCTCAGACCCTGAGCACCACGCTGGCGGTTCGGGCCGCCGTGGACCCGGACTTCGGTGCTGCCCTGGAGGCTTGGCGGAAGGAGGCCGCCACGGTGCGGGGCGGGGACGGAGCGGTGTTGAACTCCATCAACGGCGGGACGCACAGCGGTCAGATCCTGCAGGGCCAGAACTTCTCCGGAATCACCTTCACCAACAGGTCCCCGACCTCGCCCGCCTCTTCGTCCCCGGATGCTCCAGAAGGCGACACCATCCAGCCCACGCGGTGAGCGGCGCGGGCGAGGTCCGTGACGGTGGCGTGACCGTCAACACGATCAACGGTGGGATCTTCTTCCACGCGGTCATCCAGGGCCAGAACGTCTCTGTGCAGCTGCCGCCGGTCATCGCCCCGGCGATGGCTGGGCTTCCTCCCCGGGCCCCGGCTTTCACCGGCCGGGACCGGCACGTTGAGCAACTGCTCGCGGACCTCGCCCCCGCCCCCGCCGTCACCAACGGCGGGGGCGGGGCGTGGCAGCGTGCGGTGCTGGTGAGTGCGGTGTCAGGGTTGGCCGGCATTGGCAAGACCGAACTCGCCGTCCAGACCGCAGCCCTCGCCCTGAAACGCCCCGGCTGGTTTCCCGGCGGGGTGCTCTTCACCGACCTCGCCGGCTACAACCCCGAACGCCGTCTCGCGCCCGAACGCGCCCTGGAAGGCCTGCTGCGCGCCTTGGCCGTGCCCGGTGAGCACATTCCCAGCGGTCTGGAGGACCGGCAACGGCTCTACCGCAGCGTTCTGGCCGCCTATGCCGCCGAGGGCCGACGTATCCTCGTGGTCCTCGACAACGCCTCCACCACCGGTCAGGCCGCCCCGCTGCTGCCCACCGACGGAATCACCGCCACTCTGGTCACCTCCCGCCATACACTCGATGGCCTCGACGCCCGCCTCCACGACCTCGACACTCTGGACGAGGCCGCCGCCGTCGATCTGCTCGACCAAGCCGTACGCCACTCGCGCGGCAGCCGCGACACCCGCATCCGCGATGACCCCCAAGCCGCGGCCGAGATCGCCCGACTCTGTGCCGGCCTGCCTCTCGCTCTGCGCATCGCCGCCGCCATTCTGGCCGCCGCACCCACCCGACCCGCCATGTCCCTGGCTACCGCGCTGCGAGCCGAACACGGCCGGTTGGACACGCTGGCACGCCCCGACCGCGCCGTCCGCGCGGCTTTCGACCTGTCCTATCAACTCCTGCCTGACGACCAAGCCCGGTTGTTTCGCCTGCTGCCCCTCAACTCCGGACCCGACCTGTCCACCGAGGCCGCTGCCCACCTCGCCGACAACAGCCCCGGCCAGGTCGAAGAACTCCTGCAGTACCTCGCAGACGCACACCTGATCGAACCCGGCCCGGTCTGGGGCCGCTGGCGTATGCACGATCTGGTCCGCCTCTACGCCGACCAACACGGCAACACCCAGGCCACCCGCGACCAACGTGGCAGGGCCCGTACCCGCCTGTTTACCCACTACCAGGAGACCGTTGAAGCCGCCAATACCCACTTGGAACGCACTGGCCGTTGTTCCAACCGTTTCTCCGACCGCATCGCGGCCCTTGTATGGCTGGATGCCGAACGTGCGAACCTGATCGCTACCGCCACGATCGCACCAAGCCTAGACCAGGCCACCTGCATCCATCTCACACTCAGCACCGCCCCTTACCTTGAATACCGCCGGTACTTCGACGACTGGATCACACTTACCGGAACCGCCTTGGCCGCCTGCCGGGAACTCGGCGATCGTGACAACGAAGGGGGGACGCTGAACAGCCTCGGCATCGCGTTGTGGAACGTACGACGGTTCGAGGAAGCCATCGCCGCCCACACCCAGAGCCTGGCGATCTGGCGGGAGCTCGGCGACCGCCACGGCGAAGGCCTGTCGCTGGACAACCTCGCTCTGGTGCTGGGTGCCGTGGGTCGGTTCGAGGAAGCCTTCGACGCCTGCACCCAGGCGGTCACCATCTTCCGCGAGCTCGGCGACCGCCACAGCGAAGGCCGAGCACTGGACAACCTGGGCACCATGCTGAAGGAGGTGCGGCGGTTCGAGGAATCCTTCGACGCCCGCAGCCAGGCGGTCACCATCTTCCGCGAGCTCGGCGACCGCCACAGCGAAGGCCGAGCACTGGACAACCTCGGCAGCCTCCTGCAGGGGATGAGGCGGTTCGAGGAAGCCATAGAAGTCCACACCCAGGCGGTCACCATCCTCCATGAACTCGGCGACCGCCGCCGCGAAGCCTGGGCCCTGGACAACCGCGCACTCGCTCTGCAGGTCATGGGGCGGTTTGAGGAAGCCATCGACGCTCACACCCAGGCGGCCATAGTCTTCCGTGAACTCGGCGACCGCCACCGTGAAGGCCTAGCCCTGGACAACCTCGGTACCGCACTCTGCGACGTGGGGCGGTTCGAGGAATCCTTCGACGCCCATACCACGGCGTTGGCCGTCTTCCGTGAATTTGGCGACCGCCCCCGTGAAGGCCAGGCGATGGGCAACCTCGGTACCGCGCTCGGCAAGGTGGGGCGGTTCGAGGAATCCTTCGACGCCCATACCCATGCGTTGACTATCCTCTGCGAGCTCGGCGACCGCCACGGCGAAGGCCTGGCCCTGGACAGCCTCGGCACCGCGTTGGGCTACTTGGGGCGGTTCGAGGAAGCCATGAGCGCCTTCACTCAGGCGGTCACCATCTTCCGCGAGCTCCGCGACCGGCACAGCGAAGGCCTGGCGCTGGGCAACCTCGGCCTCGTGCTCGGCGAGCTGGGGCGGCTAGAGGAAGCCTTCGCAGCGCTCAGCCAAACAGTCACCATCTTTCACGAGCTCGGCGACCGCCACGGTGAAGGCCAAGCGCTGGGCAATCTTGGTGTCGCATTGGTGGAGGTGGGGCGGTTCGAGGAAGCCATGAGCACCCTCACTCAGGCGGTCACCATCTTCCGCGAGCTCGGCGACCGCGATAGTGAACGTCAAGCGCTGTCCTATTGGACCATCGCACGTGACGGCGCCGGCTGAGCGGTGGACGACGGCCATCGAGGCACAAGGACTACACCGCTCATCTCTGAGGCAGACTCGGCCTCGCCCGCAGCGTACGGAGACGCGGGAGCGTCGGTTGGGTCTCGCGTAGTTCAGAGAACGTGTCACTGCCCATCGCCCTGTACACCGCGACCGACAGCCACACGATCCGCTTTCACCAGCTCCAGCGCGGCACCGCCGACTGGATCCGCAACCGCCGCGTCAACGAGCGCACCGGGAAGGAAGTCGACTTCTCTGAACCAGCGAGCCGGGGCCAAGGCGGCACGTGATCGTTTCGCTCTGGACGATGACCGACAAACGGTGGTCCACGAATCAGCACCGGGTGTCTCTACCTCTCGGTCTGGAATTGACCCAGAATGCTGCCCATGGAAGCAGCAGAGCGTGACAAGGCAGACGCACCCACCTTCCTGTCATCGGCAGCCGAGGTGGCCCGGTTGCTGCACCTCGACATCGCGGTCGGCGTGCCGGAAGGCCAACGAGCGCGGCACCTGGCCTACGCAGTTCGCAAGCCGCTGCTCGAACGCGCCAAACTGCCCGAGGAGTTCTTTTCACCGTTGATGACTGCAGCCGTCTACGATCCTGACCCCAGCTTCTGCCGGTGGTTCGTCGAGCCGGCGGTCTACGCATTTGGACGTCGTCGGGTCATGACTGCGCTGCTGAACTACGCACGAACAGGTACGGACGCCGAGCAGGCGGGCGCCAAGCGGGCCTGGTACTGCGCCCACGTGCCGTTGCGCGCGGACCGCTCTCCAGCCTACGCACCTGGTGGAAGTCGCGATTCGGCCCTGGACGAGTCCCAAGATGTGGTGGACGAGTGGCTGGAGTACGCAGCCTCACTGAACCGCAACGAGGCCTGACCCACCGCCTCGGCAGCAACGACTGCCGAGGCCGCTCGTTGTTGATTCCTCCCAGCGTCGATGTCACTCGACATTGCGGCCTGCAATATTCTCGACCACAGTAGGGATTCCGAGGAAAACCGCCGATTCCTTATGATGCTGTCGCGCGTCAAGTTGCGCAATCTTTTCCTCTGCCGCCGTCAGGCTGACGCGGAGACCTTCGACCTCACCGAGCCAGCCTTCTCGTTCGGCTTCCTCAATCCGGTCGTTCAAGTTCTTCCGGATTTCCTCCAGTCGAGGGCGTTCAGCGGGGCTTACGATGAGAACGGGGCAGCGGACGCAAGCATGTTCGTGAATGCAGTCCGTTCCGTAGGCTCGCCCGCATTCCCCAAGTGCCAGCTTCCTTCGCTCGAAATGGGAAAGGAAGTCATCCCACTCTTCGGGTGTGACTGCCCGGTATTCCTCCGAAGGCCTGGTTTGGCGTCGTCGAGCGATGAAGGCGCGGTGAGCCTCGATGGCGTCAGCCGGGTAGACCGCAGCGTAGCCCATCGTGGAGTTGATGCTGTCGTGACCGGCAATGACTTGGGCGATGTGCGGGGGTAAGGGCTGTCCCGTAACTGCTATGGGAGGGCTGGTGCCATGCCCTACGGCTGAACGCACCGCGCCAGCTGGCCGTACTTCATGCCGCTGGAGT
>NZ_JBWKDK010000113.1:1704-5002 GCF_056436005.1 Streptomyces sp. NPDC043854
CCTGGCACGTTGTTGGGTCCTGAAGGCACGGCCGTTGGTCAGTCTTCAGTGCCGGCCCCAGTGAACTCATCGGCTTGTCTGGTGGGGTGGTGGGTGGCTGGTCGTTGTTTGAGAACTACACAGTGGACGCGAGCATCTGTGGCCAAGTTTTTAAGGGCGCACGGTGGATGCCTTGGCACCAGGAACCGATGAAGGACGTGAGAGGCCGCGATAGGCCCCGGGGAGCTGCCAACTGAGCTTTGATCCGGGGGTGTCCGAATGGGGAAACCCGGCAGTCGTCATGGGCTGTCACCCACTGCTGAACACATAGGCAGTGTGGAGGGAACGAGGGGAAGTGAAACATCTCAGTACCCTCAGGAAGAGAAAACAACCGTGATTCCGGGAGTAGTGGCGAGCGAAACCGGATGAGGCCAAACCGTATGCGTGTGATACCCGGCAGGGGTTGCGCATGTGGGGTTGTGGGAATGAGCTTTCACAGTCTGCCGGCTGTGAGGCGAGTCAGAAACCGTATGGATAGGCGAAGGACATGCGAAAGGTCCGGCGTAGAGGGTAAGACCCCCGTAGCTGAAATCTGTACGGCTTGCTTGCTCATCTCCCAAGTAGCACGGGGCCCGAGAAATCCCGTGTGAATCTGGCGGGACCACCCGCTAAGCCTAAATATTCCCTGGTGACCGATAGCGGATAGTACCGTGAGGGAATGGTGAAAAGTACCGCGGGAGCGGAGTGAAATAGTACCTGAAACCGTGTGCCTACAAGCCGTGGGAGCGTCGGACGTGCTTGCACGTCTCGTGACTGCGTGCCTTTTGAAGAATGAGCCTGCGAGTTAGCGGTGTGTAGCGAGGTTAACCCGTGTGGGGAAGCCGTAGCGAAAGCGAGTCCGAATAGGGCGGTTGAGTTGCACGCTCTAGACCCGAAGCGGAGTGATCTAGCCATGGGCAGGTTGAAGCGGAGGTAAGACTTCGTGGAGGACCGAACCCACCAGGGTTGAAAACCTGGGGGATGACCTGTGGTTAGGGGTGAAAGGCCAATCAAACTCCGTGATAGCTGGTTCTCCCCGAAATGCATTTAGGTGCAGCGTCGTGTGTTTCTTGCCGGAGGTAGAGCACTGGATAGGCGATGGGCCCTACCGGGTTACTGACCTTAGCCAAACTCCGAATGCCGGTAAGTGAGAGCGCGGCAGTGAGACTGTGGGGGATAAGCTCCATGGTCGAGAGGGAAACAGCCCAGAGCATCGACTAAGGCCCCTAAGCGTACGCTAAGTGGGAAAGGATGTGGAGTCGCAGAGACAACCAGGAGGTTGGCTTAGAAGCAGCCACCCTTGAAAGAGTGCGTAATAGCTCACTGGTCAAGTGATTCCGCGCCGACAATGTAGCGGGGCTCAAGCGTACCGCCGAAGTCGTGTCATTGCAGCAATACTCCCAACGGAGGCTGTGATGGGTAGGGGAGCGTCGTGTGCCGGGTGAAGCAGCGCCGGAAGGTAGTTGTGGACGGTTCACGAGTGAGAATGCAGGCATGAGTAGCGATACAAGAGTGAGAAACTCTTGCGCCGATTGACTAAGGGTTCCTGGGTCAAGCTGATCTGCCCAGGGTAAGTCGGGACCTAAGGCGAGGCCGACAGGCGTAGTCGATGGACAACCGGTTGATATTCCGGTACCCGCTTTGAAACGCCCAATATCGAGGCGAGCGATGCTAAGTCCGTGAAGCCGTCCTGGATCCTTCGGGTGAAGGGGAGTGGTGGAGCCGACGGACCAGACTTGTAGTAGGTAAGCGATGGGGTGACGCAGGAAGGTAGTCCAGCCCGGGCGGTGGTTGTCCCGGGGTAAGGGTGTAGGCCGAGGGGTAGGCAAATCCGTCCCTCATACAAGGTTGAGACCTGATGCCGAGCCGATTGTGGCGAAGTGGATGATCCTATGCTGTCGAGAAAAGCCTCTAGCGAGTTTCATGGCGGCCCGTACCCTAAACCGACTCAGGTGGTCAGGTAGAGAATACCGAGGCGTTCGGGTGAACTATGGTTAAGGAACTCGGCAAAATGCCCCCGTAACTTCGGGAGAAGGGGGGCCACGTCTGGTGATGAGTCTTGCACTCTGAGCTGGGGGTGGCCGCAGAGACCAGCGAGAAGCGACTGTTTACTAAAAACACAGGTCCGTGCGAAGCCGTAAGGCGATGTATACGGACTGACGCCTGCCCGGTGCTGGAACGTTAAGGGGACCGGTTAGCTCCATTTCGGTGGGGCGAAGCTGAGAACTTAAGCGCCAGTAAACGGCGGTGGTAACTATAACCATCCTAAGGTAGCGAAATTCCTTGTCGGGTAAGTTCCGACCTGCACGAATGGCGTAACGACTTCTCGACTGTCTCAACCATAGGCCCGGTGAAATTGCACTACGAGTAAAGATGCTCGTTTCGCGCAGCAGGACGGAAAGACCCCGGGACCTTTACTACAGTTTGATATTGGTGTTCGGTTCGGCTTGTGTAGGATAGGTGGGAGACTGTGAAGCGGCCACGCCAGTGGTTGTGGAGTCGTCGTTGAAATACCACTCTGGTCGTGCTGGATGTCTAACCTCGGTCCGTGATCCGGATCAGGGACAGTGTCTGATGGGTAGTTTAACTGGGGCGGTTGCCTCCCAAAGGGTAACGGAGGCGCCCAAAGGTTCCCTCAGCCTGGTTGGCAATCAGGTGTTGAGTGTAAGTGCACAAGGGAGCTTGACTGTGAGACCGACGGGTCGAGCAGGGACGAAAGTCGGGACTAGTGATCCGGCGGTGGCTTGTGGAAGCGCCGTCGCTCAACGGATAAAAGGTACCCCGGGGATAACAGGCTGATCTTCCCCAAGAGTCCATATCGACGGGATGGTTTGGCACCTCGATGTCGGCTCGTCGCATCCTGGGGCTGGAGTCGGTCCCAAGGGTTGGGCTGTTCGCCCATTAAAGCGGTACGCGAGCTGGGTTTAGAACGTCGTGAGACAGTTCGGTCCCTATCCGCTGTGCGCGTAGGAATATTGAGAAGGGCTGTCCCTAGTACGAGAGGACCGGGACGGACGAACCTCTGGTGTGCCAGTTGTCCTGCCAAGGGCATGGCTGGTTGGCTACGTTCGGGAGGGATAACCGCTGAAAGCATCTAAGCGGGAAGCCTGCTTCAAGATGAGTATTCCCACCTCCTTGAGAGGGTAAGGCTCCCAGTAGACGACTGGGTTGATAGGCCAGATGTGGAAGCCCGGTAACGGGTGGAGCTGACTGGTACTAATAGGCCGAGGGCTTGTCCTCAGTTGCTCGCGTCCACTGTGTTAGTTCTGAAGCAACGAAC
>NZ_JBWKDK010000114.1:0-4705 GCF_056436005.1 Streptomyces sp. NPDC043854
TCCCCCCCCCCCCCCACAACCCTCCCCCTGCCCCCCCCCAACCACCCCCCCCCCCCGGGCGGGGTCTCGGGGGGAGCCCCGAGTTCAGGAGCGGTGCGGTGCCTGGGCCGTGGAGCCGCGGACCACCAGCTCCGGCTGGAAGACGAACTCCGTGCGCTGGACCGGCGTGCCGCCCACCGCCTCCAGCAGCGCGCCGACCGCGGCGGTGGCCATCGCACGCACCGGCTGGCGGACCGTCGTCAGCGGCGGGTCCGTGAAGGCGATCAGCGGCGAGTCGTCGAAGCCGACCACCGACACGTCCTCGGGCACCCGCAGCCCCCGCTCCCGCACCGCCCGTATCACGCCGAGCGCCATCGGGTCGCTGCCGCAGACGATGCCGGTGCACCCGCGGTCGAGCAGGGCACCTCCCGCCGCGTGCCCGCCCTCGACGGTGAACAGGGTGCGCTGGATGAGGCCTTCGGCCTCCGCCCTGGGCACGACGGCGGTGAAGCCCTGCTCCTTCCGGGCCGACGGCACGTAACGCGTCGGCCCGATCGCCAGCCCGATCCTCCGGTGCCCCAGGTCCTCCAGGTGCCGCACGGCCATCTCGGCCGCAGCCCGGTCGTCCGGGGAGATGAACGGGGCGTTCACGTGCTCGTTGAACCCGTTGATCATCACGAACGGCACCCCGCGCGCGCTGAGCCGCTGGTACCGGGCCGGGTCGGCGAGGGCGTCCGCGTGCAGCCCGGACAGGAACACGATGCCCGTGACCCCGCGCTCCTCCAGCTGCTCGACGAGCTCGTCCTCCGTGGCCCCGCCGGGCGTCTGCGTGCACAGCACCGGCGTGTACCCGTGCCCGGCCAGCGCCTGCTCGATGACCTGGGCGAAGGCCGGGAAGATCGGGTTGGTGAGCTCGGGTATGAGCAGGCCGACGAGCCCGTTGCTGCGCCTGCGCAGCCGTACGGGCCGTTCGTAGCCGAGCAGGTCCATCGCGGCCAGCACCTTGTGCCGGGTGCCGGCCGCGACGCCCGCCTTGCCGTTGAGGACCCGGCTGACGGTCGCCTCGCTGACCTGGGCCTGCGCGGCGATGTCCGTCAGCCGGAGCGGGGAGGTCACCCCTGCCACCACACCGCCGTGTCGGCGGGCAGTATGCCCGGCTCGCCCAGCTCGCCGCTGGCCAGCAGGACCGTACCCGGTGCGGGCAGCGCGACCGCCTCCCCCGTGGTGTTGGCGGTGCACACGAAGCCGCCCCGCCGGAACGCGAGGACGCCCTCGGGGGCCGGGAGCCACTCCACGGAGTCGCCCGCCCCGAGGTCATCCCGCTCCCGGCGGATCCGCAGCGCGCTGCGGTACAGCTCCAGCGTCGAGTTCGGGTCGCCGGTCTGCGCCTCGACGCTCAGCCCCGCCCACTCGGCCGGCTGCGGCAGCCAGCTGCCGCCGCTGCCGAAGCCGTACGGGGCCTCGGTGCCGGACCACGGGATCGGCACGCGGCAGCCGTCGCGCAGCCCGTCCTGCCCGTTCTCCTTGAAGAAGGAGGGGTCCTGGCGCACCTCGTCCGGCAGGTCCACGACCTCGGGCAGGCCGAGCTCCTCGCCCTGGTAGACGTACGCCGACCCGGGCAGCGCCAGCATGACCAGCGCGGCCGCCCGTGCCCGGCGCAGGCCCGCCTCCGCGTCCCCGTCGGCGAAGCGGGTGGCGTGCCGGACCACGTCGTGGTTGGACAGCACCCACGTGGTCGGCGCACCGACGGGCCGCATCGCATCCAGCGACTCGTCGATGGTGGCACGCAGCGCAGCGGCGTCCCAGCCGGTGGTCAGGTAGTGGAAGTTGAACGCCTGGTGCAGCTCGTCGGGCCGCAGGTACAGGGCGGTGCGGTCGGCGCTGGGCGTCCAGGCCTCGGCGACGCCGATGCGGTCGCCGGCGTACTCGTCGAGGATCTTGCGCCAGGAGCGGTAGATCTCGTGGACGCCGTCCTGGTCGAAGAAGGGCAGCACCTGGTTGCCGAGGAGCTTCAGCTGCTCCTCGTGGCCGAGGTCGGGCAGGCCGGGGGCCTTGACCAGGCCGTGCGCGACGTCGATGCGGAAGCCGTCGACGCCCAGGTCGAGCCAGAACCGCAGCACGGACCGGAACTCGTCCTGTACGGCCGGGTGTTCCCAGTTGAAGTCGGGCTGCTCGGGAGCGAACAGGTGCAGGTACCACTCCCCGTCGGCCACCCGCGTCCACGCCGGACCACCGAAGATGGACTCCCAGTCGTTCGGCGGCTCCTCGCCGTTCTCCCCCCGCCCGGGCCGGAAGTGGAAGCGCTCGCGCAGCGGCGTGCCGGGCCCTTCCCGCAGCGCCTGCTTGAACCATTCGTGCTGGTCGGAGCAGTGGTTGGGGACGAGGTCGACGATGATGCGCAGGCCCAGCCCGTGTGCTTCGCGGATCACGGCGTCGGCGTCGTGCAGGGTGCCGAACATGGGGTCGATGGCCCGGTAGTCGGCGACGTCGTAGCCGGCGTCGGCCTGCGGGGAGGCGTAGAACGGGCTGAGCCAGACGGCGTCGACGCCCAGTTCCCTGAGGTAGGGCAGTCTGCTGCGGATGCCTTCGAGGTCCCCCATGCCGTCTCCGTTGGAGTCGGCGAAGCTGCGCGGATAGACCTGGTAGATCACCGCTTCTCTCCACCAGCCGGGCGCAGTGCCGGTGGCGGTGGGGAGTGTTTCGGCGAGGTGCTGGGTCATGACGTCCTTGGTTGGGTTCGGGCCGGGGGTGTGTCGGGGCGGGCGCCGGGTGGTCAGCCCTTGGTGGCGCCCGCCGTCATCCCGGCGACGAGGTGACGCTGGGCGAAGACGAAGAAGACGGCGGCGGGGACGGCGATGAGGACCGAGGCGGCCGTCATCGGACCCCAGTTGGCGGTGTACTGCGTGACGAAGGTCTGCAGGCCGCCGGCCAGGGTGAGGTTCTGGTCGCCGACCATGAACGCGGAGGCGTAGGCGACCTCGCCCCAGGCGGTGATGAACGAGTAGAAGGCGGTCACGGCGAGGCCGGGCCTGGCCAGCGGCAGGATGAGCCGCCAGAAGGTGCCGAAGGGGGTGAGCCCGTCGACGCGGCCGGATTCGTCGATCTCGGCCGGGATGGTGTCGAAGAAGCCCTTCATCATCCAGGCGCAGAACGGCACGGCGATCGTCAGGTACGTGATGATCAGGCCGACGGGATGGTTGAGCAGCCCGAGCTGGCCCATGAGGTTGTAGAGCGGGACGATCAGGATCGCCATGGGGAACATCTGTGTGATCAGCAGGGTCCACATGAGCGGCTTCATGCCGGGGAACTTGAACCGGCTGACGGCGTACCCGGTGGTCGCGGCGATGAACACGCCGAGCACGGTCGTGATGCCGGCCACCAGCACGGAGTTGCCGAACCAGGCGAAGAAGGAGGTCTGCTCCACCAGGTAGCGGTAGTTCTCGAGGGTGGGTTCCTTGACGAAGTCGGTGGTGATCGCGTGCTTCGCGGGCTTGAGGGAGGTCAGGAGCACCCACAGCACCGGGAAGACGGCGATCACGGAGGCGACGGCGAGGGTCGCGTGCAGCCCGAAGGAGGCGAGCGGCGACCGCTTGCCCCGCTCGCGTACCGGGGCGGAAGACGCACGGGACGTCTTGGTCGTGGAGGTGGCCACGGTCGTCACCACACCTCTCCCTGCTTGCGCAGCGCCCGTCGGTAGACCAGCGCGAAGATCATGAGGAGGGCGAGGATGAGCACGCCCCAGGTGGCGGAGCCGGCGAAGTCCCGCGGGCTCATCACGAACGCCTGCCGGAAGGCCTGGGTGACCAGGATCTCGGTGGCGTCTCCCGGTCCGCCCCGCGTCAGCAGGAAGATCACCGGGAACATGTTGAAGGTCCAGATGGTGGAGAGCAGGATCACGGTCATGCTCACCGACCGCAGTCCGGGCAGGGTGATGTGCCGGAAGCGCTGCCAGGTGCTGGCGCCGTCCATCTCGGCGGCTTCGTAGAGCTCGCCGGGGATGGACTGCAGGCCGCCGAGGAGGGCGACCATCATGAAGGGGATGCCGAGCCACACGTTGACGGCGATGACGGAGACCTTGGCCCAGGTCGGGTCGTCGAGCCACGGGATGGCTGCGATGCCGCCGCCTTCGAGGAGCTTGTTGAGGATGCCGTTGTCGCGGTTGAAGAGGAACCGCCAGGCGAAGACCGAGACGAAGCCGGGAACGGCCCAGGGCAGGATGAGCGCCATCCGGTAGAAGGCGCGGCCCTTGAACTCCCGGTTCAGCATGTTGGCCAGGACAAGCCCCAGGGTGAAGGTGATGGACACGCATGCGACGGTCCACACCACCGTCCAGACCAGCCGCTGCATGAACACCGGGTCGCTGAGCACGGCCGCGTAGTTGTCGAACCCGACGAACTCGTACGTGGCGTCGATGTGGTTGGCGCCGATCGTACGGGCGACGTTGCGCTCGTTGGCGTCGGTCAGCGACAGGTAGATGCCGCGCACGAGCGGCCAGCCGATGATGACGCCGAGCACGATCACGACCGGGGCGACCATGGCCCAGGCGTACCAGTGCGTGGCGAAAGCACGCTTGAGCCCGCCGCGGTTCGCGGCGCGCTTCTTCGGGTTCGAGCCCTCAGCCGTGCGGCTCCGGGGGGGGGGGGGGGGGGGGGGGGGGGGGGGGGGGGGGGGGGGGGGGGGGGGGGGGGGGGGGGGGGGGGGGGGGGGGGGGGGGGGGGGGGGTGGG
>NZ_JBWKDK010000115.1:0-4692 GCF_056436005.1 Streptomyces sp. NPDC043854
GCTAAGCCTTTCAGCGCCGATGGTACTGCAGGGGGGACCCTGTGGGAGAGTAGGACGCCGCCGAACAATCATTGCGGGAAGCCCCGCACCAACCCTCTCGGGGATTGGTGCGGGGCTTTTCTGCGTTCACCGGCACCCCAGCAGTCCGCTCGGTATCCTGGCCGCGTTCCCCCGGAGGAGTCGATGACAGCACAGCAGGTGGAAGACGGCGGCCCGCTCATTCCCCAGCCGGCCATGACGCGGGAAGCACTGCGGGACGCCGTACGACGGATCGACATGGCGAGCCTTGCCGTGCTCGACAGGGAATGCAACGAGGCCTTCGACCGGGCAGCCGAAACCGGGGCGATCAACCCCCTGCGGTTCTTCCTGATCAAGTGGGCCACGCACGTCGCGATCCACCGCTGGCCGACGCGGGCAGCGGCCTTGCGCGAAGCAGAACGTATCGCAGGCGACCCCGCCTCCACGGAGCAGGAGTTCACGGCCGCGATGGCGACCAGCAGCCGCATCCTCGCCGAGGCGCAGCGGGAAATCGGTCTGTGAGCCCGCGGGGCGAGGGCGTCGAGAGCGACAACGGCTGGGCGTGGGAGTGCGACCCCAGCCGGGTGTGGGTCCTCGGAGACATGCCGACGGCGCAGCAAAGCCTCGTGAGCGCAGTCATGGACGGCCTGGTGGACCTGGCCTCCATGGGCATCGACCCCAAGGACGGCAGCCTGTACGAGGACCCGAACCCGATGCGGCTGCGTACGTACGAGGACGAGCACCTGATGCTCTGGTACCAGACCATCCCGCACCGCAGCCGCGTCTACCTCAAGCGCGTCAACCTCTGACCGGCCTCCCGCGCCGGGCCCGGGCATCCGGCCCGCACCCGTCAAGCAGCAGCCACACAGCTGCACTCCGGCGAGCGAGACCTGACTGACCCGCCGCCCCGCCTGGTGGGCCCTGTCGACCAGGCGCTCCTGGCTCAGTTCGCCGGATCCGGTCGGCCCACGGGCGCGGAGCGGGTTCGGGTGCGGTGGCTGTCGCCGGGCAGTCGTGGAGGAGGGCGGCGAAGGACTCGTAGGCGGAGTCGTCGGAGAACACGCGCAGAACTCGGTCGCGGTCCGGCGACACGATCACGTAGTGCCGGGCGAGGTACGAGAGGCCTCCCCACGGCTCCAGGCCATGGGCCCGCGTAAGAGTCCGGCCACAGCACGTACAGGTGACCCACGGGACCAGGAGCAGCTCCGCCAGCTCTTCCCTCGGCCTCCATGGCGGCCCCGCTGATGGCCGTCTCGGGCTCGAGGAGCTGTACGTCGGCCTCTCGGCCGTCTCCGCGGCACTGGACGATCTGCGGGGTGAGGTTCTCCCGTTCCCTCCAGGTCTGAGCGACGGCGGCCAGCTCTGCCCGCACCGTCTCACTGACTGCCAGCTCCTCGTCGAGGAGGCTTGCGACGAGCAGCCCCAGCCCGGCTTCCTGTTTTCCGATGGCCCAGCAGCCCCTGACCCCCTGCGCGGCCTCCGCCGACAGCAGCGGAGGCCAAGCGGCTTCGGCGAAGTTCGCTGCCTGTCCCTTGACGCGTGCACGTTGACGGGTCAGGGCCTAGTCGACGGCGTTGCCGACTGCTTCGGCAGTGGTGGACGCGCTCGGGGTAGCCCTTGATGTCGTTGAACTCGGGGCTGCGCGGGGCCTCAGGTGGAAGAGTTCGATGCCGATGGCGGCCAGCTCCTGCCGCCATCCTTTGAAGGCCCGGGCCGTTGGAGGTCGCGCGGCGTCTGCGGGTGAGCCGGAAGTCGGCCTAATCCGTGGTTGAGAGCGGACCGGCTGGAGGAGAACCGGGTGGGCGGTTCGAGCGCCAGGGGCGTCACATCTGGCTTCACCCGGGGCTTCACCCGGGCTCGTGAGGCCTCCCCGTAGATCGGTGGACGGTCCTGGTGCTCGCCTTGGATGTGACGTGTTGGCGCTCGTGGACGCCGGGCGGATGCTTGGGTACGTCACGGCTGCGATGCCTAGGTCCAGAGCGGCACTGCCTGCATGGTGACCTCTCGATACGCCCGAGCTAACCGAGCTCCCGCATAGACCGAGGCCCGTGGGGTGAGCTGGTGCCACGAACGGCTACTGAGGCGGCGGACCGACGCTCACGTCGAGCCCTGGGATCAGGTCGCTGCATGGTCCCGCATGAGCTCGTGACCAAGCCAAGCAGCACATCACCGATGACGCCGCCGGCTACAAGATCATGCTGGGCTTGCTCGCCGAGTACGGCGACACCGAATCCCCCCGATCCCGGACGCGATCGAGACCTCGCGTGGTCTGCTCGTTTGCGGTGCTGAGGACCGGCAAGCGGCAGGTGTTCGCGATCAACCCGATGGCTGCCGCCGCTACCGCGACCGGCACTCCGTCTCGCGCAAGAAATCCGACCCAAGAGATGCTTTGGTCCTGGCCAATGTGCTGGCCCACCGGCCGCTTCCCCAGGAAAGCGACCTGGCCCGCGCCGTCGCCGTCCTCGGCCGCGCTCAGCAGGACGCCACCTGGAACCGGCAGCAGATCGCCAACCAGCTCCGCTCCCTGCTGCACGAGTACTACGCAGCCGCTCTCGCGGCCGTCGAATCGTGGAAGAACGGGCTCTGCCGGCCCGAGGCCCACCAGCTCCTCAAGCTGGCCCCGACGCCGGCCAAGGCCGCTCGCCTCACGCTCAAGCGGGCCGGTCGTCAGCGGGGCATCGCCGCCGGCGCCGAGCGGCTGCGTGAAATCTTCCGAACCGAGTGGTCCCACCAGCCGCAGCTGGTCGAAGACGCGCTCGGCAAGCAGATGCTCGCCCTCCTGGTCCAACTGGAGGCCGGTCGCCTGCACCGCCGCCGACAACCTCGCCGAGGCATCCCCTCAGCACCCGGAGGCTGAGACCATCCTCGGCTTCCCCGGCCTCGGCACCCAGCTCGGCGCCCGGGTGCTCGCCGAGATCGGCGACGACCGGCAACGGTTCGCCGACGCCCGCGGCCTGCAGGCGTATGCCGACGCCTCGCCCATCACACTGGCCTCCGGCAAGAAGGCAAGAAGTCGAGCATCACCCGCCGCTGGGTGAAGAACGACCGTCTGAATGCCGCCACCTCTTCAGGCTCTACTACTGCTTCGAGCACGGCGAACGGTTCGACGAACTGGCTGCCTTTCCCTCACCGCCCTCTGCGACTGACAGCAGCCGCCTGACCTGCGGCAACGCGTCTTGCTGACGTCGCCCACAGCAGTCAATCATTCGCAGATGAGACCCGAAGTTCAGACGTTCGTCGCCGCTGGCCCCCTCCCCGACTGGGACGCCGACGAGGAGGAGATCGACCGGCGAGTCAAACAACTTGAAGCCATCTCCGCGCCCGTCACAGCCGACGAGGCGCAAGCCCTGGCTGCCTGCTTTGGCCCCGATGACTGCTACGGCGTCGCCTGTTCGCTGCTGCACCTGATCGAGACCAGCCCGGGTCCGGTGCCACTGGTCACGCCGCCCGGCCCCAATGCCGACGACTGGCACCAGACGCTCTGGAACCAATGGGGAAACCGCGAACTCACAGGCGAGGACTTGACTCGTTAGAGCCCTGAGGCGGGCTCACCCGGCGGCCGCCCAAAGGACGCACCGGGGCCGAGCGGCCGCACACCTGTCGTGACGGTCAGCGGGCGCCGCTCGGGGCGCCTCTCAGTGGCCGGGCTGATCGTGCGCCGCGGCTCCCACACCCGGCTGCGCAGCCACCCCGCAGGCCGGGGAAGCGCCGCAGCATGGGTGAACGCGACTTCATCGTGCTGATCGAAGGCGTCCACCAGCTCGTCAATGCGCCGATCGTGTTGGTCTGGGACCGGCTGAACAGGCGCGTCTCCCCCCAGATGCAATCGCTGATCGCCGAGCGGTCGTGGCTGACGGTGTTCCTGCTGCCCGCCTACTCGCCCGACCTGAACCCGGCCGAGTGGAGTGTGCAGGCGCACGCACGTCAAACGCAGCCTGGCCAACCTCGCCGTCATGGCCGTCGACCACCGGGAAGCCCTCGTCCGCAACCGACTCAAGCGCCTCCAGTACCGGCCGGAAGTCCTCAACGGCTTCATAGCCGGCACTGACCTCCCTCGTGTCCCGCGTTCTCCTTCCCTGAAACCCGTACCGGTGGAGCAACCCGGTCAGCCAGGCCGCGGACACCCGCATCGCCCGGCGGCCAGCCAGTCGCACAAGGCCAGGGCCGTCCATGTCCGGCACCGCCGGACATGGACTCGTTCAGTAGAACGGCCGGCGCCCCGCGGGCCCCGCGGGTGATCGGGGGCGGGGCGGCCGAACAGCAGGCGGGGCCGGGCAGGAGGCAGGCCTGGACGGTGCCTGCAGAGGGGTACGGCGGCGACCTTTGACACCCGTCGGCGCAGGTTGTAGGATGTAGCGGTTGCCTGGAACGGAAGAGTTCGGCGACAACCCACAAGCAAGATCCTCACACCCGGTGAATCTGATTCCTCGGGTGTGCAGTCGACTCCTCCCTCAGGAATCTGAAGCCGGGAAATCCGGTGGAAAACTTCTGATAGAGTCGGTCTCGCCGGAAAGGGAAACGCGAAAGCGAGTTCCTGGAAAGCGAAACCCGCTTCGACCGGGAATCGGACACAAAAGAGTCTGATAGAGTCGGAAACGAAGAACGAAAGCCCGGAGGAAAGCCCGAGAGGGTGAGTACGAAGGAAGCGTCCGTTCCTTGAGAACTCAACAGCGT
>NZ_JBWKDK010000116.1:0-4366 GCF_056436005.1 Streptomyces sp. NPDC043854
ACCACCCCGAGACCCGCAGACCCCCTTCGCAACCTACCTTCAACACCCCAGCTCACCGAGCCGCCGACACCGCAACCACCCACCCCCCAGCGACAGTCGACAACCCACTCAGCCAAATCGATACTCATCAGGTGGTGAACTCGCCCACCCACGTGCGCTTGAGCAGGTGCTTGGGCAGGTACTCGGACTCCACGTCGATCGGGAAGCCCGCGTCATAGGCGAGGCAGGCCATCGCGAGCGGGCCGACCGCGACGAGTCCGCGGGCGTCGCGCGCGAGGCCTTCGTCGGCGGTCCAGAACTGCTTGTGCAGCGTGAGGGCGTTGACGAGGGAGCGGTTGAACTGATCGTGATCGCCGGTGACGAAGCGGTGGAAGAGGTCCACGACCGGCCACAGGATCTTCGTGGTCGTCTCCGGTCCGGCGATCGGAGCGGCCTCCGGAGCCAGTCCCTCGGCAGCCTGGAGGAGCTGGTCGCCGAGGTCCGGACGGCTCAGCCAGTACGACCGGAGAGCCTCCAGCCACGGGTGGATGTAAGCGTCGAACTCGGCTCCGGATGCCTGCAGCAGGGACGGCTCGATCTCGCAGAGCGCGTTCAACCGTGCCTTGTCGCGGCAAATCACCGACAGGTAAAAGACGTTGATCCAGGTCCCGGCGTTCACCCAGGACCTCGGCCCGGAAGCGGGCAGGGATCGCATCTCGTGGTGGATGAGGCATTCGACGCTCTCGGAGGTCGTGGCGGCCGCCGCGAACATCGCGGAACCGGACTGCATGGCGACCACCCACGCCTCCCACGTCTCAAGCCACCCCGCCGCGGGGTCCGGCACGCTCCGCTCCTGGGCGAGGAGCAGGGCATCGGACATGGCGTCGGCGATTGCTTCGGGCGCCTCCTGCAGGTCTTCCAGCGCCCACACGACGCCCTCGCTGAGTACGGGGTCACGCCCCGGGAGGTCATCACGGAGGAATTCATGACGCGGAACAGAGAGCGCCACTAGCGTCCTCCTCGGTAGAGATCGAAGTAACTCAGTTCGGATCCAGCATAAGTCCCAGTGTGTTTGTTGGCTTGAACCATCACATACTGGACATTTTTCCTACGGAGAGCCCGGATCATTTGGTCCGCGATCTTCTTGTCCTCGCCGCCTCGGGCCTTCATTTCCTCGAGGATCGTGCGGACGTACTCGATCGTCCCCTGCTTGACCTTCACATTGGCGTAAGGGCCGACGCCCTGGCGCCACTTGAGCTCTCCACCGGGCGCCTTGGCCTCGACGATGAGGAAGTCACCCATGCCGTTGTCGAGGCGGTACAGCTGGTCGAACCTCCGCGCACCGTGGCCGGTGTCCATGAGGTCGATCCACTTGGGATGGCTGAACTCGGCTGGAATGACGTGCAACTTAGCCGCACCCTCACCGAGTGCCTCGCCGACCTTGGTGTTGTTGGGGACGTCGCCCATGGCTTCCTTGGCGGCATCGAGCTTCTCAAGGTTTTCAGCGGTCTTGGACTTATCGTACGCCCGCTGTGCGTCACCGAGCTCCAGGTACTTCTGATGGGTGTCGGCCAGCGCGTCGAGCTTCGGAGTGACGTGCGTCTGCACGGAGCTCACATCGACCGGCTTCGAGGGGAGGCGGTAGTACTCGCGGTCCGCGGAAGGGAGGTCATCGGTCGCCAGCCACTTCGAGTCGGTTCCCTCCTTCAGCTTCGGCAGCCGCTGCCCGTCGACGATCCTGTCAGCGTCGAGTCGGTGGCCTCGCGTGGCTTCGTAGTGCTGCAGCCGCCATGCCTCGTTCTCGTTGGCCAGCCGTACGTGCTCGTCATGCCAGTACTTCGCCTGCTCGGGCGTCCGGTCGACCCACTCGGTGCTGCCCTCTCCGTAGCGGAGGTCCCCCGGCTGGTGAGGGCCGGTGTCGGGGGTGTCGTTGCCGGCGCGGGTTGCGTCTTCCACGCCGCCCGTACCGGGGTTGTCCAGGAGGCTGCCCGTGCCGGGGCCGCCCGGGTGGGTGCCGCCCGTGCCCGGGGTGTCGCCGTGGCCGCCCGCGCCATGGTCGGCTGCGTGCGTGCCGGTCGTGCCCTGGTCAGCCGCATGCGTGCCAGCCGTGGACGGGCTGTCCGGGCGGGGGCCGCCGCGGGGGGTGGGGTTCAGGTCGTTGCGCGGCATGTGGTCCGGAGCGTGGCCGCCGGGGCTGGTGTCCGGCCGGGGACCCGAGGTGTGATCGCCAGCGGTGCGGAGGGGGTCGGATATGTCGGAGCCCAAGCGGATGGCGTCGCCGCCCCGGCCGCCTGCGGCGACGCCAGCCAGGACGCGGCCCTCTGCCTTGACCGTGGCCGGGGTGTCCGTCTTCGGAGTGTCCGTCTTCGGGGTTCCCGTGCCGTCCGGTGTGCCCGGGGTCTTCTCGACCTTGGCCTGGTCGCCGCGCTGAAGGATGCTGCCGTCTTCCTTGTAGAGGTTGCCGGCCTCGTCCATGTACTTCGCCGGCCCGTCGAAGGGCAGTTTGACCGTGCCGGGGGGCAGCGTGGCCGTGCCCTCGGGGAGTTTGATGGTGTTGTCCGGGAGTTTGATCGCGCCCTCGGGCACGGAAGAGCCCGGAGGGAGTTGGATCGCCCCGTCCGGCAGGGCTTTCGCGCCTTCCGGAAGGGCCACCGCGCCGTCGATGTTGATCTTTGGGATCTCGCCCTTGCCCATGCCGCGCAGGGCGGCCATCACATCGCCGACCTTCGAGACGCTGGCGCCTGCGCCCTTGAAGATGTACGTCATCGGGTCGATGGCCTTGCCCGTCTTGCTGGCGAAGGAGAGGGCCTTGGCGACCGCGCCGGCCTTGCCCGCGCCGGAGACCGCCCCGCCGCTGCCGCCGGTGCAGACGGTGGTGATCACGTTGAAGACGACCGCGCCCGCGGCGCGGGAGGGGTTCGAACTCCACTGGTCCCAGGCCAGCATCGCCTTGCCGGTCTCCTTCATGGCCGTACGCGACTCGCGCAGCCAGGAGGGCAGTTTGTCGGCGGGGGCGGCCAGGAACAGCGGGCCCACACCCGGTATCGACGTGATCGCGCCGGCGGTGGACAGTTTGGCCAGGCCTGTCCAGGAGGCTTTGAAGGTGTCCCAGCCGTCGAGTCCGACGAGGCCGCCGAGACCTCCGAGGGTGCCGCCGACGCCGTCGA
This sequence comes from Streptomyces sp. NPDC043854, assembly GCF_056436005.1. Lineage (NCBI taxonomy): Bacteria > Bacillati > Actinomycetota > Actinomycetes > Kitasatosporales > Streptomycetaceae > Streptomyces > Streptomyces sp. NPDC043854. Next base: position 3,147 of record NZ_JBWKDK010000116.1, read on the forward strand.
CGACGATCCCGGTGCCGAAGTCCCAGACGTGCTCCCACACCTGCCAGGCGGGAACGGACTCCTCCACCGCATCACCCCAGGGCAGGGACTTCGCCTGCTTGAGGGCCTCGGCGTCATAGCCGTACATGCCCGGGGCGTGGGAGCCGTCGTCCTTGATCAGCGCGTGCCCGCCGACGAGTGCGACGATCTTGGCGTGCGCGGCGCGCTCCACGTCGTGGAACTGGGACCAGACCTCGGCGATCGCGTTGCGGCGTTCGAGGTTCTGGTCGGTCAGATCGCCGTCCTCGTTCCACTTCTCGTCCCCCGCCACCTTCGCGCGAAACGATTCTGCTTCTGCCTTCAGCGTCTTCAGCCGGTTCACCAGCGGCTCGGCGTCACGGGCGTACGTACCCAGCGCACCCGCGATGGTGCACATGTCCGAGCTCAGCTTCAGGCCGAAATCGGAGACGGGTTTGGTCGTCGCGAACAGCTGGTCCGCCTCGGGCGCCTGGTAGAAGGCCTGAAGACCGCCGAAGCTGGTGTGGACGTCACTCGCCTTCGCCGCGACCGCGGCCCCGCCCGACGAGATCGCCTTGATCTCCTTGTCCAGCTGCGCCAGGTCGCCCGTGAAGACGGGCACCTCTGCCGGGTCGACCGGCGCGTTCCCGCTCACTTCGCACCGCCCGGCCGTTCGCGCAGGATCTGCAGGTTGACGGCCCTGGCCGCGTCCTGGGCCTGCTTGGCCTGGTCCAGGTCCCCTTCGAGGTACTCGTTCGTCGCCTTCGCCGCACCCAGAACGCAGGCCTCGATCCGCTCGGCCACGGATGTCATTTCCTTCTGACGCTTCTCCAGGTACTCCCCCAGAGCAGCCGCTACCGGCCCCGTCGCCTTCCGCCCCAGGTACGGAGAAGCGGACACCCCCGGCGCCACCGGACCCCGCGACCCCACTTCTGCCGCCGACCCGGGCACGGCCGTACCCGCGAACTGGGCCGCGCGCCCCATGGAGCCGATCAGGGCTTCCAGAGCCCTCTGCAGCTCGCCGGCATTACCGCCGACGGTCCTCAGCTGTCCCTGCACACCCTGCGGCCTGATATCCCACGACGTCATCTATGTCCCTTGCAGCCCAACTGTTCGCTCGCGGCCTGTTCAGCCGATGTTGTCGACCGCGGCCTTCGCGCGCGACTGCGTCTGGCGCGCCGTCGCGTCGTTCTTCTCCAGCGTCGAGCGCAGCAGCTTGATGA
>NZ_JBWKDK010000117.1:0-4343 GCF_056436005.1 Streptomyces sp. NPDC043854
GGGTAGAGGTACAGCTTGCCGCTCTCCACGTGGACCGCGACGAGGTCCTTGCGGCCGTCGCCGTTGAAGTCACCGCCCGACAGCTCCGCCATCCCGGGGTCGAAGGGGACGTCGTCGACGACGGACTTGTTGCGGACCGGGACGTAGGTGCCGTGTCCGGAGAAGTAGGGGTAGGGGATCTTGCGGTGGTGCACGCCGCTCGGCGTGAACTCGAAGCCGATGTAGCTGGTGCGGCTGTCGTCGGCCCACTTCTCGAACAGGACCACGTGGCCGTTGGCCCCGGAGCCGTTGTTCAGCAGTGCGTCGCCGGGCTTCAGCTCGTTCTTCGATATGCGCTCGGTCACGCCGCGCGGGCCGAAGGTGTCCGTGGTGAGGGAGGCCCCGAGCTTCCACGCCATGGAGACGTAGCCGGAGCAGTCCATCCGGTAGCCCTGGTAGTAGTTCGTCCAGCTGTAGTCGAGGCCCTTGCCGACCCAGTTCTTGGCCCGGCGGATGGTCTCCGTACGGCTGATCTTCGGCGCCAGCACGCTCTGCTTCGGCGCCAGGCCGGTGGGCCCCTGGACGGGGGTGACCTCGCCCTGGCCGCCGCCGCCCGTGTCCGCCGGGGCCCCCGCGGCCTCGGCGGTGACGGGAGCGGGGGCGACGGGCGCGGCGGTCGCAGCGGTCGCGGCCGGGACGCTCGCGGCCAGGGCGCCGCCGGTGAGCGCGCACACGAGCGCGGTGGCGATGGCCGTCTGGCGGACTAACACGTTGTTCGACAAAGCACTCTCCTGTGTGGTGTGGCCCGGGCACGCCCGATGAGGGGGCGCGCCCGGCGAAACAGCCGCTGTCCGGCGGGAGTTCGGTCCGTCGAGCACCGCTGCGTCGCAGTCACACCCTCTCGATCACCACAGGTGCTTCACATCGTTCTGAGGTGTCGTTCGAATCTGCCCCGGTCGGTGATGGTCCGTCATCCTCGGGCAGGAGCAGGGGAGGAGAGCGGGACGATCTCTACAGCGAACCGCGTACTGCGCTTGGTGCAGCGCTTTCTCGCCAACCCCATGCGTCACCGCCACGGACCGCCGGGGGCAGTCCCGCGACGGCTGGCCTGCATGGACCGGGTGCGTGCACGCAGCGTGACGAGCACGCGCTGCCGCCTCGGGGCGGACCGGCGCCGGTCAACCAGGTTCCCTCAGCCGGGGCATGCAGAATCGATTTGCCGCATGGCGTTGGGAAGGACGGCAACGCCGGTCGCTTACCGTGACCGGGCATCGCTCCACAGCCGTTCCCGGCCAACGTCAGAACCCCCGAAAGGTGATCGAGGCATGAGCCAGTCCACCCGGGCCGCCGGCCGCGGACTCGACGCCGCCGCCGGAACCCCCGCGCCGGCCATCGCCGGGGCCGCCGAGAACCTCCGCTTCCTCGCCACGCACACCCTGCCCGCCTTCGTCCGCGGGTTCGTCAACGCCCGCCCCGCCGTGGTCAAGGTCTACGCCGCCGTCGGGCAGCCAGCCTGGTCCGCGGCCACCCTGCGCGCCCTGCGCGCCCGGCACGGCGGGGCACCCGTGCTGCTCAAGGGCATGTCCGGGCCCATGCTGGTCCTCCTCGACGAGCCCGAGCTCCGCCGGTTCTACGCCGAACCCGTTCGTACGCTGGCCATGGACTCCCCCGACAAGACCGCCGGCCTGGCGATCCTGGAGCCCACCGGGGTCATCTGCTCGCACGGCGAACTCCGCGAACAGCGACGGAAGATCAACGAAGAGGTCGTGGCCGCCGCCGAGCCCGTCCACCCCTGCGGCACGGAGTACCTCGCCGTGGTCGCCGACGAGGCCCGGCGGCTCACCGCCCGCAGCGTCCTCGACACGCCGGCGATCGAACGCGCGGTGCAGCGGGCCGCCCGCCGCATCGTCCTGGGCGAGGCGGCCGCCGACGACCGGCAGCTCACCGAGTGGCTGTTCGCCCTGCGCAACGAGGGCAACTGGATGGGCAAGCGCAGGAAGCAGGCCCAGGCGGCGCGGAGGCTGTACGCCCAGGCCGGCGCGCGGATCGCGGCGTACGCCGCCGAGGCGCCCGCGCACACCCTGGCCGCCCGGGCCCTGACCCACCCGGACCCGGACGGCACCCTCGACCCGATCGGCCAGGCCCACCACTGGCTGCTCGCCCTGGACGGCCTGGCGCCGGTCGCCGCCCGCACCCTGCTGCTCATCGCCACCCACCCGGCCGAGCAGGACGCCGTCCACGGCGAGGTGTCCGCCGGCGGCGGTCCGCTCCTGCCCCGGCTCCAGGCCTGCGTCCGCGAGTCCCTGCGGCTGTTCCCGCTGGTGCCCGACCTGGTACGGGTCACCCGGGCCCCCACCACCTGGCGCGGCGTCTCCTACCCGGCGGGCACGTCGGTCCTGGTCCCCGCCCTGTTCCACAATCGGGACCCGCACCGGGTCTCCGCGCCCGACGCGTTCGTGCCCGGCCGCTGGCTGGCCCCGGGCGCGACCGGGATCCTGCAGTTCGCGCCGTTCAGCCACGGCGGCGGCCGCTGCCCCGGGGAAAACCTGGGGCTGCTGGTCACCACCGCCCTGTGCGCCGAACTCCTGCGCGGCAACCGCCTCACCGGGGCCCGGCCCGCGCTGCCGTCCTCGGGCCCGCTGCCGCTGATCGTGGACACCGCCGGCGTCCGGCTGGGCCTCGTACCCCGCTGACCTCCCCCGGCACCACCCGCTCCCGCCCGCTCCCGCCCGATCCCGCCCGCTCCCACCGCTCCCGCCCGCTCTCCGACCGCCGAGCCGGAGACCGCCGGCCGGCCGACACCACGAGGCCCCGATGACCGACACCGCCCCCACCACCCGCACCGCCGCCCCCGCCCCCGCCCCCGGGACACAGCCGCAGCCCGGCACCTGGGTGACCGCGCCCTACGGGCCCGCCGGTCTGCTGGAACGCCTCGGCTCGGCCGCCTTCGCCGGGATCAACGCCCACTGGGAATGGCACCAGCTCCCCCTGCCGCTCGCCCTGCTGAACCTGCGGACCCTCCGCGAGGACCTGCGCCGCAAGAACCTGTACGACACCTTCGCCGCGGGCGGCGAGCGCCCCCGCAGGGCCACCGCCCACCTGCTGCCCCACCGGTCGTACGACGGCTCCGGCTACGACCCGTACGACGAGGACATGGGCCGGGTCGGCACCCGGCTCGACCGCAACGCCCCGCTGGAGATGGCCTACCCGGAGTCGGACGCGGAGCTGATGACCCCCAGCCCCCGGGAGATCAGCCGGCAGCTCCTGGCCCGCCGCTCCTTCGTGCCCGCCACCACGCTGAACCTCCTCGCCGCGGCCTGGATCCAGTTCCAGATGCACGGCTGGGCCAACCACGGCGACAACACCTCCGTGGAGCCCTTCACCGTGCCCCTGGCCCCGGACGACGACTGGGAGGCCCACGGCGGCACCTGCCCCATGCGGATCAACCGCACCCAGCCCGACCGGGTGGCCCACACCACCCCCGACGCCCCGCCCACGTACGAGAACACGGTCACCCACTGGTGGGACGGCTCCCAGCTCTACGGCAGCGACGAGGAGCGCTGCCGCGCCCTGCGCACCGGAGAGCACGGCAAGCTCACCCTCGGCGAGGACGGCCGACTGCCCGCCGACCCGCGCCCGGATCGGGACTGCCTGGACTGGACCGGTATGAACCACGACTACTGGGCGGGCCTGTCGCTGCTGCACCACCTGTTCACCAAGGAGCACAACGCGATCTGCGACATGGTCCGCTCCCACCACCCCACCTGGGACGACGAACGGATCTTCCAGACCGCGCGGCTGGTCAACACCGCCCTCCTCGCGAAGATCCACACGGTGGAGTGGACGCCCGGCATCCTCGACACACCCGCGCTGCACTACGCCATGAACGCCAACTGGTACGGCATGCTGCCCCGTTGGGTGGGCAAGCGGTTCGGCCGGATCGGCTCGGGCGAGATGCTCAGCGGCATCCTCGGCTCGCCCACCGACCACCACGCCGCCCCGTACTCGATGACGGAGGAGTTCGTCTCCGCGTACCGGCTGCACCCCCTCATCCCCGACGAGCTCGCCGTCCACGAGCACCGCGGCGGCCGGCTGCGCCGCACCATCGGCTTCGACGACATGCAGGGCCGCACCACCCGGAGGGCCGTGGACGAGTTCGGGATGAGCGACCTGCTCTACACCTTCGGCACCTCCCACCCCGGCGCCCTGGTCCTGCACAACCACCCCGAGGCCCTGCGCAAGCTGCTCCGGCTGTCCGGCGAGCACATGGACCTCGGCACCGTCGACATCCTCCGCGACCGCGAACGCGGCATCCCCCGCTACAACGCCTACCGGCAGATGCTGCGCAAGCGGCCCGTCACCTC
>NZ_JBWKDK010000118.1:0-4334 GCF_056436005.1 Streptomyces sp. NPDC043854
CGGGCACACGCAGGCGGCTGCCGGTGTGGCCGGTGTGATCAAGATGGTGCTGGCGATGCAGCACGGGCTGCTGCCGCAGACCCTGCACGTGGACGCGCCGACCCCGCACGTGGACTGGTCGGCAGGTGACGTGGAACTGCTGACCGAGCAGCGGGCGTGGCCGCAGAGCGACCGACCGCGCCGGGCCGGCATCTCCTCGTTCGGTCTGAGCGGCACCAACGCCCACACGATCATCGAGGAAGCGCCGGCCGAGGACGGGGACGACACGGCGCCCGAGCCCCGCGCCGCCGACGCCGCGCCCGTCCTGCCGTTCGTCGTCACGGGCAGGAGCGCGGCCGGGCTGCGCGCCCAGGCGGAGCGGCTCGTGACGTGGCTGACCGAGAGCCTGCACGTCGCCACCGCCGACACCGCGTACTCCCTCTCCGCCGGTCGCTCGGCGTTCGCGTCGCGTGCGGTCCTGGTCGCGGACGCCGCGAACCGTGAGGCGGTCCTCGGTGGTCTGCGGGGCCTCGCCGCCGGTGAACAGCTGCCCGGCCTGGTGCAGGGCACCGTATCGGAGGGCGGGCTGGCCTTCCTGTTCACGGGGCAGGGCAGCCAGCGCCTCGGCATGGGCCGCGAACTGTACGACGCCTTCCCGGTGTTCGCGGATGCCCTGGACGAGGTCTGCGCGCGGTTCGACTCCCAGCTCGAACTGCCGCTGAAGGACGTCCTGTTCGGCACTGATGCGGCGGTGCTGGACCGGACGGAGTACACGCAGCCGGCGCTCTTCGCGGTCGAGGTGGCGCTGTTCCGGCTCGTTGAATCGTGGGGCGTGCAGCCTGACTTCGTGGCCGGCCACTCCATCGGCGAGATCGCCGCTGCGCATGTGGCGGGTGTGCTGTCCCTGGACGACGCCTGTGCGCTGGTCGCGGCCCGCGGCCGACTGATGCAGGCCCTGCCGGACGGCGGCGTGATGATCGCCGTGCAGGGGTCGGAGGACGAGGTCCTGCCGCTGATCGGCGGAGGCGGCCGGGTGGGCATCGCCGCGGTCAACGGTCCGGAGTCGGTCGTGGTCGCGGGTGATGAGGACGCGGCGGCCGCCATCGCGGAAGCCTTGCAGGCCCAGGGCCGGAAGACCAAGCGGCTGGCCGTCAGCCACGCCTTCCACTCGCCGCACATGGACGGCATGCTGGACGACTTCCGTGAGGTGGTGGCGGGGCTGGCCTTCGCCGCGCCGCGGATTCCGGTCGTCTCCAACCTGACCGGTTCCGTCGTCACCGACGAGATGGGCTCCGCCGAGTTCTGGGTGCGGCACGTCCGCGAGGCCGTGCGGTTCCTCGACGGCATCCGCGCCCTGGAAGCCGCCGGTGTGACGACGTACGTGGAGCTCGGGCCGGACGGCGTGCTGTCCGCGCTCGCCCAGGAGTGCCTGACCGGCACGGCCGACGTCGCCTTCGTTCCGGTCCTGCGCGCGGGGCGGGCCGAGGCGGAGACCGCCGTCACCGCTGCGGCCCAGGCGTTCGTGCGGGGCGTGGCGGTGGACTGGCCCGCCTTGTTCGCCGGCACGGGCACGCAGCGGGTCGCGCTGCCGACGTACGCCTTCCAGCGGCAGCGGTTCTGGCCGGAGACGGCCCTGTCGGACGGCGGCACCGTCCCGACCCGGGTCGCCGATGCGGTCGACGTCCGGTTCTGGGACGCGGTCGAGCGCGGCGATCTGGCCGCCCTGCTGGCCGAGCTGGAGGTGGACGGCGAGGCGAGCTTCGGCGAGTTCGTCCCTGCCCTGTCGGCCTGGCGCCGGCAGAACCAGGAGCAGGAACAGGTCGACGGCTGGCGCTACCGGGTGCAGTGGAAGCCGCTGACGGCACCCGCGTCGTCCGAGCTGCCGGGCGGCGAGTGGATCGCCGTCGTCCCCGACGCCTGCGCTGACGACGCCCTGGTCGACTCCTTGGTGAGTGCGCTGGCCGGGCGTGGCGCCGAGGTCCGGCGGGTCGTGGTCGAGGCGGGTACGGACCGTGCTGCGCTGGCAGGGCTGCTGTCCGAGGCCGTTTCGGCGGCCGGTTCGGTGGCGGGTGTGGTGTCGCTGCTTGCGCTGGATGAGGCTGCGGGTGTGGTGGCCACGGCTGTTCTGGTGCAGGGGCTGGGTGATGCCGGGGTGGAGGCGCCGTTGTGGTGTCTGACCCGTGGTGCGGTGAGCGTGGGCCGTTCGGACCGTCTCGTCTCGGCGGTTCAGGCCCAGGTGTGGGGTCTGGGCCGGGTGGCGGCTCTGGAGCTGCCCGGGCGTTGGGGTGGTCTGGTGGACCTGCCCGAGGTGTGGGACGAGCGGGCCCTGGGCCGGCTGGCCGGGGTACTGGCCGGCGGCGCGACGGGTGAGGACCAGGTCGCCGTCCGGTCGTCGGGTGTCTTCGGGCGCCGGCTCGTCCGGGCCGCCGCCGGGAAGGGCGGCCCATGGTCGCCGTCCGGGACGGTCCTCGTGACCGGTGGTACCGGCGCTCTGGGCGGTCACGTCGCCCGCTGGCTGGCCGGCGCCGGTGCCGGGCGATTGGTGCTGACCAGCCGCCGGGGGGCGGATGCTCCGGGTGCGGGCGAGCTGGCGGCGGAATTGTCGGAGCTGGGTGTGGAGGTGTCGGTCGTGGCGTGTGACGCCGCCGACCGGGACGCGCTCCGTGCCGTGCTGGAGGCCGAGGCCGAGCACCTCACCGCGGTCGTCCACACCGCCGGTGTCCTCGACGACGGTGTTCTGGACGCCCTGACGCCCGAGCGTTTCGAGAGCGTGCTGCGTGCCAAGGCGACCTCCGCGCTCCACCTGCACGAGCTGACCGCCGAGCTCGGCATCGAGCTGTCGGCGTTCGTGCTGTTCTCCTCCATGACCGGCACCATCGGTGCGGCCGGGCAGGCCAACTACGCCGCCGCCAACGCCTACCTGGACGCCCTCGCCGAGCAGCGCCGGGCCGCGGGCCTGGCCGCGACCTCGATCGCCTGGGGCCCGTGGGCCGACGGCGGCATGGCCGCCGACCAGGCCCTCGAAGCCCGCATGCGCCGGGACGGCGTGCCTCCGATGGAGGCGCAGCCGGCGATCCGCGCCCTCCGCCAGGCAGTCGCCGGCGACACCGCAGCCCTGACCGTGGCCGACATTGCATGGGACCGGTACCTCGCCGGCCACACCGCCGTACGCCGCACCGAACTGTTCGGCGAGATCGGCGAGGTACGCGCTACCCGCGCGGCGACCGAAGCCCGCGCCGGCCGGGCCGCCGGGAACGCGGACAGCCCCGCCACCCTCTCCGGACGGCTCGCCGCACTCGCGCCCGCCGAACAGGAACGGGAGCTGCTGGACCTGGTCCGTACGCACGTCGCCGCCGTCCTCGGACACGGCACCGCGGACGCGGTGGGCGCGGAGCGCGCCTTCAAGGAGCTCGGGTTCGACTCGCTGACGGCCGTCGAGCTCCGCAACCGCCTGAGCACGGCCACCGAGCTGCGGCTGCCCGCCACGATCGTCTACGACTACCCGACGTCCGCCGCGCTGGCCGCCCACCTCCGCGAGGAGCTCGTCGGCAGCGTCCCCGTCTCCGGCACCCTGCTGCCCGCCGCCACGGCCGTCGACGGCGACCCGATCGCCATCGTGGCGATGAGCTGCCGCTTCCCCGGCGGCGTACGGACCCCCGAGGACCTGTGGCAGCTGCTCACGGACGGCACGGACGCGGTCGCCGAATTCCCCGCCGACCGCGGCTGGAACCTCGACCGCCTCTACAGCCCCGACCCGGACCAGCCGGGGACCTCGTACACCCGTGAGGGCGGATTCGTCACCGGAGCGGCGGACTTCGACGCCGGCTTCTTCGGCATCTCGCCGCGCGAGGCCCTCGCGATGGACCCGCAGCAGCGGCTGCTGCTGGAAACCTCCTGGGAGGCGTTCGAGCGGGCCGGCATCGACCCGACCAGCCTGCGCGGAAGCCGCGCCGGTGTGTTCGTCGGCACCAACGGCCAGGACTACCTCTCCCTCATCACCCGCGAGCAGGACGGCCTGGAAGGCCACGTCGGCACGGGCAACGCGGGCAGCGTCATGTCCGGCCGCGTCTCGTACGTCTTCGGGCTCGAGGGCCCGGCGGTGACGGTCGACACCGCCTGCTCGTCGTCGCTGGTCGCCCTGCACTGGGCGATCCAGGCGCTGCGCAGCGGCGAGTGCGACATGGCCCTCGCCGGTGGTGTCACGGTCATGTCGACGCCCGAGAACTTCATCGACTTCAGCCGTCAGCGGGGGCTGGCGGGGGACGGTCGGATCAAGGCGTTCGCGGCTGCGGCGGACGGCACCGGTTGGGGTGAGGGTGTCGGCATGCTGCTCGTGGAGCGGCTGTCGGACGCCC
>NZ_JBWKDK010000119.1:0-4243 GCF_056436005.1 Streptomyces sp. NPDC043854
GCACAACCTCGCCCTCGCCGGATAGCCGAGCCACCCACACGGCGACCAACCATGCCCGAGGCAACAGGAAGATCATTTACGGGACAGCCCTTAGCTCAGAGGCCAGGATGTCCTTGCGAGCGACACAGCCTGACCCCTTCCAGGCGTTTTACGACCGCGGGTCGGCCAGGAACTGCATGGGCGGGTCACCAAACTGGTCCCATTCGGCGTTTTCGTTCAGGTCGCCGGCGGAATCGAGGGGTTGGTCCACCTGCGAGACCTCGCACACACGCCCGTGAATGCTCCAGAGGAGGTCGTCCAAGTCGGCCACGAAGTCACGGTCGTCGTTACCGAGACCAACCAAGAGCGCCGCAGGCTGGTCCTCTCCCGACGGTAGGGCTTCCACGACTCGGTGAGCCATCGTGTTGCCGCAGCGTGGTTCCCCAGTACGAGAGTCCCGGGGTGTTGATCGCTGCGCGGTGAATGCAAGGCCCCTGCCTCAACCCGGCGAATCCTATGCGGTTGGCTTTCTCGCTGCGAACTGGCCCCAGAAAATCGGCTCGACCTGGTACCAGTCCGTTGACCGTTCAACTCCGGTCCGAGATGGCTCCGCCGATGACCTGGGCATCAACGGGGCGCGAAGGCATCTCGAACGTTTGATGGGGCCAGCTTTGACCGGATGGCTGGGGCCGCCTCAGAACGAGAAAGCCATGCGGTCACAGCCCGGCTGGAGCCACTAGCGCAATCACAATGGCCGTCAGAAGGAAGAGCACCACTCCTCCGTGAAGAACCATGGCGACGGTCGTCTTGATCTTGACGGCCGTGCTCCATGGTCTGTGATGCCGGAGCGCCGCCGAGCATGACATCCACAGCCCCGGCAGCGCGAGGATGAGGGCCCCGAGGGCCCCGGGGACCGCCAGCCAGGCCGCATTGCTCTGGGCTCCCAGCAGCCATGCGAGCAGGCAGGATGCCTGGGCGATGAGCAGCTGGCGGGCGCGTGACAGCCGGCCGCGGGGGACGGCGGTCGGCGAGGGCTCAGGCGGCCGCGGAGGCACGTAGGGGGCCTGTTGCGTCCGGGCCGTGGGGGCGGGCTGGTGCAGCGCCGCGCGCATCGATTCCGCGTCCGGGTAGCGGTGCGCGGGCTCTTTCGCCAGGGCGCGGGCCAGTACGGCCTCCACCGCTGGGCCTGCCGCGATGCCCAGGGAGGAGAGGGTGGGCGGCGGAGTGGTGAGGTGCAGGTATCCGATCGCATAGCCGGAGTCCGCCTCGAAGGGGAGCCGCCCGGCGAGCATCTGGAACAGCATCACACCGACCGAGTAGAGATCGGACCGGCCGTCGATGTCTGAGCGGCCCAGTACCTGCTCGGGCGACATGAAGTGCGGGGTGCCGATCAGCAGGCCGGTTCGCGTGAGGGCGGTCCCGGCCCCCTCGGCGGCCCGCGCGATGCCGAAGTCCGCCACCTTCGCCGTCCCGTCCGCCGCCAGCAGCACGTTCCCCGGCTTGATGTCGCGGTGGACCAGCCCGTGCGCGTGGGCCACGGCGAGCCCGGCCAGCACTTGCGATGCGAGATGCAGAGCCTGCGCCACCGGCAGGGGACGCCCTGCGCGCAGCAGATCGGCGAGGCTGCGGCCATCGACGAGCTCCATCACGATGTACGGGACGGGCTCGTCCCCCATGTCGTGGACCGCCACCACATGCGGATGGCTGATGGCGGCCATGGCCTGCGCCTCACGCCGGAACCGGGCCGAATACCCGTCATCGAACGACAAGCCTGTCCGCATCGCCTTGAGGGCGACCATCCGGGCCAACTTCGTGTCGTAGGCCCGGAAGACTTCGGCCATGCCGCCGCTGCCGAGCTTCGCCTCGATCCGGTAGCGGCCACCGGCCAGCACCGCTCCGAGTCCTAATGTGTCCCCCACAGGGCCGAGCATGGCACACGTCACGTACGTGTCAGCAAAGTCGGGCATTTTGTCCCGGTAGGGTCCGTTGATGCGATAGAGAACCGCCGCCCAATGAGGGCTGACGGCGACCGCGAATCCCGTCGGGTTCGAGACATGTCCCTGAGATGCGCGGCTCAAAAACCGTGCACCCGGTTCCGACAGGAGAGCTGGGGAGCCGGTGGTGGGCGCTGCCGCATACCGACTTCGTAGGCGGCAGCGCCGACCGCCGCACTTGTGTGGGCATCCACCGGCACACCGAGGTGCTGCTTCAGTGCGGCCTCCTACAGCCAGCGCTGGTACTTGTTTCGATCGCCTTCATCGAAGTTCGTGTACACCGAACCCTCGAAGTTGCTGTCGAGGACCCGACCGGTTGCGACGTTCGTGAGCCGCCACCCCGTGGACCTCTTGACCTGATACCACTGCTGGTTGCGGTTTCCTTCTTCGCATACGCGGAGGTAGACGTCACCCTCCTTGTCGCTGTCGAGGCACCGATGCGCGTCCTGGTTGTTCACCACCCACATCCGGTAAGCGCCGTTGCCCAGCTTCTTCTCGTGCCAGCGCCCGTATTTGCTGTTGCAGTAGTCGGAGCTGGCGCCGACACCGTTTATTCCGTTGGTGGTGTACAGGCATTTTCCCGTGCGGGCGTTCTTCCACGTGACCGGACCACCTGCGGCGGCAGCCTCGCCGGCAGTTACAAAGATTGCAAGTGGCGCCAGGACTGAAGCGGTCGCCAGGTGGACGAGTGTTCTATTTTTCATGCGCGTACCTTCCTTACAGTGAATCACGAGAGCCGTCTCGTTGTTCCCGGCCACACTTTCCTCGACTAATGGAGTTTTGATGGAGTATCCCCTTGAGGCGGGGCTGCCCGCCTCAAGGGGAAAATGGCCTTCTGGGATCGTCTGGGATGCTGCTGCGAACGAAAATCTTGCCGCGTCTCATCTTGACCGCCGTCCAGGTCAATCCGGAAGGGGCTTTTGATGTGTCTGCAGATTCGATTGATACCCTCCGGTGCATGGTGCGACCGGCCTTCGCACCGGGACGGAGGACATTCGTGGCGGCTGACCCCAGCACGCACCAGTTACGTCTACTGCTCGCATTGGCTGAGGAGCTGCACTTCGGTCGCGCCGCCAAGCGCACGTTCATCAGCCAGCCCGCCTTCAGCCGTCAGATACGCGCGCTCGAGGAGCGCCTGGGCGTGGCTCTGGTGGAACGGTCGACGCGACGCGTCGAACTCACCGAGGTGGGCCGGGCTCTGCTGCCCCGGATACGTGCCGTGGTCGACGCAGTCACCGATCTTCAGGAGGCTGCCGAGACAGAGGCGGCCGCGCACTCGGGCAGTGTGGTGCTCGCCTCGTACACCTCAGCGCTTCCTGCCCTGCGCGTGCTGCTCGACTCGATGAGAACCGAGCGACATCCCGGCCCGGAGGTGCAGTGGCGCGAGATGGACTTTGTCGATCACGCGAGTGCCGTTCTGGATGGGCAGGTGGACGCCGTCGTGTGCTACGAGCCAGTGGCCTCGGGCCTGCGTTCTCTCCGCCTGGGGATGGAGCGGCGGTTGGTGTGCCTGCCGGACAGCCATCCGCTTGCGGACCGTAGCGCCGTGACCCTCGCGGACCTCGTCGGCCTGCCGGTCATTGGATTCGCACCCCATACACGTCCCGAGTGGCGTGCGTTCTGGGCAGCGGACCCGCGCCCCGACGGCACACCGGTGCGGTATACGGCGCACGCGGCAAGCAGCCTGGAAACCTGCGTCACTCTGGTCAGTCTGGGGCACGGTATCCGGTTCATCTCCGAGAGTTCCAGGGAGCTCGTGCCCCGGCCCGCTGTCCGCTACGTCCCCGTGACGGATCTCCCCCCCTGCACCGCCGTCCTCGCTTGGGCGGCCGCAAGGCCGGTAACCCCGGCACTTCGCTCACTGCTGCACATGCTGCGCGAGCATGCCCTTGCCAGGGACTCCCTCGAACCCGGCAGCGCCGGCCGCCGGTGGAACGCACTTGATGACCGATGAAGCTCCTCGGGCCTTGACCCCGGATCTTGAACACGTCTATGCGGCTCGGGTCAGGGTAGTTGATGTTGTGTGGAGGGTGTTCTCGTAGGCGATCGGAGATCGTTGTCCGAGCCTGAAGTGTCGGCGTCGGGTGTTGTAGCGGTGCAGCCAGCGGACGGCGTCGAGCCGGGTCTCGCGCTCACTCGGCCAGCCCTTTCGGACTTTGAGTGGGCGTTAAGTCTGATCTTCCTCGGTTCGTGATCGCTCGATCGTGGTACTGATCGCGGTCCGGACCGCCTCGTGGGCATGTCCATGTTGAGATGCGGGGCGTGAAGAG
>NZ_JBWKDK010000120.1:0-4144 GCF_056436005.1 Streptomyces sp. NPDC043854
ATGGGTGTCGCCATCTCCCACGACGCACATCCCCTCCCCCCCCCCCCCACCCCCCCCCCCCCCCCCCCACCCCCCCCCCCCCCCCCCCCCTCCCCCCCCCCCCCCCTCCCCCCCCTCCCCCCCCCCCCCCCCCCTCCCCCCCCCCCCCCCCCCCCCCCCGACGGGTCAGGCCCGCACCGGCTCCGGCATCGGCTCCGGGAGTTCCTCGTGCACGGTGACCGAGACGTGCACCGAGGCCGGGACCGCGAAGCTGGCCTCGTACCCGGGTGGTGCGAGCAGCTGCCGCACCCGCCAGCCGAGCGGCTGGCCGGTGAGGTCCAGCCGGCTCATGATGGCGGCCATGCCTTGTCCCGTCGCCTTTGCCATGGCCTCCTTGCGGGTCCACAGGCGGGCGAAGTCCCGGACGAGGTCGTCGTCCGCGCGGCCGCCCAGCCACTGCTGTTCTCTCGGATGGAGGAACGGCAGGTAGTCGGCGATGGATTCCGGCGCCGGCCACGACTCGATGTCGATGCCGATGGTGGCCTCGGCGACCGCGATGGCCACGTAGTCGCCGCTGTGCGACATCGAGAACTCCACCGCTTCCCGTCCCGGGTCCGGATCGCGGATGGCCGGCCTTCCGTGCGCCCCGCCGCAGCCGGGACACGGCTGCCGCAGGAAGCCGACGCTCCTGGGTGGGCATTCGAGCGAGGACCCGAGAACACTCCGCAGCGCCCAGTGGGCGAAAACGTAGGCTTCCCGGCCGGCCGGCTGCGGTATCCCGGCCAGCCGGTGCCGTTCCTTCTCGTCGAGCCAGTCGGGCGCGGCCTCGCCGGCCGCGAGCCACGGCCCGGCCGGGGCCCGGACGATCCAGATGCCGACCGGATCGAGGACCTCCCCCGGGGGTGCATCGGACCACTTGAGGTCGTGTGTCATGTCGATACGGCTCCTGATGCGGCGAGGACCCGGCCGGTCCCCGCCACGGGTCGGATCAGGCGGTGGCTGCGAGCATCGGCCACGGGCCGGTCGTGGCGTACTGCTCGAGGTCCTCGTGAACGAGATAGCGTCGGAATCCCGGTACCTGGTCCGCCGGGCACAGCGCTCCGCGGTACAGCACCATGCCGCGTACGCCGGTGCCGTCGTCGCGCCAGCACACCAGCGGGATGCGGTACTCCGGCGTATCGCAGGTCTCCTGGACGGCGGCTTGGTAGCCGTATGCGGACAGCAGACTCATCGGGCCACCCCCGGCAACGCGCCCGTGGCCACTGCCTGGGCCTCGGGGCGGACGCCGAACAGGGCGCCGTACTCGGTGATCCGCGCAGCGGCCTCCGTCCCGCCGGCGAGGTGCAGCGCATGCCAGAAGAGCACCTGGTTCGCGGTGAGTACGGGGAACCCGAGCCGCTCCTCCAGGCCCGCGATGGTACCGACGGCGCGGATGCCGTTGCCGGCGACCAGCACCGCCTGCGGCCGCTGCGGGGCGACGGCGGACTCGACCCACCGCACCAGCGCCTCCGGTGTGATCAGTTTCTGGTTGCTGGGGAGGCCGCAGGGCCCGTGGTGGACGACGTCGAAGCCCCGCTCGCCGAAGTACGAGGCACCCATGGCGGACAGCTCGTCGTCGAACCACGGCGGATTGACGAGCGCGATCCGCTCGGCGCCCAGGGCGTGGAAGCCGGCCGCCGCCGCGTGGGTCGTGCCGGTGAGCGGGATGCCGCGGGTCCGCTCGGCGAGCCGCTCGAACAGCTTCTGCTCGCCGTCGGCGCCCAGGACGTACGCGGAGCTGGTGAACCCCAGGGCGATGGAGTCCAGCGGGGAGGCGGCGAGCAGTTCGACGGCGTCGTCGATGAAGGGCGGGTCGATGAAGGCGCGCACCGGGTCATGCGGGATCTTGGGGTCCATCTCGCCGCCGGGGCGCATCGCGCCGAAGTGGACGCGTGAGCCGTGGACGTAGACATCGCGCGGCGCCATCGCCTGGAGCTCGGACTCCGGACCGACGTCCGCGTGCGGAACGACGACGCCGATGCGGGCGACCGCGGCCCAGCCGTCCTCCTGGAACTGCGTCATGGGGTGCTTCTCCTCTTCTGCTGTTCTTGTGCTGTGTCGTTGCGGATCCGCCGCCGCGCGGCTCAGGACGCTTCGTCGGCGAGTGAGCCGCCGCTGACGGTGCCGGTGCCGTCCCCGTCCAGGAACTTCGGGTGCTTGCGGCGCATGTTGCCCATCACGAACTCGTAGGGGACGTCGTCGAAGTCGCCGTGGTCGGTGAGGAATTCCATGCTCTGCCGCCCCTGTGCGTCGAAGGGGTGGTAGAGGCTGTCGGAGCGGCCGTCGAACTCCAGCGGGGTCATGCCGTACAGCCGGCACAGGAGCTTGTTGAAGACCGGGGTCACCTTCACCCAGCGGCCGTCGAGATACACGGTGGCCAGGCCGTGGAAGAAGACGTCGCCGCCGATGTACGAGCGCAGCCGGTCGGAGGCCAGGTGGTTGCGTACGTCGCTGTAGTGCAGCCGGGCGGGGATGCCGACGGCGCGGCAGCAGGCGGCGTAGAGCGCGGACTTGTGCAGGCAGAAGCCCTTGCCGCCGGCGATGATGCTGGATGCCCGCAGGCCCCGCGGCGACAGGTCGGCGCCGTAGACCTCGTAGTGGATGCCGTCGCGCACCGCGTAGTAGAGGGCGACGGCGAGGTCGGCCGGGTCGGCGGCGGCACGGTCGACGTCGCCCAGGGCCTTGTCGACGAAGGCCTTGACGGTCTCGTCCTCGTAGTCGAGGAAGTCGGTGGCCGCCGTGAGGCGGGCGCGGTCGTCGGCGGTCAGCTCCTCGGACGCTGCCGGCTGCTCGGACGTGGCGTCGGCCAGGGTGTCGGCCGGGGTGCCGGCCAGGGTGTCGGTCATGCGGGTGCCTCTCGTCACAGGCCCATCAGGGCGGCGATGCAGTTGCGCTGGATTTCGTTGGTGCCCGAGTAGATGGAGCCTGCGGCGGCGTTGCGCAGCTCACGCTCGATGCCCGTGTCGGTCAGGTAGCCGCGGGCGCCGAAGATCTGGATCGCGTCCTGGGCGGTGCGCTGGTTGGCCTCGCTGACCACGATCTTGGTGGCGGCCACGTCCAGCGATGCGTCCTTGCCCTGCTCGACCTTGCGGCCGGTGTCGTACAGCCACTTGCGGGCCGTCTCCACGGCGATCTTCATGTCCGCGATCTTGTGGGCGACCGCTTGGTTCTTGCCGATGGCACTGCCGAACTGCTGCCGGGTGGTGGCGTGCTCGACCACCCGCTTCAGGCGGTGGGTCATCTCGCCGAGGTTGACGGCGAAGGAGAACAGGACCTCCCGCTTCATCACGTAATCCATGATCAGGAAGCCGGCGCCCTCGCTGCCCAGCCGGTTGCCGAGGGGCAGCCGGACGTCCTCCAGCGTGACCTCGCTGATCGGGGAGGTGCGCAGCCCCATCGTCTCCAGGGGTTCGCCGACCGTCAGGCCTGGCGTGCCCCGCTCGGCGAGGAAGGTGCTCAGCCCGAAGGCGCCCGGCTTGCCGGTCCGGACATAGAGCAGGAAGAGGTCGGCGACCGGGGCGTTGGTGATGAACAGCTTGCCGCCGTTGAGTACGTACTCGTCGCCCTCGCGGACGGCAGTGGTCCGGATGTTCATCACGTCCGAGCCGTGGCCCGGCTCGGTGATCGCGTGCGCGGTGATGGCCTGCCCGGAGGTGACCTGCGGCAGGTAGCGCTCGCGCAGCTCGTCGGAGCCGAACGCCTGCAGCGGGATGCCCACACTGACGATCTGGGTGGACGCCGAGAAGTTCAGGCCGGCGTCCCGGCTGGTGTGGCCCAGGCCCTCCAGCGCCGCCATGGTCTCGGTGAGGCTCCGGCCGGCGCCGCCGTACTCAGGCGCGAAGGGGAGGGTGAAGAGCCCGGACCGCTGCAGCGGCTTCCACTTCTCGTGGGGGAACTCGGCGGCGCGGTCCCAGCGGGTGACGTCGTCGTTCAGCTCGTCGGCGTAAGGGGCTGTGACGCCGTACGTGTCTGCGGCCTTTTCTACTGCCATGCGTGTTCTTCCTTGCCTTTCGCTGGGCGCCGGGCGATGGGCGCCGGGGGGGGGGGGGGGGGGGGGGGGGGGGGGGGGGGGGGGGGGGGGGGGGGGGGGGGGGGGGGGGGGGGGGGGGGGGGGGGGGGGGGGGGG
>NZ_JBWKDK010000121.1:0-3994 GCF_056436005.1 Streptomyces sp. NPDC043854
CCCGCTGGCTGGCCGGCGCGGGTGCCGAGCGGCTGGTGCTGACCAGCCGCCGGGGCGCCGACGCGCCCGGCGCCGCCGAACTGGCCGACGAGCTGACGGAACTCGGCGTCGAGGTGGCGGTCGTGGCCTGCGACGCCGCCGACCGGGACGCCCTCCGCAGCCTCCTGGCCGCCGAGGCCGAGACCCTCACCGCCGTCGTCCACACCGCCGGTGTCCTCGACGACGGCGTTCTGGACGCCCTGACGCCCGACCGCTTCGAGAGCGTCCTGCGCGCGAAGGCGACCTCCGCACTCAACCTCCACGAGCTGACCGCCGAGCTCGGCATCGAGCTCTCCGCCTTCGTGCTGTTCTCCTCCATGAGCGGCACCATCGGTGCCGCAGGCCAGGGCAACTACGCGGCTGCCAACGCCTACCTGGACGCCCTGGCCGAGCAGCGCCGGGCCGCCGGGCTCGCCGCGACCTCCCTCGCCTGGGGCCCGTGGGCCGAGGGCGGCATGGCCGCCGACGAGGCCCTCGAGACCCGGATGCGCCGGGGCGGCGTACCGCCCATGGACGCAGACCTCGCCATCACCGCACTCCGGCAGGCCGTCGGCTCCGACGACGCCGCACTGACGATCGCCGACTTCGACTGGGCGGCGTTCGCGCCCGGCTTCACCGCGGTACGCGCCGGCCGGCTGCTCGGCGACCTGCCCGAGGCCGAGGCCGTCACCGGCGGCACGCGCCCGGGCGACCGTACCGACCGCCCGGGTGCGTCGCTCGCCGCGCACCTCGGGAGCCTGACCGAGAGCGACCGGGAGCCGTTCCTGCTCGACCTCGTCCGCACCCGGGTCGCCGAGGTCCTGGGCCACTCCGGCGCCGAGGACATCGAGGCCGGACGGGCCTTCCGCGAGATCGGCTTCGACTCGCTCACCGCCGTCGAACTCGGCAACCGGCTCGGCGCGGCCACCGGACTGCGGCTGCCGGCCACGCTCGTCTACGACCATCCGACCCCCGCCGCGCTCGCAGCCAACCTGCTCTCCGAACTCCTCGGCACGCAGGCCGAAACGACCGGCCCGCCGGCCGCGGCCGCCGACGACGACCCGATCGCGATCGTCGCGATGAGCTGCCGCTTCCCCGGCGGGGTGCGCACCCCCGAGGACCTCTGGCAGCTGCTGGCGTCCGGCACCGACGCCATCTCGGACCTCCCCCTCGACCGCGGCTGGGACCTCGACGCCCTGTACGACGCCGACCCGGGCGCACAGGGCACCTCGTACACGCGGCAGGGCGGCTTCCTCTACGACGCCGCCGACTTCGACGCCGACTTCTTCGGCATCTCGCCCCGCGAGGCCCTCGCGATGGACCCGCAGCAGCGCCTGCTGCTGGAGACCTCCTGGGAGGCGTTCGAACGGGCCGGCATCGACCCGGAGACCCTGCGCGGCAGCCAGGCCGGCGTGTTCGTCGGCACCAACGGACAGGACTACCTGTCCGTGCTCCTGGAGGACCCGTCCGGTCTCGAGGGCCACCTGGGCACGGGCAATGCCGCCAGCGTCGTGTCCGGCCGGCTGTCGTACGTGTTCGGCCTCGAAGGCCCGGCGGTCACCGTCGACACGGCCTGCTCCTCGTCCCTGGTCGCCCTGCACTGGGCGATCCAGGCGCTCCGCAACGGCGAATGCGACCTCGCCCTGGCCGGCGGAGTCACCGTGATGTCGACGCCCGGCACCTTCATCGAGTTCAGCCGGCAGCGCGGCCTGGCCGCCGACGGCCGGATCAAGGCCTTCGCGGCAGCCGCGGACGGCACCGGCTGGGGCGAGGGCGTGGGCATGCTGCTCGTCGAGCGGCTGTCCGACGCGCAGCGCAACGGCCACCCCGTGCTGGCCGTGGTCCGCGGCTCGGCCGTCAACCAGGACGGTGCGAGCAACGGCCTGACCGCGCCCAACGGGCCCTCACAGCAGCGCGTCATCCGCGCCGCCCTCGCGAGCGCCGGCCTGGCACCCGCCGACGTGGACGCCGTCGAGGCCCACGGCACGGGCACGACCCTCGGCGACCCGATCGAGGCGCAGGCGCTGCTCGCCACGTACGGCCGGAACCGCACGGACGGCAATCCGCTGTTCCTGGGCTCCGTCAAGTCCAACATCGGGCACACGCAGGCCGCGGCCGGCGTCGCGGGCGTCATCAAGATGGTGCTGGCCATGCAGCACGGAGTGCTGCCCCAGAGCCTCCACATCGACGAGCCTTCGCACCGGGTGGACTGGGAGGCAGGCGAGATCGAACTGCTCACCGAGCGCCGGGAGTGGCCCGAGACCGGCCGTCCGCGCCGGGCCGGCATCTCTTCGTTCGGCTTCAGCGGCACCAATGCCCACACGATCATCGAACAGGCCCCGGCGGCGGAGGCGGCAGCCGACGCGGAGGAAAACCCGCTGCCGCTGCCGCTGCCGCTGCCGCTGCTGGTCTCGGCGAAGAGCGAGGCGGCACTGCGCGCCCAGGCCGACGGCCTGCGCGCCCGGCTGCTCGCCGACCCCGCACTCCGTCCGGCCGACGTCGGCAGGACCCTGGCGACCGGCCGTTCGGCGTTCGACGAGCGCGCGGCGGTGGTTGCCGCCGACCGCGCGGGCCTGCTCGCCGGCCTCACCGCGCTGGCGGAGGGCGGCTCGGCGGCCGGGCTGGTCACGGGTTCCCCGGCCGGCGGCAAGGTCGCTTTCCTCTTCACGGGGCAGGGCAGCCAGCACCCGGGCATGGGCCGCGAACTGTACGACGCCTTCCCCGTGTTCGCGGACGCGCTGGACGAGGCCTGCGCCCGGTTCGACCTCGACGTGCCGCTGAAGGACGTCCTGATCGCAGCGGACGCGGCTGTCCCGGACCGAACCGATGTGCTGGACCGGACGGAGTACACCCAGCCGGCCCTGTTCGCCATGGAGGTGGCGCTGTTCCGGCTCGTGGCGAGCTGGGGCCTGAAGCCGGACTTCCTGTCCGGCCACTCCATCGGTGAGATCGCGGCGGCGCACGTCGCGGGCGTCCTGTCCCTGGACGACGCCTGCACGCTGGTCGCGGCCCGCGGCCGGCTGATGCAGGCGCTCCCGGCCGGCGGGGCCATGATCGCGGTGGAGGCGGCGGAGGACGAGGTCCTGCCGCTGCTGACCGAGGGCGGCCGGGTGGGCATCGCCGCCGTCAACGGCCCGCGGTCGGTCGTGGTCGCGGGTGACGAGGACGCGGCCGCCGCCATCGCCGCGGCCTTCGAGGCCCGGGGCCGGAAGACCAAGCGGCTGACGGTCAGCCACGCGTTCCACTCGCCGCACATGGACGGCATGCTGGACGACTTCCGCCGGGTGGTCCACGGCCTGTCCTTCGCCGCCCCGCGCATTCCGGTCGTGTCGAACCTGACCGGCGCCCTCGTCTCGGACGACATGGGGTCGGCGGACTTCTGGGTGCGGCACGTCCGCGACGCCGTCCGCTTCCTGGACGGCATCCGCGCCCTGGAGGCCGCGGGCGTGACGACGTACGTCGAGCTCGGCCCGGACGGCGTGCTGTCCGCCCTCGGCCAGGAATGCGTCCGCGAGACCGGAGCCGTGTTCGTGCCCGCCGTACGCAAGGGCCGTCCGGAGGCCGAGACGGTGATGGCCGCCCTGGCCCGGAGCCATGTCCGCGGCATCTCCGTCGACTGGCCGGCCGTCTACGGGGCCGGGGCCGTACGGGTCGATCTGCCGACGTACGCCTTCCAGCGCCGCCGGTACTGGCCGGAGGCCGCACTGGTGCAACGGTGCGTCGCCGCGGGCAGCGGACCGGATGCGGACGGCTGGCGCTACCGGGTGTCGTGGAAGCCGCTGACGGATGCGGCGGCTGCTGCGCGACTGTCCGGTGCCTGGCTGGTGGTGACCCCTGCCGCCGGTGCCGACGGCACCCGGGCCGTGGTGGATGCCCTGGTCGGCCGTGGTGCCGAGGTCCGGCAGGTGGTCGTCGAGTCCGGTGCCGATCGTGGCGTGGTGGCGGGTCTGCTGGCCGGGGCCGATGCCGGTGCCGT
>NZ_JBWKDK010000122.1:0-3616 GCF_056436005.1 Streptomyces sp. NPDC043854
CCACACAAAATCCCCCGCCCCTGCCCGCCCTCCCCCCCCCCCCCCCCCCCCCCCCCCCCCCCCCCCCCCTCCCCACCCCCCCCCCCCCCCCCCCTGGGGCGTACCACCCCCTCACTTCGCGGTTCTGCCGCCGTCCACCGCGAGGGCGGCTCCCGTGGTGAAGGACGAGGCATCCGAGCAGAGCCAGGCGGCGGCGCGGGCGATCTCGGTCGGATCGGCGAGGCGCCGCTGGATCGCCTTGGCGCCGAAGCCGGAGCGCACGGCGGGGCCGGCCGCGAGGACGCCGTCCATCATCTCCGTGTCCGTGCTGCCCACCACGAGGGCGTTGACGCGGATGCCGCGCTCGCCGTACTCGGCGGCCGCCGCCCTGGTCAGGCCGATGACCGCGTGCTTCGCGGCCACATAGGGCGCCGACGCGGCGGTGGCGCGTACGCCCGCGACGCTCGAGGTGTTGACGATCGAGCCGGCACCGGCCTCCAGCATGACGGGAATCTGGGCGCGCAGACAGTTCCACACACCGCGCAGATTGACGTCCAGGGTGCGGTCGAAGACATCCTCGGGGAGTTCGTGCAGCAAGGTTCCGGCGCTGGCGTAACCGGCGTTGTTGAACCCGCAGTCGAGCCCGCCGAACCGGCTGACCGCCGTGGCGACGGCGCGTTCCATGTCCGCGGGGCGGGTGACGTCGCCCGGTACGGCCACTGCCCGGCCGCCGTCCTTCCTGATGCGCTCGGCGACCTCCTCGACCCGGTCGGCCCTGCGGGCCACGAGCACGACGGCGGCTCCTTCGGCGGCGAAGTGGTGGGCCGCCGCGGCGCCGATTCCGCTGGAAGCGCCGGTTATCAGCGCCACCTTGCCGGGCAGCAGCGGTCCGGCCGGTGTCACGCGCGGCTCCCCTGGCCGGTCGCGGGCCGGGAGGGGCTCCAGAACGAATCCGATCTCATCTCCCGGTCTATTCGGTGGAGCAGGGCGTCGTCGAGCGCGTCGAGACTGCTGATCACGTGGCGCACGCCTGCCTCCCGCATGAGATCACGCTGGTGGCTGTGGACGAAGGTGGAGGGGTGGCCGACGAACGCCGTGCCGAGTTCGCGGGCCGCGTCTGCGGTCCGGGCGACGTCGTCGACGAAGAGGGCCTGGTCGGGGCGGAGCTGGAAGACGTCCTCGGTGATCTCTTTGAAGCCGGGGCGGATGTCGTTGGTGCAGACGTAGCCGGGGCCGTCGAACAGGTCGGCGTAGCTGCCCAGGTGGCGGTCGAAGTGGTCCTTGCCCAGGCCGCCGTAGCAGACCGTCTGCAGGCCCGCGCGCCGCAGTCGGTGGAGCAGGTCGCGGGTGCCCGGCGTGATCGTGACCGGGTGGCGGTCCACGTAGGCGGCGCGCTCCTCGAAATAGGCGGCGAGCGCTGCTTCGCCCGTCATGCCACCGCCCACGGCGGCCGCGAGCAACCGGCCGGCGATGTGCTGCGGCTGGGAGAAGATGGACCGTTCCAGCTCGGCGGTATACGTACCGCCTCTGCTGACGATGAAGTGGTGGATCACCGGGCTGAAAGTGTCGTTGAGCAGGACACCGTCGATGTTCAGGGCGGCCAGGCGCAGGGCGGGCATGCGGCTCCGTAGGGATCGTTCAGACGGGCGAAGTGGAGAGGACAGCCGGGGCGAGCAGCGTGTTCAGGGCATCATCGAGGCGCCGCGGGCGGGGGTCGAGTCAGCGCGGGCGATCACGGACGGGACCGCGATGCCCGGAAGGAGCAGG
The DNA here is from genome assembly GCF_056436005.1 of Streptomyces sp. NPDC043854. NCBI lineage: Bacteria > Bacillati > Actinomycetota > Actinomycetes > Kitasatosporales > Streptomycetaceae > Streptomyces > Streptomyces sp. NPDC043854. The sequence continues at coordinate 1,747 of NZ_JBWKDK010000122.1, forward strand.
TTCCACATCTGCTGGGTGCGCTCGGGAAGGTCCTTGCGGCCGCAGACGACGTTGGAATACATCTGCATCCCGGTACAGGCGGCGACCACGAACTCCGCGACCACGACCGGATCGACGCCCGGCTGCAGCTCGCCGTCGTCCCGCGCGTCCGTCAGACACTTGGTCATGATCCCGCGGAAGTTCTCGTACGGGTCGGCGTCCAGGGAGCTGCTCACGGAGGCCTGTTCGTTCGTCAGCCGTACGCCGGCCCGGAGCAGCGGGTCGCGCTGCAGCTGCCACGACCACACGAGGGTGAGGTCGATGAGCCGCTGCAGGCCGCCGGCGGCAAGCAGCGGGACGATGGTCTCCGGCTGGCTGTTCATCACCGCCTTGGCCAAGCCCTCCTTGGAACCGAAGTGGAAATAGAGAGCCCCTGCGGTCACTCCGGCACGCTTGAGGATGCGGGTGATCCCGGCCCCCGCGTAGCCGAACTCGTCGAAGACCTCTGCGGCTGCGTGCAGCAGCGCGCGTCGGGTCTGTTCCGCCCGCTCCTGTTTCAGTTGCGCCATGCCTCTCACCTTCTCAAAAAAGAACGATCCTTATGATATCCGAGTCGACCGCGGTCGCAGCAAGTCCGATTCATGCGGTTTTAGCCGTTTGCGGTCCTTAACTTCCTTGAGGTGATCAAAAGATTCTCACGATCGCTCGCCCTTGACTCGTGAAAACAAAAAAAACATTATGTTTGGGCCGGATGCACGGAGTGGCTGGATCTCTCTCTGTGTAGTCGTATGCAACAACTATCGATCTTGTGGGGGGGCGGAGTTGTCTGTTTCGGTACTGGGCCTTGAGGCGCAGCCGGTCCACCAGTGGCAGGTGCACAAACTCCGAGGGGAGGAAGTCCTGCTCAGGGCATGGGCCGAGCCGTTCCCGGGGCGCTGTGTGATCACGGCGCGCTGGCCGCGGGGCCATGTCTTCTACCGGCCGTCGCAGGGTGTGTACGACCCGATGCTGGTTGCCGAGAGTGTCCGCCAGACGGTGCCGCTGCTGTCCCATGCCGTCTACGGCGTTCCGCGGGAGCACAAGCAGGCATGGGAACACTTCAGTTTCGCGATCGAACCGCTGGCGTCGCTGGTGACCACCGCCGAGGAGGAGGTGCGCCTCGTGGTGTCCTGCTCGGACGTGGTCCGCCGCGGGGGCAGGTTCGCCGGCATGACGATGGACATCGAAGTCCATCTGGGGGAGCGGCTGATGGGTACCGCGCTCACCCGCTTCAACAACCAGCCGGCGGCCATATACCGGCGGGTGCGGGGGAGTTACGCGGACACCGGCGCCACGCTCGCACGGTGCCTTCCGGCGGGCCCGCCCGTGGAGCCGCACCGGGTGGACCGACGCTCCCCGGACGACGTGGTGCTCTCACCGGCTCCGGGTGGCCGGCCGGGGCAGTGGCTGCTCCGGGTGGATCCCGCGCACCCGGTGCTGTTCGACCACGCCGTCGATCACGTGCCCGGGATGCTCCTTCTCGAGGCGGCCCGCCAGGCCACCCACGCCGTCGGCGGCGGCGACGGCGCTTCGGTCGTCACCGGGATGAGGACGAACTTCGCCCGGTACGTCGAGTTCGACGCCCCCGCCGTCGTCCTGGCCGGCGAGCCGGTCCGCGACGGCATGGGCCGGCGCCGTGTGGACGTGTCGATCGAGCAGCACGGCGTCCGGGTCTTCACCTCCGAGGTGACCGTCGAGCCGGTGATCGGCCTGTAGGCCGTACCACTGGGCCTGTAGGCCGTACCACGCGGCGCGGGGGGGGGGGGGGGGGGGGGGGGGGGGGGGGGGGGGGGGGGGGGGAGGGGGGGGGGGGGGGGGGCGGGGTACGGGCGGGTCGCGGCCACGGCGCCTG
>NZ_JBWKDK010000123.1:0-3343 GCF_056436005.1 Streptomyces sp. NPDC043854
GGGTAGAGGTACAGCTTGCCGCTCTCCACGTGGACCGCGACGAGGTCCTTGCGGCCGTCGCCGTTGAAGTCACCGCCCGACAGCTCCGCCATCCCCGGATCGAACGGCTTCGGCTTCGGTTTCGGCTTCGGCGGGTACGGGTCCGCGTGGTCGCGTCCGAGGCCGGCCCGGGGCCCGCAGGTCGGCCAGGCGTCCTCGCCCTGCCGGGCCAGCACCTTCTCGGCGGTGCGTATCTGCTCCTCCTTGGTGGCGAGGTCGGCGCGGGGCGCGTAGTCCTTGCCGCCGAAAGCCGCCCAAGTGCCCGGGGAGAACTGGAGGCCGCCGTAGTAGCCGTTGCCGGTGTTGAGGTGCCATCTGCCGCCGCTCTCGCAGGCGGCCACCTTGTCCCAGGTGGCGACCGATGCCGCCGACGCGGGCGCGGCGGGGCCGAGTACGGACAGGACGGCAGCCGGCAGGACGGCGAGCGGCACGGCACGCGTCAGCGCGCGCTTCCGTCCCCGCCGGCCTCGTGCTCCGGTCGCGGGCGAGGTCGTCTTGGCCATCACCAGCCCCCCGTCCCGATCTCGACGCGCGGATCGAAGCCGGCGGTGGTGGTGTTGCCGCGGTAGAGGTAGAGCTTGCCGGTCTGGTTCGGGTCGGAGTCGACGGCGGCGAGGTCGGCGACTCCGTCACCGGTGAAGTCGGCGCCCGCGTAGTCGGAGATGCCGTTCCAGCCGCCCTTGCCGATCTCCAGCGGCGCGTCGAACATGTTCAGGCCGGTGCCGCCCGCGCCTGCGTAGAGGAACAGCTGCCCCGTCGCCGTCTTGGTGGCGATGAGGTCGGGGCCGCCGTCGCCGTTGAAGTCGCCGGCGCTGACGACCTTGTTCATGCCGTTCCAGCCGCCGGAGCCGACGAGGGTGCGGCTGCCCAGCATGTTCAGGCCGCCCCGGCCGGTGTTGGGGTAGAGGAAGAGTTCGCCGGTCTCCGTCTTCGCGGCGATCAGGTCGGCCTTGCCGTCGCCGTTGAAGTCGCCTGCGGCGAGGTGTTTCATGGCGTTCCAGCCGCCCGAACCGATCTCCACCCGGTCGGCGAGGGCATCGAGTCCCTTCTTGCCCGTGCCGGGGTAGAGGTACAGCTCGCCGGTGTCCTTCTTCGACGCGACGAGGTCGTCGCGGCCGTCGCCGTTGAAGTCGCCGACCGTCAGGTTGTGCATGCCGTTCCAGCCGCCCGAGCCGATCTCGACGCGGTCGCCCAGCATGTTCAGGCCGCTCCGGCCGGTGTTGGGGTAGACGTACAGCTTGCCCGTCTCGACGTGTACGGCGACCACGTCCTTGCGGCTGTCGCCGCTGAAGTCGCCGCCGGCCAGTTCCGTCATGCCCGGGTCGAGGGCGGCCGGGGCGACGTCCATGTAGTTGCGGTCGATGTTGATCCGGGTTCCGCCGTGGGTCTCCGTGACGTTCCCGGCGTACTGGTGCACGCGGCGGCGGCCCGGCCAGTGGCCGGACGGCAGGTTCGGGTCGGCGGTGTCCGCCTTGCCGTTCCAGTTCGCCGTCCACACCACGTCCGGGCGGTGGTGGGAGGGCGAGTCGTAGACCGAGTCGAGGTCCTTGATGCCGCTGTCGGAGGAGCTGTACACGCCCGAGCGGAAGCCGAGTTCGCGGACCCGGTCCGACCATGCGGAGAGGTAGGTGAGCACCTTCGTCCGGTGGTTCGGGGAGTACGCCTCCATGTCGACGTACAGGACGGTGCCGGGTACGAAGCCGAGGTCCTTCGCCAGGTCCACGGCCTTCTCGGCGGCGGTGCGCCCCTGGCGGGCGGCGCCGTCGGCGGACAGGCCGCCCGCCTGGACGCCTGCGTAGACGGGCAGCATGTGCCAGCCGGCGGCGGTCTGCGTACGGACCCAGGACGCGGTGAGGTTGGGCTGGGCGCAGACGCGCGTCGGGCCGCCGATGTAGATGCCGACGCCCCGGTACGGCGAGTCTGCCCAGGCGCGCATGGCGGCGTTGGACGGGGCGGCGCAGGCGTCGAAGGCCTTGCCGGTGAACCCGGTGCTGGGGGCGGCGGACGCCGCCTGGGGTGCAGGGGCCGGCGGGCGGGGGGCGGGTGCGATGCCGGGGCGGGCCGAGGCGTCGAACCGCGCGGAGGCCAGGACCCGCTGGACGGCCGCGCTGGAACCGCCGTGGGAGGCGGTCGCGGACAGGCCGGCCGCCTCGAACACCACCCGTACCTCGTTGCCCTCGTCGGCGGGGAGGGCGGGCACAGTGCCGCCCGAGGGGACGTTCACCACGGGGAGGCCGGGGCGCGGGGCGGACCCGGCGACGGGCTCGATCACGACGGCGTCGGTCTTCTGGCCGATGACGTGGGTGGGGCAGCTCTGGTCTGCGCCGGGGTGGCCGAGGTAGACGGTGCGCTGGTCCAGCCGGACGCAGGTGTCGGGCCGCTCCTCGAGGTCGACGACGTTCCAGTCGGCGGGGACGTCGAGGGTCAGGCCGCGGTAGGTGACGGGGACCGGTGTCGGGGTGCCCGGTGCGGCTGCGGTTGCCGCGGTGGCGGTGGCCAGCGGGGCGGCGAGGACGGCGGCGGCCGCGAGGAACGCGGCCGGTCCGCGGGCATGCTTGCGCGCATGCTGAAGTGTCATTTCGGCTCCGTGAGGGAGGCCGCAGGCCGGGGGCGCGCCGGTCGGATCGGGCGCGCTCGCCCCGGCCTGGGCAAGGGTGTTGAGCTGCGTGTGCGGGGTGGCGGTGGGGCGGGCCGTGGCGGAGTGCGGGCCCGCCCGGTGGCGCCTGGTGCTACTGGTGGGGTGCGGCGGCCGAGGTGGTCACCAGCCGCCGGTGCCGATCTCGGTGCGGTCCTCCAGGCCCTTGCCGTTGCCCTCGTAGAGGTAGAGCTTGCCGGTCTGGTGCGGGTCGGAGTCCACCGCCGCGAGGTCCGGCTTGCCGTCACCGCTGAAGTCGGCACCCGCGTAGTCCGAGATGCTGTTCCAGCCGCCCGTGCCGATCTGTGCGCGCGAGCCGAGCGCGGTCAGGCCAGGCTGGCCGGTGCCCGGGTACAGGAACAGCTCACCCGTCTCCGTCTTCGCCGCGATCAGATCGTCCTTGCCGTCCCCGTTGAAGTCCCCCGGCGACACCAGCTTGTTCATCCCGTTCCAGCCGCCCGTACCGATCAGCGAACGCGAACCCAGCGCCTCCAGGCCCTTCTTGCCCGTACCGGGGTACAGGAACAACTCGCCCGTCTCGGCCTTCACCGCACCGATGTCGTCCTTGCCGTCCCCGTTGAAGTCACCCCCGAACAGGCCCTTCATCCCGTTCCAGCCACCCGAACCGATCTCCACCCGGTCCGCGAAGGCATCCAGGCCCTTCCTGCC
>NZ_JBWKDK010000124.1:0-3158 GCF_056436005.1 Streptomyces sp. NPDC043854
CGCGTCTGAGAGCGCCCCCCCCCCCCCCCCCCCCCCCCCCCCCCCCCCCCCCCCCCCCCCCCCCCCCTCCCCCCCCCCCCCCCCCCCCCCCCCCCCGCCGCCGCAGCCCCCGCGCCCCTGGGCCCCCGGGATCGGGTGTTCGGCTGCGGGCCGCGACCGGTTGATCGCGCAGTTCCCCGCGCCCCTGGGTCCCCGGGGTGGGATGTTCGGCTGTGGGGCCGCGGGTCGTTGTGCGCGCAGTTCCCCGCGCCCCTGGGGTTCCGCGGTGGGTGTGTTGGCTGCGGGCCGCGGGTGGCTGGTCGCGCAGTTCCCCGCGCCCCTGGGGCTTCGGGGGTGGGGTGCATGGGTGCGCGGGGAACCGTGCGAACAATCGGCCACGGTCCGCAGCCGGACGTTTCGGGCGTGCCGCGCCGGGCGGGGTGTTGCCGGGGGCGCGGGGGGCTGGGCGAGCAGCCCCGCAGCCGCAGATCCCACCCGGAAGCCCGGGGCGGGGAGGCCCGGGCTCGGGCGGTGGTGGGGGGCGTCAGGCTTCGGCGGGGGTTGCGGCGGGGGATTCGGCGGGGACGCGGCGGCGCCGGCGGTGCTTGAGCAGGGCCCACGGCCCGCGCGCAGCCGTGACCTCGGTGCCCGCCTGCCCGGCGGCGGCCGACGCGGCCTTGGCCACCGGCAGCATGTCCTCGTTCCGGGCCACGTCCAGCCGGTCGGACTCCGGCCACAGGGACAGCGCCGCGCACACCGTGGGCAGGATGGCCATGGCCGCCGTGGCGTACCCCTCCGCCGAGGGGTGGTAGGAGTCCGGGCCGAACATCTCGCGCGGGTTCGCCGCGAACTCCGGGCCCAGCAGGTCGCCCATCGAGATCGTACGGGCGCCCAGCGCGACGACCCCTATGGTCTGGGCGGCGGCCAGCTGGCGCGAGACCCGCCGGGCCAGCCACCGCAGCGGCTGGTAGACCGGCTCGATCGTGCCGAGGTCGGGGCAGGTGCCCACGACCACCTCGCAGCCGGCCAGCCGCAGCCTCCGCACCGCCGAGGTGAGGTGGCGGACGGACTGCGTCGGCGGCATGCGCCGGGTCACGTCGTTCGCCCCGATCATGACCACACACACGTCCGGGGCGGGCGCCTCACCGTCCAGCAGCAGCCCGACCTGCCGGTCGAGGTCGTCGGACATGGCCCCCGACAGGGCCACGTTCCGCAGCGCCACGGGCCGCTCGGCCACCGCCGCCAGCCCGGAGGCCAGCAGGGCGGCCGGGGTCTGCCGGGCCCGGTGGACGCCGAGCCCGGCGGCCGTGGAGTCGCCGAGCATGGCCAGCCGCAGCGGGCCCGGCCCCGGGCTGCCCGGGCCGTCCGCCGGCCCGCCGAACTCGCTCCCGTACAGCCCGTCGGCGCGCGGGGGGTCTCCCAGACCGGTCCCGACCGTCCGCTTGGCGAACTGGACCTCCGCCAGCACCAGACCGACGGCGGCGACCCCGACCAGCCCGAGCCCGCCTCCGCCGTACGCCGCTCCCGCCGCGATCCGGCGGGCCGTCCTTGCCCTGGACACCCTGCAAGCCACCTCCTGGTCTTGTCGACCTTCCTGCCCCGTACTTCCTGTCGGCCAATCCCTTTCCGCATACCCTGGCCATGTCTCCCGGAGAACCCGTGGAGTCCTGTCCCTGGAGAACATGGTGCATTTCCACGACTCGATGATCAGCCTCGTCGGCAACACCCCGCTGGTGAAGCTCAACCGTGTGACCGAAGGCCTGCAGGCCACCGTCCTTGCCAAGGTCGAGTACTTCAACCCCGGCGGCTCCGTGAAGGACCGGATCGCCCTCCGGATGATCGAGGCCGCCGAGGAGAGCGGTGCCCTCAAGCCCGGTGGCACCATCGTGGAGCCGACCAGCGGCAACACGGGTGTAGGACTCGCCATCGTGGCCCAGCAGAAGGGCTACAAGTGCATCTTCGTGTGCCCCGACAAGGTCTCCCTGGACAAGATCAACGTGCTGCGGGCGTACGGCGCCGAGGTCGTGGTCTGCCCGACCGCGGTCGACCCGGAGCACCCCGATTCGTACTACAACGTGTCCGACCGCCTCGTCCGCGAGACGCCGGGCGCCTGGAAGCCGGACCAGTACAGCAACCCGAACAACCCCCGTTCGCACTACGAGACCACCGGTCCCGAACTGTGGGAACAGACTGAGGGGAAGATCACGCACTTCGTGGCCGGCGTCGGCACGGGCGGCACGATCTCGGGCACCGGCAACTACCTGAAGGAGGTGTCCGGCGGCAAGGTCAAGGTCATCGGCGCCGACCCGGAGGGCTCCGTCTACTCGGGCGGCTCCGGGCGCCCGTACCTGGTCGAGGGCGTCGGCGAGGACTTCTGGCCGACCGCTTACGACCAGAACGTGGCCGACGAGATCATCGCGGTGTCCGACAAGGACTCCTTCCAGATGACCCGCCGGCTGGCGAAGGAGGAGGGCCTCCTCGTCGGCGGCTCCTGCGGCATGGCGGTCGTCGCCGCGCTGCGCGCCGCGCAGGACCTCGGCCCGGACGACGTGGTCGTCGTCCTCCTCCCCGACAGCGGCCGCGGCTACATGAGCAAGATTTTCTCGGACGAGTGGATGGCCGGGCACGGCTTCCTCGAGGAGGCGGGTCCCTCCGCCCGCATCGGCGACGTCCTCGCCGACAAGGAGGGCGACATGCCCTCCCTGGTGCACATGCACCCGGAGGAGACCGTCGGCGAGGCCATCGAGGTGCTGCGCGAGTACGGCGTCTCGCAGATGCCGGTCGTCAAGCCGGGTGCGGGCCACCCGGACGTGATGGCCGCCGAGGTCGTCGGCTCGGTCGTGGAGAAGGAGCTGCTGGCGGCGCTGTTCGCGCAGCGGGCGGCCCTGTCCGACCCGCTGGAGAAGCACATGAGCGCGCCGCTGCCGCAGGTCGGCTCCGGTGAGCCGGTCTCCGACCTGATGGCCGCGCTCGGCGAGGCCGACGCGGCGATCGTGCTGGTCGAGGGCAAGCCGACCGGTGTGGTGAGCCGCCAGGACCTGCTGGCCTTCCTCGCCAAGGGCGCCAAGTAGCCGCCCATACCCGAGCGGGGGGGGGGGGGGGGGGGGGGGGGGGGGGGGGGGGGGGGGGGGGGGGGGGGGGGGGGGGGGGGGGGGGGGGGGGGGGGGGGGGGGGGGGGG
>NZ_JBWKDK010000125.1:0-2993 GCF_056436005.1 Streptomyces sp. NPDC043854
TCTCGTTTTTCCCCCCCCCCCCCCCCCCCCCTCCCCCCCCCCCCCCCCCCCCACCCCCCCCCCCCCCCCCCCCCCCCCCCCCCCCCCCCCTCCCCCCCCGGTGCGCGTCTAGGACCCGGAACCGGAACCGCTAGGACCCGGAACCGGAACCGCAACGGGACGGAATGAACGAATGGACGGGACCGACCGGGACGCGTGTCCCGCCCGGAGGCCGGGGAGTGGGGCAGAGCAGTGACCACCGCTGAGCAGCAGGGCCGGGGCGGACCGGAGGCCGTCGGCGAGCCCGCGGACGGGCCGGTACGGGAGTCTGCGGACGCCGTGGCCGCCGGCGGCCCGGCCGAGGCCCTCGCCGGGGGTTCCGGGGGTCCCGGAGCCCCTTCCGTCGCTCCCGTCGCGCTCGTCGGGCCCGGTGGGCCGCTCGACTGGGCGCGGCGGCATCCGGTGGCCGTGGCGACCGTCCTCGCCGCCGTCCTGCACGTCGTCTGGTTCTACTGCTTCGCCAACAGCGGCGGCGACCTCGCCGCCCAGGACGCCTGGGCCGAGTTCGTGGGCCGCCATCCGGACTCGGCGTACAACCTCGCCTGGTACGGGGGCATGCACCCCGTCTCGTACAGCGTGATCTCGCCGTATGTGATGTACATGCTCGGCGTCCGGACCACGATGATGATCGCCGGCACGGTCTCGGCCGGGCTGCTCGCGCTGATCCTGACCCGCTGCCGCGGTGTCGTGCGCGAACCTCTGTGGCCGGCCCTGGCCGGGGTGCACGGGCTGTTCTGCAACGCGCTCTCCGGCCGGGTCACCTTCGGGCTCGGCGCGATGTTCGCGCTCGGTGCCGTCGCCGCCGTGTTCTGCTGGCCCCGCACATGGGCCCGGCGGCGCTGGGCCAAGGCCGCGGTGGCCACCCCGCTCGCCGGGCTCGCGACCGCCGCCAGCCCCGTCGCGGGCCTGTTCCTCGGGGTGGTCGCGGCCGCGCTGTTCCTGAGCCGGCGGCGGCCGGGGGCGTACGCCCTGGGGCTGGCCCCGGTGGCGGTGGTCGGGCTGTCGGCCTGGCTGTTCCCGTTCTCCGGGACGCAGCCGATGAAGCTGGGCTCGGCCGTGCCGCCGTTCCTCAGCGCGCTGGCGATCCTGCTCCTCGTACCGAAGCGGTGGAAGACGGTCCGGCTCGCCTCGGCGGTCTACCTGCTCGGGGTGTTCCTGACCTGGGCGATCGACTCGCAGGTCGGGTCGAACGTCACCCGGATGGTCATGCTGTTCGGCGGGGCCGTGCTGCTGGCGGCGCTGCCGTACTCGGCGCGGCGCTCGCGGCACCGGTATGCGGTGGCGGCCGCGTTCACGGGGGTCTCGCTGTGGATCACCACCAACAGCATCACCGACATCGTCCGCACCACCCCGGTGGCCGCCTGGAACCGGGAGCTGGCCCCGCTGGTCGACCAGCTGCGCAAGGCGGGCGCCGAGCGCGGCCGGGTCGAGGTGGTGCCGGCCAGCAGCCACCGTGAGTCCTCGGCCTTCCCGGCGTACGTGAACCTCGCGCGCGGCTGGAACCGGCAGGCCGACCTGGAGCGGAACCCGCTCTTCTACGACGACACCCTCACCGCCGAGAGCTATCGGGCCTGGCTGGAGCGCTGGGCCGTGCACTACGTGGTGCTGCCCGCCGACAAACCCGACTCGGGCGGCGAGGCGGAGGCGAAGCTGGTGCGCGAGGGGCTCCCATACCTCCAGCTGGTGTGGGGCGACCCGAACTGGCAGCTGTTCAAGGTCGACCGGCCGACGGACCTGGTGTCGGGGCCGGCCACGGTGGTCCGGGCCGGGGCGGACCAGCTGGTCGTCGACGTGAAGGCGCCCGGGCGGGTGCTGGTGCGGATCCCGCACTCGCCGTGGCTGGGGCTGGTGGACCCCGCGGGCAAGCCCGTGCCGCCGCCGCAGGAGACCGCCGCGTCGCGGGCGCGGGGCGGCGGGGGCGCGGGCGCGGGCACGCTGCCGAAGGAGTACGCGAACACCGCCGGATGCCTGTTCAAGGCGGCTCCGGACGGAGGCGCGGACGGGGACGTGTGGACGGAGCTGCTGGCCCCGGCACCGGGGGAGTACCGGGTGGCGGCGAAGTACCAGCTGCCGCGGGGGACGCCCTGCCCGGAGCAGCTCCTCCAGACGGTGCTCGGACCGGCGGCGCGGCCGGCCCCGGCGCGCCCCTGACCGGGGGCGGGCGGGAGCGCCGGCTGCCCCCCCCCGCCGCCGGGCGGGAGCGGAGGCTGCCGCCTGGCGCCGCCTGCCGTCGCCGGCTGTCGCCCGCTGTCGCTCGCCCGGGTGCGGCTCGTGGCATATGTGCATACGATCCCAATAATCTGTAATAGACCGATTGGACGCTTCCCGAGGGAGTTGACGACGGGATGAGAAACGAGCGCCAGAAGCGCATTCTCGAGACGCCGGAGCCTGGCCAGGCGCCGCGGTCGACGGGGCACGGGTTCGACGGACCGGTGCCGAACAAGGTGAAGGGCGGTCTGCACACGAAGGCCAGCCTCAAGCGGGCCGGCACTCCGCAGGGCGACCGCATCGGCGAACGCAGCAAAGGCCTGAGCTGACCCGTCGCGATCCGCTGCGACCAGCCCTTCCGGCCCCGGCCGGGAGGGCTTTCGTGTGTCCGGGATGCGGCCCGGGCCGGTCGCTCCAGATCCGCCCCGCCGTGCACATTCGGCAATCGCTCGTTGCCGACGGTGACCGTTCTTCTCGTGAGGGGCTGATGTGTGCGTGATGGCGCGAGGGGTGCGCGCGGCCGTCCCGTCGTCTGGCGGTTTGTCATGCGTTGGCCACAGCTTGCGTGTTGGGCGTTGCAGCTGCGATGCGGGTTGATAGAAACAGGCATACTTTCGAGTGAGCTGATGGCCTGAACTGTTCGAGTGCGTGCGGGGGAGTGTGAGCGGTGAAGTTCGACATGGGGACTTCGGTCCTGACGAACCTGATGTCGAAGTCGCGGACGTCGAGTACGGATCTGGGGACGC
>NZ_JBWKDK010000126.1:0-2915 GCF_056436005.1 Streptomyces sp. NPDC043854
GCCACAAACCGCTCCGCAGTCAACCCCGGCCGCCGCACATACCCCCGCGCCAAACCCACCCCCGCCACATACAACTCACCCACCACCCCAGGCGGCACCAACCCCAACACCCCATCCAGCACATACACCCGCGCACCTGCGACCGGCTGCCCGAGGACCGGCTCCGCGCTGGTGTCGAGCCGCGTGCGCACCGCGTCCACGGTGCACTCGGTCGGCCCGTACATGTTGTAGGCCGCCAGTCCCTCCACAGCCCGCAGTTCCTCCCACAGCCGGTCCGGCAGGGCCTCGCCGCCGAGCACGGCCACGCTCGGCCGCCACCGCTCGTTCGTGAACAGGCCCCGGTCGGCCAGGACGCGCATGTAGGAGGGCGTGACATCGACGGAGTCGATCCGGTGCTGCACGAGCCATGCCGCGAACCGGGCCGCGTCCACCCAGGTGGCGGCGTCGGGCACATGGAGCTCGTGGCCGTCCATCAGGGCCGCCAACTGGCCCCATGAGGCGTCGAAGGACACCGAGGCGGTCAGCGCCACGCGCAGCCGACGCCCTCCGGTTCGCTCCACCGCCAGAGCGAAGACCTCCTCCCGGTACTGGAGGGCCGTGGCGGCCACGCTCATGTGCCGGGAGACGACCCCCTTGGGCTTCCCGGTCGAGCCCGACGTGTAGATCACGTACGCCGGATGGTCCGGCAGCAGCCCCGTGACCGGGTCGGAGGCCGAAAGCGCCCCGACCTTCGCGGTGGTCTCCGGCGCGTCGAGCAGCAGTCTGGGCGGATCGGCCCCGAAGTCGGCCGTGGCGGCTGTTGCCGTATCGCTCAGCAGCAGTACGGGACGGGCGTCGCCGACCATGGCGGCGACGCGCGCAGCCGGGTATTCCGGGTCCAGCGGGAGGTAGGCGGCACCGGCCTTGAGTACGGCGAGGATGGCCACGACCAGATCGGCGGAACGGGGCAAGGCCAGGGCGACGATGTCCTCGGTGCCCACGCCGCGGTCGGTGAGGGCGTGGGCGAGCCGATTGGCCCGTGCGTTCAGTTCGGCGTACGTCAGGGTGGCGTCGCCGGCGACCACCGCCACCGCGTCCGGAGCGGCCTGAACCCGGTCGGCGAAGAGTTCCGGGAGTGTCCGCGCGGGCGGCTCCGTCGGCGCGGACGGGCTGGGGCCGCCGAGCAAGCGCCGGCGCTCGTCGTCGGAGAGCACGTCGATGCGGCTGATCGGCCGGTCGGGGTCCCGCACGGCTGCCCTGAGCAGTCGCACGAAGCGCTCGGCCATGGTGTCGATCGTGGCGGGGTCGAACACGTCGGTGGCGTACCCGAACGCTCCCGTGAGTCCGAGGTACCCGCCGCTGTCCGAACGCCGTTCGGTGAGCGCGATGTCCAGGTCGAACTTGGCCGATCCGGTCGGCACCGACGCGGTGGAGACGTTCAGGCCGGGCAGCGTGCAGGCACCGGCGTCAGCGGTGTCGACGGAGAGCATGACGTGGAACAGGGGATGCCGGGCCGGCGACCGCACCGGGTTGAGGGCCTCCACAAGGTGCTCGAAAGGAAGGTCCTGGTGGGCGTAGGCGCCGAGCGCGGTCTCGCGGACCTGTTCCAGGAGCTCGGCGAAGGTGGGGTCGCCGGAGGTGTCCGTCCGCAGCACCAGGGTGTTGACGAAGAAGCCCACCAGGTCGTCCAGGGCCTGGTCCGTGCGTCCGGCGACGGGGATGCCGACGGGGATGTCGGTGCCGGCGCCCAGCTTGCCGAGCAGGGCGGCGAGGGCGGCGTGGAGCACCATGAGCATGCTCGTCCCCGTGCTGCGGGCCAGTTCGGCCAGCTGCGCGTGCAGCTCGCCGTCCAGCTCGAGGCCGATCGAAGCGCCGCGGTGCGAGGCCACGGCCGGCCGGGGCCGGTCGTAGGGGAGCGGGAGTTCTTCGGGGATGCCGGTGAGGTTCTTCGTCCAGTACGCGAGTTGGCGGGCGGCGAGGCTGTCGGGGTCGCCGGGGTCGCCGAGGAGGTGCTGCTGCCACAGCGTGTAGTCGGCGTACTGCACCGGCAGGGGCTGCCAGGACGGCTGCCCGCCCCGGCTGCGGGCCGCGTACGCGGTGGCCAGGTCACGCGTGAGCACCCCGACCGACCAGCCGTCGGCAGCGATGTGGTGCACCACGAGCAGGAGCACGTGCTCACCGGGCCCGACCGCGAACAGCTCGGCATGCACCGGCAGCTCCGCGGCCAGATCGAACGGATGCCGGGCGGCCTGCGCCAGCAGCCCGGGAAGACCCTCCTCGTCCGTATCGGTGACCGCAAGCACCGCGGACGTCCCGGACGGCGCGAGGACGTGCTGGCAGGCCACGCCACCGCTCTCCCGGAACACCGTCCGCAGGGCCTCGTGCCGGGCCGTCACATCGGCCAGCGCCCGCCCGAGCGCCGCACGGTCCAGATCACCGGTCAACCGCAACGCCAGGGGAATGTTGTACGTGGCACCCGGCCCCTCGAGCCGGTGGAGGAACCACAGCCGCCGCTGCGCGAACGACAGCGGCACCGGATCGGGCCGTTCTTGGGGAGTCAGAGCCGGCCGCGCCGTGACCGTGCTGTCCAAGCGGGTCGCCAGTGCGGCGACGGTGCGCGCCTCGAACATGTCACGCAACGCCAGTTCTGCACCAAGGGTGGTGCGGATGCGGCTGGTGAGCCGGGTGGCCAGCAGGGAGTGGCCCCCCAGGGCAAAGAAATCGTCATCGGCTCCCACCACCGGCACACCCAGCACCTCGGCGAACAAACCCGCAAGCACCTGCTCCTCAGGCGTACGCGGAGCCCGACCACCCCCCACACCCACCGAACCCTCCGCACCCGGCACAGGCAGCGCAGCCCGGTCCAGCTTCCCGTTCGGAGTCAGCGGCAACGCCTCCAGCACCACCACAGCCGAAGGCACCATGTAAGCCGGAAG
>NZ_JBWKDK010000127.1:0-2864 GCF_056436005.1 Streptomyces sp. NPDC043854
CACGTCCGCGAGGCCGTCCGGTTCGCCGACGGCATCCGCGCCCTGGCCGCCGCCGGAGTGGGCACGTTCCTCGAGCTCGGCCCGGACGCGGTCCTCACCGCCATGGGCCAGGCCTCCGCGGAAGGCGCCTTCGTCCCGCTCCTCCGCCGCGACCGCGACGAGGCCCCCGAGGTCGTCGCCGCCCTGGCCAAGGCCGCCGTCGAGGGCGTGCCGGTCGCCTGGGAAGCGTTCTTCGCGGGCACTGGCGCCCGGCGAACCGCCCTCCCCACGTACGCATTCCAGCGCCAGCACTTCTGGCTGGACGCCCTGGAGTACTGGGCCGACGCATGGGCGGGCGCCGACAGCGGAGGCGTCGTCTCAGCCGGCCTCGACCGGGCCGAACACCCGCTCCTGGGCGCCGTCGTCGCCTCGCCGGCCTCCGACGGTGCGGTCTTCACCGGCCGTCTGTCGGTGGCCTCCCAGCCCTGGCTGGCCGACCACGCAGTCGGCGGTACCGTGCTCTTCCCGGGCACCGGTCTCGTCGAGCTGGCCATCGCCGTCGGCGACCAGGTCGGCTGCAGTGTGCTGGAGGAGCTGACCCTCCAGGCGCCGCTCGTGCTGCCCGCCCGCGGCGGCGTGGCCGTCCAACTGGTCGTGGGCGCCGCCGACGACCGCGGTACACGGTCCGTCGACGTGTACGGCCGCGGCGAGGACGGCGAACAGCTCTGGACGCGGCACGCCACCGGTGTGCTCTCCGCTGCCGCGCCGCACGCCGCCTTCGACCTGGCGGCCTGGCCGCCCGCGGGTGCCGAGGCCGTGGACCTCACCGGCTGGTACGACACGCTGGCCGACGCCGGTCTGGAGTACGGTCCGGTGTTCCAGGGCCTGACCGCCGCCTGGCGTTCCGGCTCCGACGTGTACGCCGAGGTCTCCCTGCCAGAGGGCACCGCCACCGACGGCTACGGCGTGCACCCCGCCGTCCTCGACGCCGCCCTGCACGCCACCGGCCTGCTGGAAGGCGGTGCGGACTCCGCGCGGCTGCCGTTCGCGTGGAGCGATGTCGCCTTCCATGCCTCGGGTGCGACCCGGGTCCGGCTGCGGCTGGCGCCGGCCGGCGCCGACGCGGTGACCCTCGAAGTCGCCGACGGCGAGGGCCGGCCGGTCGCCTCGGTCGGCTCCCTCGCCCTGCGCGCGGTCGCCATGGACCAGCTCGCCGCCACCCGCTCCCCGCTCCACGACAGCCTCTTCCAGCTCGAGTGGACCAAGCTCTCCGCAGCCAAGGCCGTACAGCCCATGGACCCCGACATCCTCGTCCTGCGGAGCGTCGCGGGTATGGACGCGTCGGCGGTGCGTGCGGCGGTGCACACCGCGCTGGCCGAGCTGCAGTCGTCCGCGGAGCGCCTGGTGATCGTCACGTGCGGCGCGGTCGCACTGCCGGGTGAGGACGTGACCGACCTGGCCGGTGCTGCGGTCTGGGGCCTGGTCCGTTCCGCCCAGTCCGAGGACCCGGGCCGGGTCGTCCTCGTGGACACGGACACCCCCGAGGACGTTTCCGTCGCGTTGGCGGCGGGTGAGTCCCAGGTCGTCGTCCGCGGGACCACCGCGTACGGCGCCCGCCTGGTCCGTACCGAGGTCCCGGCGGCGGCCGACGCCGCTAGCGAGGCGGCCCCGGCGTTCGGCAGCGGGACCGTGCTGCTCACCGGTGCCTCGGGCAGTCTGGGCGGCCTGTTCGCCCGCCACCTCGTGGCCGAGTACGGCGTGCGCAGCCTGCTGCTGACGAGCCGCCGCGGCGCGGACGCGCCGGGCGCCCAGGAGCTGGTAGTGGACCTGGCGGCCCTCGGCGCGGAGGTGAAGGTCGCGGCCTGTGACGTCGCCGACCGCGACGCGCTCGCCGTCCTCCTCACCGATATCGAACTGTCCGCGGTGGTGCACGTCGCCGGCGTCCTCGACGACGGCGTCATCGCCTCCCTCACCCCCGACCGCATCGACACCGTCATGCGCCCGAAGGTCGACGCGGCACTCAACCTCCACGAGCTGACCGCCGGCCACGACCTGTCCGCGTTCGTCCTGTTCTCCTCGGCCGCGGGTCTCTTCGGCAACCCGGGCCAGGGCAACTACGCGGCCGCCAACGCCTTCCTCGACGGCCTGGCCGCCCACCGCAGGGCGATCGGTCTGCCCGCCCAGTCCCTGGCCTGGGGCCTGTGGACCGGCGGCATGGCCGGCACCCTTGCCGAGGCCGAGATCGAGCGGATGAACCGCACCGGCGTGCACGCCATCTCACCCGAAGAGGGCCTGCACCTCTTCGACACCGCGAGCACCCTCCCCGTGCCCGCCCTCGTCCCGATCCGCCTCGACGTCAAGGCCCTCGCGGCCGGCGGCGGCGAGGTGCCGGAGCTCTTCCGCTCCCTCGTACGCCGCCCCGCCCGCCGGGTCGCCGCCGCCGGCCCGGCCGGTACGGCCTCCCCGCTCGCCCAGCGCCTGGCGGGCCTGACCCCCGAGGCGCAGCACGAGGCACTCCTCGACCTGGTGCGGGCCACCGCCGCGGCGGGCCTCGGCCACGCCGGGGCCGAGGCCATCGACCCCGAGCAGGCCTTCAGCGAACTGGGCTTCGACTCGCTCAGCGCCGTCGAGTTCCGCAACGCCCTCAACGAGGCCACCGGCCTGCGGCTTCCCGCGACGCTGGTCTTCGACTACCCGTCGCCGGCCGTCCTCGCCCAGCACCTCACCGACGAGGTGACCGGTACCGGGAGCCAGGACACCGACGCGCCCGCCGCCACGGCCACCGGTGCCCTCGCCGCCCAGGACGACCCGATCGTGATCGTGGGCATGGCCTGCCGCTATCCCGGTGGGGTGGAGACCCCCGAGGACCTGTGGCGGCTCGTTGC
>NZ_JBWKDK010000128.1:0-2670 GCF_056436005.1 Streptomyces sp. NPDC043854
AGGAAGGGGTCTGGGAGGGTGGTGGGGGGGGTGGGTTTGGCGGTGTGGCTTGGAAAGCGAAGGAAAGGGGGGGGACCACCCCCCCCCCCCCCCCCCCGCCCCCCCCCCCCCCCCCTCCCCCCCCCCCCCCCCCCCCCCCTCTTCCCCCCCCCCCCCCCCCCCCCCCGGTCCGCGGTCGGACGTCGGCACCCGTGCCGACGGACGTGCCCCTGCCCCTGCCCCTGCATCCCGGCGACGCCCCCGGCGTGGACGCGCGGCTATCCGGCGGCGGGGTCCTCGGCCGTGATGCGGCGGCGGACCTGGTCCTCCTGGGCCATGCGCCGCAGCAGTTCGAGCACGGGGGCGGACAGGGCGAACACGATGACCGCCTGCTCGGCCAGCGCCGCCGAGTCCCGGAAGGCGGCGGCGCGGCGCAGGTCGAGGCGGGCGATGGAGTCGGCCAGTTCGGCGTAGGCGAGGAGGCCGTCCGGCCGGTAGCCGGCGTCGAGCCGCCTGAGCTGCCTGAGCGCGGTGGTGAGCCCCCGTACGTGCGGGGAGGTGTCGGGGACCTGCCAGTCCATGGCTGCGATCAGCTGCGCGACGTCCGCTTCGGCGGCCGCTTCGGCCTCGGCCTCCCGATCGGAGTCCCCGGCCGGGGCTTCGGCCACAGGCACCGGGAGGGCGTAGCTGATCGCGCCGAGGGCGGCGTCGGTGGTGTCGGCGCGGTCGACGGCGGCGAGGACCTCGCGGGTGGCGGCGATGGACAGCCCGCCCAGCGTGGTCAGCGCCTTGATCAGCCGGAGCCGGTGGACGTGCTCCTCCCCGTACTCGGCCAGGGTCGCGGCCGTGGCCCGGCCGGCGGGCAGCAGCCCTTCCCGGCGGAAGTACTTGATGCTGGCGACGGGCACGCCCGTGCTGCGGCTGAGCTCCGAGATCCTCATGGGCTACCTCGCTGTGGTGCGGCCGGGCTTCCGCCGCCGTCGATTGGACACCCCAAGAAGATACTGCCACTATCTAGTAACTGGATACCTTGAATATCCAACTACTCCATGTAATCACCCTGGAGCTGCCATGCTTTCGCCCCAGCCGTCCGCCGCGCCGCCGCCGCCGCCCACAGCGTCCTCCAAGCCCTCCTCCGTCCTGCGCAGCCCACGACTGTGGACGGGCACGGGCGCGATCCTCGCGGTGGTCTCGACGCTGTTCGCGCTGCTCTACGTCGGGGGCAACGTCAACCCGAAGGGCAACCTGCGCGACCTGCCCGTCGCGCTGGTCAACAGCGACCGGGGCGCCGACTCGGGCGGCAAGCGCGTCAACTTCGGCGAGCAGGTCGTCACGGGGATCGAAAAGTCCGCGAGCTCCGACCGGAGCATCTCGTGGCAGGTCCTCAGCCGCGAGGAGGCCGACCGGCGGCTCGGCCAGGGCAAGCTGTACGGTGCGCTCGTCGTCCCGGAGGACTTCACCGCCTCGGTGTCGGCCCTGACCGCACCGCCGGCCCAGGCCCAGGCCCAGCCCCAGGGGCAGCAGCAGGCCAAGCCCCAGGGACAGGCACACGCACAGGCCCAGCCGCAGGGGCAGGGGCAGGCGCAGCCGCAGCCGGTCCGCCCGAAGCTGACGGTGCTGACCAACCAGGCCGCCGGCAGCTTCGGCTCCTCCATGGCCTCCCAGGCGACCCAGAAGGCCGCCCACGCCGCCTCCGTGCAGCTCGGCAAGGAGCTCCTCGCCCGCATGTCCGGCCAGGGCGCGGCCGCCGCCCAGCTCCCCCCGGCCGCCAAGCTGATGCTCGCCGACCCCGCCGCCGTGGAGGTCGCCGACGGCCACCCGCTCGGCGCGCGAAGCGCGATGGGCCTGAGCGCGTTCTACTACGCCCTGGTCCTGCTGGTGTGCGGCATGCTCGCCGCCAACGTGATCAACTCCCAGGTCGACAACGCGCTCGGCTACCTGCACACCGACTACGGCCCCTTCCGCAAGCGCACCCCCGTCCGGCACACGAGCCGCGTGCGCACCCTGGCGATCAGCACCGTGCTGATGCTGGGCCTCTCGGTCGTGATGGGCTCGCTGGTCGAGGTCATCACCGTGCGCCTGCTGGACATGGACGCCTCCCACCTGGGCCTGCTCTGGCTGTACTCGGTGGGCACCATCGCGGTCGTCGGCATCAGCGGCCTCGCCCTGCTGGCCGCCTTCGGCACGCCCGGGATGCTGGTCTCCACCATCGTCTTCATCGCGATGGCCGTCCCCTCTTCCGGTGCGACCGTGCCGCTGGAGGCGCTGCCCGGGTTCTTCCGTACGCTCGCCGAGTTCGAGCCGCTCCGGCAGCTCACCGGCGGCCTGCGCTCCATCCTCTACTTCGGCGCGCAGGGCGACGCCGGCCTCACCCGGGCCTGGGCCGCCATGGGCATCGCGCTCGCCGTCTCCCTGGTCTTCGGCTTCGGCGTCACCCGCCTCTACGACCGCAGGGGCCTGGACCGCATCCCCCAGCCCGCGGAGTCCCCGGACACCGCGGCGGTCTGACCGCACCCGCCGAAGGACCTACCGGCACCGCCGGCTCCCCGGGGGGGGGGGGGGGGGGGGGGGGGGGGGGGGGGGGGGGGGGGTTGGCGGGGGGGGGGGGGGGGGGGGGGGGGGGGGGGGAGGGGTTCTCGTGCACATCCTGTTGCAGGCGGGGGGGGGGGGGGGAGGGTGGGGGGGGGAGGC
>NZ_JBWKDK010000129.1:0-2548 GCF_056436005.1 Streptomyces sp. NPDC043854
ACCGCTCACCCGTCAGACCCGGCCGGCCCACGTACCCGCGGGCCACACCGGAACCCGCGATGAACAGCTCACCCGGCGTCCCCAGCGGGACGGGCCGCAGCCCCTCGTCCAGGACGTACACCTGCGTGTTGTCCAGAGGACGGCCGATGGGCAGCGTGTGCCCGTCGACCGGTTCCCCGGGGGCGAGTCGGTACTCGGTTGCGCTGACCGTGGTTTCGGTGGGGCCGTAGACGTTGCGCACGGCGACGTCCGGGTGGCGGCGCCGCCAGGCTTCGAGGACGGCGGCGTTGACAGGTTCGCCGGCGAGCAGGAGCTCGCCGGTCGGGGCGTACTCCTCGGGCAGTTCCATCAGCAGCGACAGGTGGCTGGGGGTGGCCTTGAGGAAGCTGTACCGCTCGGTCTGCGGCGGCTGCCCGGCGTCGGCGTCCCGGAGGGAGCCGACGACCACGCACCCGCCGGAGATCAGCGGCACGTAGAGGGCGGTGACCGTCATGTCGAACGAAACGGAGGAGTGCAGCAGGGCCGCGTCCCGGGTGCTCGGGTATCCGGAGCGGGCGCCCTCCAGGTAGTCGGCGAGCGCTCCGTGCTCGACCATGACGCCCTTCGGCGTGCCGGTGGACCCGGAGGTGTAGATCACGTAGGCGGGGTTGCGAGGGTGCAGGGGCCGGAGGCGGTCGACGTCCGCGGGGGGCGTCGCCGGCTGCTGCGCGAGGCGCTCGACGACGCCGGGGTCGTCGAGCAGCAGGGTCTCGGTTCCCGTTGCACCGGCCGGTCCGGCCACCGCGCCACCGGCCGTGACGAGCACGCGGGGGGCGGTGTGGGACTGCATGAGGGCGATGCGCTCGGCCGGGTACTCCGGGTCGAGGGGCAAGTAGGCCGCCCCCGTCTTGGCGACCGCAAGGAGGACCACCATGAGTTCCGCGGAACGCGGCAGGGCGACCGCGACGATCTGCTCGGGGCCCGCTCCGAGTCCGATGAGGTGGTGGGCGAGCCGGTTCGCGCGGGCTTCCAGCTCCGAGTACGCCAGGACGGTGCCGCCGTCGGACACGGCGGGTGCCTCGGGCGTGCGGGCGGCCTGTGCCTCGAACATAGCAGGCAGCAGCTCAGCCGGGGCGGGGCGGCCCGTGTCGTTCCACTCGCTGAGGATCAGGTGTCGCTCGTCCTCGGAGAGGAGGTCGGCCCGGCTGATCGGCATGCCGGGCTCGGCAACGGTGGCCCGCAGCAGGCGGACCAGGCGCTCCAGGGCCGATTCCACGGTGGTGTGGTCGAACAGGGCGGCGTTGTAGCGGGCGATGCCTTCGATTCCCGCGGGGGTGCCGTCGGTGTCGTGGCGCTCGCGGAGGCTGAGCAGGAGGTCGAACTTGGAGAGCGAGTCCGCGGTCGGCTCGACGGCGATGCCGAGGCCGGGCAGGTCCAGCGTCTCGTCGGGGGTGTTGTCCAGGGCCAGCCAGACCTGGAACAGCGGGTGGCGTGCCAGGGAACGGGCCGGGTTGAGGACCTCCACGAGCCGCTCGAACGGCAGGTCCTGGTTCTCGTACGCCGCCAGGTCGGCGGCACGCACCCGGGCGAGGAGCTCGCGGAACGTGGGATCACCACTGGTGTCGGTCCGCAGCACCAAGGTGTTGACGAAGAACCCGACGAGGTCGTCGAGCGCGTCGTCGGTACGCCCCGCGATCGGAGCGCCGATCGGAATGTCGGTGCCCGCGCCCAGCCTGCTGAGCAGGGCGGCGAGTCCGGCCTGGAGCACCATGAAGACGGTGGCGCCCCGGGTCCGGGCGAGCGCGGTCATGGCACGGTGGAGTTCGGGGTCGAGGGCAAACCGGATGACGCGGCCGGGCTGTGCGGCCTCGGCGGCTTCCCTGGGGCGGTCGACGGGGAGGGATATCTCCTCCGGGAGGCCGGCGAGGGTCTGCTGCCAGTACGCCAGCTGCTGGGCAACGGCACTGTCCGGGTCGTCCTCGCTGCCCAGCACCTCGCGCTGCCACAGCGCGTAGTCCGCGTACTGCACCGGCAGCGGAGCCCACACCGGCGCCGCACCGCTACACCGGGCCGCGTACGCGGCCGCCAGATCACGCGCCATCGGACCCACCGACCAGCCGTCACCGGCAATGTGGTGCGTGACCACGGCGAGGACGTGCTCGTCCTCGGCGATCGCGAAGAGACGTGCGCGCACGGGAATGTCCGCGGTGAGGTCGAAGTCGGCGGACGTCACCCCTGCGAGTGCTTCGGCGAGGCCCGCCTCGTCGACCTCCACCACCTCGAACCCGAGCGCGACCGAGCCGGCGTCCAGAACGACCTGCCGCGGCACGCCGTCGACCTCGGGGAACAACGTCCGCAGACTCTCGTGCCGGCCCACCACATCCGCCAGCGCCAGGCCCAGCGCACCCCGGTCCAGAACACCCGACAACCGCAGGGACAACGTCATGTTGTACCGGGCGTCACCGTGCTCCAGCCGGTTGAGGAACCACAGCCGGCGCTGCGCGAACGACAACGGCAGCACATCGGGACGCGCCACCGGCACCAGCGCGGCCCGCGCCACCCCACCCGA
>NZ_JBWKDK010000130.1:0-2178 GCF_056436005.1 Streptomyces sp. NPDC043854
TCCTTCTTTCTTCTCCCCCTTCCCCCCTAGGGCGCGGGTGACGGCCCCGCGCGGCTCACGTTCTTTCCCCCCCCCCCTCCCCCCCAACACCCCCCCCCCCCCCCCTCGGCTGCCCCCTCCAACCCCAGTTCCCCGCCGCCAAAACGGTCTCCGTGGGCGAGTGGCGGGACAAAGTGCGGTCGTACGCGGCCCTGGGTGACCGCGCGGCGCTGGAGGTGGGAGCGGGGACCGGCAAGTCCACGGTGCTGTTCGCGGCGGCGGTCACACCGCTGGAGTGCATCGAGCCTGACCCGCGTATGGCGGAGGTGCTGCGCCGCAACACCGCGAACTATCCCGGGGAGAGGGTGCACGTCGGCGCTTTCGAGGACTGGCAGCCCGAGGGCCGTCGCTTCGGCCTGGTCTTGGCTGCTACGTCCTGGCACTGGACGGATCCGGAGCGGCGTTGGGGCCTGGTGCACGATGCGCTTGCGCCGGGCGGCGCGTTGGCGTTGTTCTGGAACCCGCAGGGGGGCCGCGACAATGATGTGCATGCTGCCCAGGTCCTGAACGCCCACGGCGGCGGCATCTCCATGGTCTTGTTCAGTGACCTCTTCCTCGCCCGGGTGCGGTGAGCCGGTCCACCGAAGCAGGGGCCCGGCCGATGGTGCTCGACCACGTGATCACCAGAGGTTGTGCGGACTCCTGAGGATTGCGCGATGGCCGCGGGCAGTGGCATTGCCCCGGCCCGCTGGCAGGCGATGTTCGACCAGGCCATGGCTCGTATCGCGAACCGGTTGCGGCGAGTGGAGCCGCACACGACGGCCCGTGCCTACGTTTTCGACCACCTCGGCGCCGACGACGTCGGTGCTGATCGTCGATGAGACCGGATTCCTGAAGAAGGGGTCCGCTCCGACAGGTGTGCAGCGACCGTACGTCTTTGGCGGGAGGATGACGCCTGCCGCGCCTGTGTGGTCGTAGGGGTGTTCCAGTGCCGGGAGTTGACGGCCGGCGGGCTCGACGGTGTGCTCATCGCATTCAGGAGTTGGCGGATGTCGCTGATGCGCGCCTGTTGATTGTCCCGGGGCAGACTCCGAAGAGGGTGGCGATGGCGAGCGGAGGCAGAGCAAGTCGGAGGTGGAGGAGGGCGTCCATCTGCCGGTCGTCGATCCGAACTCCGGTCTCGTAGGCGGTGGTATCGAGTTCGGCGTGCACCGTCAGCCCGGTGCGGGGTGGTCGTCCCGGAGCGGGACATCGGATCGCCCCGCATGTCCGGCTCGACGAGCACCGGCAGGGCGGGCGGCAGTCCAGGATCAAGTTCCACCGCGCGTTTGCGGCCTCCGCCTTACCGGCGGGCCCGACCCAACGGAGTTGCCCCGAAGTCCAGTTCAGCTACTTCACGGGACACGGCGCCCTCACCCCCACCTCCGTCGCACGAGCCACCGTCCGGATCCCGTCATGCCCAGCGAACGGGCCTCTGTCCCTATGGCCAACCGGCGCTGACGCGCGTCCAGATGCGGGAAGAACGCCTGGAACTCCGCAGCCAGAGCCGCCTCAACCTTTGGGTCGATGAGCCATCAGGGAAGCAAAGGCCTGTGGGCGAGGTCGTCCACCGACTCGGCGCGGGCTGCGTGCGGGTGTTGCTCGAGGCCGGCCTTGAGGAGTTCCTCGGGGTTGGGCTGTCAGCCAGGCGCGGTCGAGGCCTGCAAACAGCTCGGGAGCAGGCAGAAGACGGGATGCCAGTGGCGAGCGGAGAGCGGAGAGCGGTGGCTCCCGTCCGTGTCCCTCCCGGAGACTTCGTGCTCGGGCCCGCTATCTGTCGCTGTGGAACGCAAGCGGATCGCCACCCTGCGCGAACGCGGCCTGAACGACCGGGAGATAGCCGAGCGGCTCGGTGCCCAAGCGCACCGACCTGTCGAATCCAGGTTCAGCAACCTGCCCCGAAAGACGCTTGGTTGGCAGGCACCCCTCACTCGCCTTCGCCGCCTCTGGCACCACGAGACCAGCAATGTTGCGATGATCACGCGAATCCGCCGGGTCGTTCCACTGGGTCGGCGGGGGTTTTCGGCTGCTCCTCGTTCAGGGCGAGTGTCCGGTGGTTCTGATCGGTTGGTCGATGTCGGTGGTCGGCTCGAGGGCTGGATTGCTGAACTGTGTGCCGCTGGTGCCGTTCTGTCCTGTTGATGAACTCCCGTTGATAGC
>NZ_JBWKDK010000131.1:0-2153 GCF_056436005.1 Streptomyces sp. NPDC043854
CCCGCGGAGCGGGTCCCTCCACGCTGCGCGTGGAGCAGCGAACCCCCTCGCTGCGCTCGGGGGCCGGCCTTCGGCCGGGCGCCTGCGCTCCGCTTCGGCGGGGGCCCGCGCTCTGCGCGGGCGGGTCGGTTCGCTGCGCTCACCTCCCTCACGGTGGTCTGCTGCGCTCCCCACCGTGAGGCTGGGCGCGCTTCGCTTGCCCAGTTACGGCCGCTGCGCGACCGTCAGGCCCGGTCGCTGCGCTCCCCGGCCCCTGGGCCCGCTCCGCGGGCGGCTGGCAACGAGGAGGGGGCTTCTGGGGTGGGGTCGGCTCCTGGTGGCAGGGCTATCCAGGGTCACGGCCAGGAACTGGCAGACCTCTCCTGTCAGAGTGGTGGTGCTTCATTTTGAGAAGGTGGATGGAATCTGGACTCGGCATGTAGCACCGGATGCACTGTGAGAGATCCCGACGACCATGTGATCTCCTCCGGCCACCCGCCGACCCAACCCCGGACATGCACCCCTGCGAGCCCCTGACAGCCTGCCTACGGCCCCACGACTTGCGGAAACCCCCCAGGGTCAGGCCTGCCGCGAACAGCCCGCACAGAAGCCTGCAGAGCCCCGGGAGTTGAAGCCGAGGACCAAGAAACACCGAACCACACCAAACTGACAGAACGTCAGATGATTTTCTGCATCATGCGCGTCGCTGGAATTCACCATTCTTCGCATGGTTGGGAAATTGCTGAAGCGGTCCAGCAATCGGTCTCACATTCCTGCCAGAGGACCGCTCCATATCCCTCCCCTCCCATCCGAATTGACGCCTGCCGGGGGTCGAATGCACAGGCCTGGTATTCGGTGGTGTGGACGATACGGCGGTCCGAGGTGTTCACGACGCTGAACCGGAACACGTCCCGGCCGACGTCCGCCCGGAGGTACGCCACCGCGAGGTAGTCGACTCCCGCGAAAGTGCGCCGCACGCAGGGGCCTCCCCGACTTCCGGGCCGAAATGGGCCGGCATGTCCCGGTACCGGCCCCACTCCCACAGCCGGTCACTGGTCGGCCCCGGGCGGGGTGGGCAGGCCGGCAAGCGGAGAGCGCCACCCTTTGGGGGCGGCGTGCAGGGCTGGGCCAGTCCACTTTCGGGTGATCCTGGGTCAACCGGTCGATGTCACCGGCCCGGTAGATCCGGACCCGAACCGTGCTGCCGCGGGCCGCGCCGAACTTCACTGCGCCTCCTGGGCGGGGCGCACCCACCCGAGGCGAACCACGTGGTCTCAGCCCCGGGCGGCACCGCCCCGCTGTGCACGGCCCACCGGAACTCAGGCCACCCCACCCGCAACCGCTCCATCTCACCGCCCTGAGCGCTGCCCGAAAGATGCAGGTACGTTACGGAAACCATCAAATAAGCATGGTTTAGGGTCAGTTAATGGGTATGTGCCCCTGCTGTGCCCGCGTACGCGAGGGCAGATTCACCTCAGGAGTGACTCCAGCGCTACGACTTGCACACCGCTACGCGCAGGGGGCAGCGCAGCGGTTCCGGGCGGGGGTTGCGCGGCTTGCCCTGCACCTGCCAACACACGCGTTCAAGTCCCTCCGGACAGGGAAAATCGCAGGTCAAAGCCTTGAATGACGGTTTCACGGTGCCAAGGATGAGGCCCGCCGAGCGGCACTTGCGGGGCTAACCCCCGCCCGTCCCACAGTGCTGACCGACGTCACGCAATCACGCGCGACGGGAGCACTTCCTTACACCTCTGCAACGGACACCGTGCAGCCCCTGAAAGGACCCATCCGCCATGCCCGCCCAGACTCCCAACCCGACTCCCGAGCCCGACCCCGCGCAGCAGGGCCGGCGCTTAGACCGGCTGCGGCCCCTGGCCCGCTGGCTGGCCCGCGAAGCGGTCACGGTCGCTGCACGCGCCGCGTTCGTCTACGCCCTCCAAGAGGCCGACATAGCGGAGCAGATGAGCGCCGTCATCCACGCCAGCAGCCTCCTGCACGACTTCCGCCGCCGCTGAACCCCGCGCCCTCCCGCAGGGCGGACGGCCTGTAAAAACCCGGAGCGGGGGGGGGGGGGGGGGGGGGGGGGGGGGGGGGGGGGGGGGGGGGGGGGAAGGGAGGGGAGGGGGGGGGGGGGGGGGGGGGGGGGGAGGGGGAGAAGGACGGGGGGTGGGGTG
>NZ_JBWKDK010000132.1:0-2148 GCF_056436005.1 Streptomyces sp. NPDC043854
GCTATCAACGGGAGTTCATCAACAGGACAGAACGGCACCAGCGGCACACAGTTCAGCAATCCAGCCCTCGAGCCGACCACCGACATCGACCAACCAATCGGAACCACCGGACACTCGCCCCGAATGAAGGAGCAGCCGAAAACCCCCGCCGGCCGCTGGGGTCGCCCGACCCCCTCCGCGGCTATGCGACTCCGCCGACCCAGTGGAACGACCCTGCAGTTCAGCGTCGTGGTGGGCGCCCTCGCATAGCTGAGCAGACGGCTGTCGGCGTACGACCTCAGCACGTGTACGCAGACACATGGGCCAGCGCGTTCACCACCGCCTGGACCCGCGTCACCAGCCTCCGGGCCGTCACCTGACAGCCGGGGCCCTCCCCGACGGAGAGCAGGACGGAAGCATGCCATCGGCTCGACCACCCTGACCGAGGCCGTCGTGACCGGCAACACCGCGGGCGGGCGACGGGGGCGGCATCCCCGGCTGCAACCGGTGACCTCAGCGCGCCGGCGCGCCGCCCGGGTCAGGACACCGGCCGACAGTGCGGGAGGGAATCGTCATGGGTGTGGTCCTCGGTCGGCAACGGTTCCCTGAGCCTACCGATCGCCCTGAGGCGTTCGCCTCACCGCCGAGGGCGGCCTTGACCACCAGCAGACAGTGGGCCCTTCTTCTCCTCCACCAGGAAACGGTCGCGCTGGGTGTGCAGGGCGTCACCGGCAAGGTTTTCGACGGGATGGCTGAATGGCAGAACCGGCCGCTCGACGCCGTTGAGTCGCCGGAGCGCGTGAGGAGCCGCCGGACGGGATCCGGCGGCTCCTCACACGACCTCGGGTGACGTCTTCGGCGTCATGGCCACCACCCGGCACGGCACCTCGTCGTCACCCGCCGGCCCTCGATCAACCCGGCCCATGCCTGTTCACCGGTTGTGGCAGAGGTGGAAACGCCGCTCCTTGGGGCCGGGAGCCGCGGGCCCAGGGCTTTGGGCTGGGTGAGATTCGTTTAGTCCGTGCACCAAAGAGGCTCCCCGGCGGACGAGTCGAGGGTCAGACCTCTCGCTCGACCGCCGGGGAGCCTTATCTGTCCGGCGCTGCCTGCGAACACCCGGCCGTCAGTCGATCGGCCTGTTGGTTGGACTCAGCCGTTGCCGGGGGCGGGTGTGTGGCGGGGTGGCTGGTGGTGGCCGTCCCGCCGACCGTCAGCCGAAGCAGCCGGGTACCGGGGAGCCGCCTTCGCAGTTGGTGGGGTCGTTGTCGACGATGTTGACTTCGCCGTAGACGAGGATCTCAGATCCGTCGTTGTGGTAGCCGCCGGCGGGGTCGTCGGAGGAGTTCGAGGTCACGTCGGTGTCCGTGAGGATGGTGGTGTAACCCGATTCGTTGTAGACCCCGCCGCCTTGCGAGTCGTCTCCGGTGGCGCGGTTGCGGGTGATCAGGCTGCGGCGGATGGAGACGTCGTCGTAGATGTAGACGCCGCCGCCGTCGCCTTCCGTGGCGATGTTTTCGCGGATCACGGAGTCCTCGACCACTGACGGGTAGTAGAGGTACAGGCCGCCGCCGGTTCCGTCGGTGGTGTTGTACTCGACGACGCTCCGGCGCAGGTAGAGCGAGCCGCCGTCCTGGTAGACGCCGCCGCCGTCCTCGTCTGCGTGGTTGGACGTGATGAGGGTCTTGTCGATGTCCGTGATGCCGTCGTCGTTGTAGACGCCGCCACCGTAAGCGGTGATGTTGTGGCTGATCTCGCTCTTGCTGATGGTGGTGGTTCCGTAGTAGTTGGTGATGGTGCCGTAGCCGTCGTCGGTGTCGCCGGCGTTGTTGGTGATCTTGGACTTGGTGATGGTCACCTTGCCGTAGTAGTTGTAGATGGCGCTGCCGTCCTCGGCGTTGTTGTTGCTGAGGGTGCTGCGACGGATGTCGGTGACACCCTCGTTGTAGATCGCGCCACCGTCGTAGTCGTCCTCTGTGGCGTTGCTGTCGAGGGTGACGCAATCCAGGTCGAGCCGGCCCGCTTCCTGGACAAGGATCGCGCCGCCGTCGCTCTCCTCCTCCTCGTCATCCGTTTCGCCGCGGGAGACGGTGAGGTCGCGCAGTCTGAGGTCTCCGCCGTTTTCGACCTCGAAGATACGGAACTCCTCCTCTTCGCTGACGGCGCGAGTGA
>NZ_JBWKDK010000133.1:0-1981 GCF_056436005.1 Streptomyces sp. NPDC043854
TGGTCCCGCGTGAACCGCGTCCCTCGTTGGCTGTCTTTGTTCCACCCCCCCCCCCCCCCCCCCCCCTCTTCCCCCCCCCCCCCCCCTCCCCCCCCCCCCCCCCCCCCCCCCCCACGCCCGTACGCAGCCCCGAGCGGCTCCCGCGCGCGGGCCTTGCGTGCGGCCCCGCTCCGGTTGCACTCCGTGCAGGCCGTCACGACGGTGGGTGAGGGAGCGGATCGCTCGGGTCCGCTTCTCTGCGACCAGCGAAGGAACTCCCATGCAGCGCTCCAAGCCGTTCCACCTCCGTGCCCGAGTCCTCGTCCCGTCGGCCCTCGCCGCCGTCATACTCACCGGCGCGGCCGCCCCAGCGGGCGCCGCAGACGGTGAGAGTGCCGCCTCCTTGCGCAAACGAGTGGCGGCCGTCCGGCAGGAAGCGGAGGACCGTCCGGCCGAGGCCCCGGCCGGCCCGCTCGACGACCTGCTCTCCGCCATCTCCGCGGCCCTCGACGGCTTCCTCGGGAGCCTTGAGGGGCTGCTGCCCGGGGGCACGCCGCCGACTCTCCCCGACCTGTCGGCCATCCCCGGCCTGCCCATCACCCTCCCGCCGGCGGATCTCCCCGAGACCCCCGTCCCCGAGGTCCCCGAGATCCCCGACCCTGAGAGCCCCGAGATCCCGGGCCTGCCCGTGCGCCGGTAGCGGCGGGCGCGCCCCAGGGCGGTCGGCCGAACATCGCGTGCGGCGAAGCCGATTGGGCTGAACAGGTTTGATGTGCGCGAGGCCGTGTCCGTTGGGGAGTCCGGACCGTTTCTCTCGGTGTGAGCCCCGGTCGGGGCAGAACATCGAAGAGAAGGTGCACTTTCCATGAACTCTGCCAAGAAGGCCGCCCTGGTCCTGGCCTCCGCCGGTCTCGCCGCAGCCGGCGCCGCGGGCACCGCCTTTGCCGACTCCACGGCCGAGAGTGCGGCCGTGGGCTCCCCCGGTGTCCTCTCGGGCAACCTCGTGCAGGTGCCGGTCCACGTCCCGGTCAACCTCTGCGGCAACACCGCCGACGTCATCGGCCTGCTGAACCCGGCGTTCGGCAACACCTGCGACAGCCTCTGAAGCCTGACGCCGCATCCGCGGCGGCAGCATCGGACCGTGGGCGCCACCGGCCTCGCCGGTAGCGCCCACGGTTCTTTTGCCGTCCTGAATCGGCAGGCTCAGGCTCAGGACCGGTTGCCGCCGTTGAGCTGGACCCCGCCGAGGAGCGGGGAGGCCTTCGTGGCCCCGTTCGCCAGGCCGAGCACCTCGCCCGGGGCGCCATTGCGGATCTCGTTGACCCGCCGGGTGGTGCCCACGACCTGATCGACCGGCTGGCCCTGCTCGGCCAGGCCGTTGCCGAGGGTCTGGGGAAGCGACTCTGTGGCGGGGGCGAGCGAGTCGAAGGCCTGTGTCGCCCCGCTCGTCAGGCTCATGGGGGGCATCGCGGCCGCGCCCTCGGCGGCGAACGCGGAAGTGGAGGCGCCGAGGGCGGCAACGGAGCCGGCGACGACTGCGGCGACCTTCGTGAGCTTCATTGTCGAAATCCTTTTCCAGCGGCGACCGTCGCACCGCTTTTGCCCTGGCTAACGATTTCGTGCCGCGGCGGAAACGCGTCGAGGGCACGGCGACGGCCGGAGAATCCGTCAGGGGATTCTCCGGCCGGTATTTCTTCCGATTACCTTTGCGGCCGCGTCAGGCAGAACGGGACCTGCGGTAAAGCATCGCGCCGCCCAGGACCAGGGCGGAGGCGAGGAGCGCCGCGGCGCCGGCCTGGCCTGCGCCGGTCTCGGCGAGTACGGGCGCCGGGGACATATGCTGCGCGGGGGCGGGCAGCGGCGCGGGAGCGGGAAGCGTCCGCGGGGCGTCGTCGACCGGGGCCGGGGCGGGAAGCGTCCGCGGGGCGTCGTCGACCGGGGCCGGGGCGGGAAGCGTCCGCGGGGCGTCGTCGACCGGGGCCGGGGCGGGAAGCGTCCGCGG
>NZ_JBWKDK010000134.1:0-1780 GCF_056436005.1 Streptomyces sp. NPDC043854
GCACAACCTCGCCCTCGCCGGATAGCCGAGCCACCCACACGGCGACCAACCATGCCCGAGGCAACAGGAAGATCATTTACGGGACAGCCCTTAGGAAACGGAGTTGAGGCGGCTGCTTACCCGGCATCGCCCCTGCCGAGGAAATTCGACGACGTTCCGCACGGGCCGAGCGCGCCGGACCGGTGTTTCGCTTCGCATCCGGATTCCCGGCTACCGTTCGTAATCGGAACGGCACAATTCCGGGCCCATATTGCGAAGTTATGGAGATCCGGTAGTTTTCGGTGTCGCCGCCGTATCCGCATCCTGTCCCCAACGCAATGCATCGGCAGGCAACAGATTGTCATGCTCGCGCCACACAGCGCGCGGGCTCCCCCGCGGAGGCGCACCTCTCCCCACGGAGGAACGCCTCTCCCCCACGGAGGCAACACCATGAGACCCTCACACGCCTTGCGGCGCCCGCGCGTTGCGGTGCCCCTATTCGTCCTGTCCGCCGCCCTGCTCGGCTTGCTCGCCCTGGTCGCCCCCACCGACACCGCTCACGGGGCCAACGAAAGCATCTCGGCCTGTGCGCTGCAGGGGACGACCGGTTACACCGACGAAGGCCAGAAAATCGACTACAACCGGTTCCAGAAACCGGTGGGCACCAAGCGCGTGGGCGTGATCTACGTGGACTTCCCCGACGCCGTCGGGACCACCACGCCCCTCGATCGCTACTACAACCAGATATCCGGCGCCGCCGACTGGATGTGGAAGGCGTCCAACGGCAAGGTCTGGCTGGACCTGAGGGCCCCGCACGGCAACTGGGTGCGCATGCCGAAGAACTCCACCGACTACAACTGGGCGCGCGGGTTCTCCTGGGACACGCACCGGGTCTATGTGAAGGACGCACTCGCCGGCGCCGCCAACGCAGGCGTCAACCTCGCCGACTACGACATGTTCTACATCGTGCCGACCAGCACCGCGGCCGCGATCACGCACACCCCCACCTGGCTCCAGAACCCCTCCAACCCGACCTGGGTCTGGAACAAGGCGACGAACACCTGGGTGGCGATCAAGTGGGCGGTGACCTTCGGACAGGACATGTGGCACTGGGGCCACAAGGTCGCCGACCACGAGACCGGCCACACCTTCGGCCTGCCCGACCTCTACGCCTTCAGCGGCGAACAGCACCAGTACGTCGGCGGCTGGGACCTCATGGGCAAGGTCAGTGGCCCGGCCCCGCAGTTCCTCGGCTGGCACACGTGGAAGCTCGGATGGATCAACGACAGCCAGGTCTCCTGTCTGTCCGCCAACGGCACGTACGCCACCACCCTCAACGCAGTGGAGTACGGGGGCAGCGCCTACAAGCTGGCGGTGATCAAGACCAGCGCCACCACCGCCTACGTCGCCGAGTCCCGCAGGGCCGCCAACAACGACTCGGGCGCCTGCGCCACCGGTGTACTGATCTACAAGGTCGACACCTCGGTCGCGAGCGGCAGCGGACCGGTCCGCGTGGTGAGCAACCCCAAGGCCGCCGCACCCACCGGCAACTGCACCGCGCTGGACATGCAGACCTGGAAGCCCGGCCAGACGTTCCAGGACGACACCGCCCGCATCCGGATCCACGTGAACAGCTCCGACACGTACAACGACACGGTGTGGACGTACAAGTGGTGACCGCGCAGTGAAACCCCGCCGGGGCGGGCCCTCCCGGGCCAGGGGGGGGGGGGGGGGGGGCCGGTGGGGTCGGGTTCCATTGCTTGGTGTTTCCCCTTTTCGCCAGCGGGGGAACTGGCGCGTC
>NZ_JBWKDK010000135.1:0-1452 GCF_056436005.1 Streptomyces sp. NPDC043854
CAATGCCGTTGATTTACGGCGGCAGGATCGCGATGGCGTCGTGTGGAGGTCGGGTGGGCTGGGGCCAGTCGCGGTGGCGGCTGGCCTTGGCCTTGTAGTTCGACATCTTGCGTTTGACGACGCGGGGCTGGCTGCGTGTTCGCCTTGGGGGCAGGAGTCGTTCGCGGACCTCGGTGTGGAAGTGCCGCCAGGCCTGTTCCAGCAGGTCAGGGGGAAAAAGTGCCGGGGGTGCGGGTGACGGTGCGGCGGGCTGCCCGCAGGGCGGTGGTGAACGACAGCCGGTCGCTGTCGAGGGGCGGTGCTGCGTCCGCTGCGGCCTGGGCCATCAGCGCGCGTAAGGCGTGGTGGACCAGCAGGTGGGCGTAGATCTCCTGGCGGATGCCGTCGGGGGTCTTGCTGGCCAGGACCACGCTCTTCGCGCCACGCTGGTGGGTCTTGAGCTCGTCGAGGACCGTCTCGCACTCCCACCGCTGGGGGTAAAGGGCAGCCAGTTCGGCGGCGGGGGCCTGGCGGGGGTCCAGGAGAGTGGTGATCAGCCGGTAGTCGTCCTGGCCGGGCCGGCCGGGGTCGTCCAGCCGGTAGCGGATCACCCGGACCACCACCGGCCGGAGCTGGTTCTTCCTGTCGTCGCCGGCCTGGATGTGGCTGAGCCAGGAGCCGTCCGGGAGCATCCGGTCCACGGGCAGGCGCCGGTTGGCCTTGACCCTCAGACACACCTCGGCGCCGGTGGCCGTCCATGCCCGGACCAGGCGAGTGGAGGCGAAGTTGCGGTCTCCCAGGACGAGCATGCCCGGGGCGAGCGAGCGGTCCAGGTCTTCGGCCAGGCGGACCTCCGCGTCGTGCCAGCCGGCGAGTGCGGCGTCGATGACGGCATGAGTGCCGCACTCCACCAGCGCGACGACGTGGGCCTGCGGGTAGCCGCCGACGCCCTCGCCGCGGCCGCTGCCGGGACGGCCGAACGCCTCCGCGTTGGCCGGGCTGTCGGCGACATCCAGCCGGGTGCCGTCGACAGCCATCAGCCGCAGCCCCCGCCAGAACGCCCCCGGCGTGTTCGGCGTCGCCAGCGGGCGGGCGCACCGGGTGAACAACGCGGCCATCGGCTCGGCCCCCAGCCGCCTGCGGGCCCTGAAGATCCCCGACTTGCTCGGCAGGTGCCACGATCCCCACAGCCCAGCCCAGCGCAGGCCCTCCGACAGGTGCCGCATCACCTCCAGATACGGCGCCGGGGAGAACAAGGCCATCGCGAGTAGGAAGTAGACCACCAGCCGGGCCGGCAGCAGCCGCTGCCGCTGCTCGGTACGGCCGCACGCAGCCACCACCTCATCCACCAACCACGGCGGATACATCCGGGTCAGCACACCCACCCCGGCCAGATCCGGAAGAGACGACGCCACCATCACCACCCCCGATGACGTCATCCCACCGATCCAGACCTATGTCAACAGCATTGCG
>NZ_JBWKDK010000136.1:0-1226 GCF_056436005.1 Streptomyces sp. NPDC043854
TCCTGGCCGGTCCGTGGCAAGGGGGGTGGGTAAAAGCCCCCCCCCGCCGGAAGTGTACGTGCCCCCCCCCCCCCCCCCGGGCCGGCCCCCCCCCCCCCCCCCCCCCCCGGCACGGACCGGCACGAGTCCGAGCCGCCACGGCGGTCGCACCCGCAGGACCTCGCCTACGTCATATACACCTCTGGTTCCACCGGCCGTCCCAAGGGCGCCATGGTTCACCGCGCGGGCATGGCCAACCACCTCCAGGCCAAGATCGAGGACCTGGCCTTCGGGGCCGCGGACTCCCTCGTCCAGAACGCCCCGCTCACCTTCGACGTTTCCGTCTGGCAGATGCTTGCGCCCCTCGCCGTGGGCGGCCGCGTCCGCGCGGTCGGCGCCGGGACGGCTGCCGATCCCGCAGCACTCTTCGGGGTCGCCGAGGAGGAGGACATCTCGGTCCTCGAAGTAGTCCCCTCGCTGCTGCGCGCGACACTGGACCAGTGGGACGACGGGCTGCCCACACCCGCATTGGGTGATCTCAGGCACCTGATGGCCACCGGGGAGGACCTGCCGGCCGACCTCTGCCGGCGCTGGTTCGAGCGCTACCCCCACATACCCATCACCAACGCCTACGGTCCCGCCGAGTGCTCCGACGACGTCGCGCACGCCCTGATCACCGCAGGCCCCCTTTCCGACACCCGGCCCGTTCCCATCGGCTCGCCGGTCCGCAACACCCAGCTCCACGTACTGGGCGACCGGCTGGAGCTCGTACCGGTCGGCGTCGAGGGCGACCTCTACGTGGGCGGCACCGGCGTCGGCCGCGGATACCTCGGAGACCCGGCGAAGACGGCCGCCGCCTTCGTCCCCGATCCCTTCTCGGGCATCCCCGGCAGCCGGATGTACCGCACCGGCGACCGCGCCCGCCGCCGCACGGACGGCAGGCTGGAGTTCCTGGGGCGGCAGGACCACCAGGTCAAGATCCGCGGCCGCCGGGTCGAGCTCGGGGAGGTGCAGGCCTGCCTGCGCACCGCCCCGGGCGTGTCCGACGCGGTGGTACTGCTCGTGCCGACGCCCGAGGGCGAACCGCAGATGGCCGGCTACGTCGCGGGCAAGGCGGACCCGCAGACCGTGCGTGCTCATGCCATGGGACTCCTGCCGGAGTTCATGGTGCCGGCGGTGGTGGTGGTGCTGGAGGCGCTGCCGTTGTCGGTGAACGGGAAGGTCGATCGTGCGGCGCTGCCGGTTCC